>CAZWIL010000009.1:0-27385 GCA_964634175.1 uncultured Vicinamibacteraceae bacterium
CCATGACGGCAATGCGTAGTCGCATCGCAGAGCGCATGGTGGAAAGTCGACGCACGTCTGCTCATGTGCACACCGTGTTCGATGTTGATTTCTCACGTGTGTCAGAGCTTCGGGGGCTGCATCGTTCTACATATGAGGAAGCCGGACACAAATTAAGTTACCTGGTGTTTGTCGCAAAGGCGGTCGTCGAGGCGCTACAAGAAGTGCCGATTGTGAATGCATCAATGGACGGCAGCAATATTGTTTACAGGGCAGACGTCAATTTGGCTATAGCGGTTGCCCTCGACTGGGGATTAATAGCGCCAGTGATAAGGAATGCACACACTAAGAGTGTGGTAGAACTTAGTCGGTCGATAGGTGACCTATCGAACCGAGCACGTTCGAAGCAGCTTCAGCCTGAAGAGGTTGTTGGTGGGACTTTCACGGTTACCAATCCTGGTGTCTTTGGTTCGATTTTGGGGATGCCTATCATCAATCAACCGCAACTTGCGATCTTATGCATGGGTGCTGTCGAAGTCCGTCCTGTCGTAGTGAATGGAGAAGTTGTCGCTCAACCCCGTTCGTATCTTACGCTAGCGTTCGATCACCGTATTATTGATGGTGCAGTGGCTGACCGATTCATGAGTCGTGTCAAGGAGCATCTTGAAAAGTTCGAGGAAAGCCTTCTGTAAACTCGTTTTACAAACTTCCAGTCTAGGTTTATGTCAAGGCAGTCGGCGTTCGAAGTTCGTAAGCTGGGCATGATGCCGTACGCCGATGCCTTGGAAATCCAGCAGACACTAGTTAGACAGCGACGTAATAATGAGGTGCCTGATGTCTTGCTCTTGGTGGAACATCCACATGTTGTCACTCTTGGTGTAAACGCGCGCCATCGTCTTTCTAATCTTTTGGTAACCCCAGCGCAATTGTCCGCAATGGGTGTCGAACTTCATGATGTAACACGTGGTGGAGATGTCACCTACCACGGCCCAGGCCAGTTGGTCGGCTATCCCATTCTCGATTTACGTCCTGACCGCTGCGATGTTCATCGTTACGTACGAGACTTGGAAGCCGTGATCATGAGAACGGTCTTGACGTTTGGTGTTCGCAGCAATCGGATTCCGGGTCTGACGGGTGTATGGGTTGGCGATAATAAACTCGCTGCTATCGGTGTCCGCTTTTCACGGTGGGTAACGAGTCACGGTTTCGCCCTGAATGTTTCAACTGATCTCACCTATTTCGATCTAATTCGACCGTGCGGTATTGATGGAAAGGGCGTAACCTCTCTGTCGCGTATAACGGGTTCTCGAATGTCATGCGAGTCAGTCGAGAAGGTTCTGATTAAGGAATTTGGCTCTGTATTTGATCGTGTGGTGAGTCACCAGGAGACAGTAGTCTGAACTTCTTGGGTCGACCACGAGGTTGGTCGTTAAACATTGGCGCTGTGAATTATTGCCTGGACCTTCAAACGACGCACTAACGCTTCAAAAGCGCATTGTCGAGCGCCACCTGCTCTCTTATATTCAACACCGGCGGAACGATTTGTTTAATACCTGATCTGTCAATACTTGCGGTTACTGCAGCTACGCGACCGGGCAGGTTTGATTCTTCGTTGAGGACAGCGTAGCAATTAATTCCATAGGTGCTTGTTTGCTGAAGAACGATTTCGCACAGTCTTGCTGCTGCGGCTGCCAGGGCGTAAGGACCAAGAGGCCAACGCCGGACTACTTTCTCCTGAATCAACTTGAGTGTTTTTTGAGAAAGCAATTCTGACAATTGAACGCCTTGGACCGACGCTCCACTCCATGGAATGACGAGATTAGCCGGTGGGGCTCCGAGAACTGCTAAGGACACATCAAGGGTTGAACATTGTAGTTCGAGCGCTACTAGAGTTTTCAGTGCGTTCTGCAGCGCGTAGGGTCCAGAGCCGACGACGCGGTTTCCAGAGAGTGACGTTTCCGCAGCGCCTCGTTCGATTAACTGCCGATGTCCACTTCCAGCACAGACTATCAAGGCCCGCCGATTGAGATGCCCTAACTGTTGGAGTATTTCTAGACCATCATCGTCACTCCATTCTGTGGCAGGTCTTTTAGCCGGACCAGTCAGAATTACGATGTCTGACCCAATGACTGCGGGCAATTCTCGATAGGACACAACCGTAGTATCAAATCTCTCGACGGCTCCTGCCTGCTGTATATCGAGTGCTGTTCCTGACGCAATTGCTTCGGTTGTGTCGATCAGTCTAATTTCACGAACTCTTTCATTAGTTGCGAGCGTAAACGCAAGCATACCGCCAAGCTGTCCCGCACCAACGATTGAAACAATTGACATTCTTGAACCTCTGGAGCGGTATTCTATTGCACATGACTGATGATCAGCTGGAAAGTAGGGTCGTAACTGTCACGGGAGCATCCCGTGGCATTGGTCAGGCCATTGCGACGGCGTTAGCGGCGCAGGGGTTCAACGTCATGCTCTCTGGCCGTTCAACCGATTTACTGTCTTCGGTTGCTCACCAGATTGCCACTACAGTTGGGTCTGAGAAGCAATCAGGTCGGATCGAAAGTTACTCAGCCGATGTTCGTGAGCCAGGGCAGATGGAAGACTTAATGGCACGGACGGTCGACACTTTTGGACGACTGGATATCTTGATTAATAACGCCGGCGTCGGACATTTCCAGGAATTGGCCAAGTTGTCGATAGAGGACTGGAACAAGGTGATCGAAACAAACCTCAGTGGTGTTTTCTTTGCATGTCGAGCAGCTATCCCGTTGCTGAAAGCTAGCCGAGGAGGGTGGATTATCAACATCAGCAGTTTAGCGGGTAGCCACCCGTTTTCTGGCGGTGCGGCGTACTGTGCGTCTAAGGCCGGTCTTGACGCGGTTAGCGAAGTGCTAATGCAGGAACTTCGGTACGACAATATTCGGGTGAGTTGTGTTGCGCCTGGCTCGGTTGATACTCGGTTTTCAGGCAATGATGAAAGTTCATCGATTACGAGAAAACTGGACCCCAGAGATGTTGCCCAAGTCGTCGTCGATTTGTTAGGTCATCAGCCTAGAAGTCTTCCTAGCCGTGTCGAAATTAGACCCTCACAACCTCGAAAGTAACGACTTATTCTTCAGAGACGATTAGTTCAAGTCGCCCCAATCTTAATCGGTCGCCAGAGTTGAGTTGCGACTCCGATATCCGCTGGTCGTTGACGAACGTTCCGTTCGTGCTGTTCATGTCTTCAACTGTTAACTCGTTATTCGTAATTAGTAGACGGCAATGTATTCTGGATAGCAACGCACCCGATAGAACGAAGTCCGACCTCGGGCCTCGTCCGACTGTTCGAGGGCTTCCAGGGGTTATTCTGAGAATGCGTTCTGTGTTGTCGTTTGAAAAGCGAAGGATCCACATGGGTTGCGAAGTTACGGGTTTAGTTTCAAGGTTTTCCCGATCCAATTGATTATTCTTTCAGTCACTGCCTTTGCTACCGTAGCTTCCGTCTGGTCAGGATAGTTGTCATTGAGTACGGACTCCGATAAGAGATGATTGATTCCCTCAAGCGTGACTACGTCCACGGTCGCCCCGGATCGTGAACGTCTTTCAGCCAGTGCTCCTAACTCGTTGGCGTGTCGAGACGAGATGTGCTGGTCAAGTGTTCCGTGAAGAATAAGGATCGGTTGGTTCACTTGGCGAATAGTGTCCGCTGGTTCGAATTCGATAAAACTTCGAAACCAGGGCGTGTCGGCCTGACGACGAATAGTGTTTGGAACACCGGTCCAATCGCCATCACCAACAACCGCGGCATGAATTGTGTGTTGTAGCGCAGCATATTCAGCCCGGTCTTGGTCAGACAGTTCGAGACGATCGAATTCCATAGCTTGTTGTTCAAGAATCAGAGTGGCGCCGTCAACACTGGGTGTGGCTAGCAAGACGAGAGCCGAAACTCTATTATCCTCTGCCGCGGCTTTCAGCCCTATCCATCCACCTTCACCGTGCGCGAGTAACGTAATTCGACTGCGATCGACGTCTGAACGGTTCCGGACCCTGTTAATGACCGCCCGTGTGTCATCGGCGTAGTCCTCAATTTTTGCCGATTCCGGTCTCCCACCACTTTGTCCGACACCTCGTTTGTCGTATCTGACAACGAGATAGCCATTTTCACTCAACGCCGCGGCCAGCTGCGCAAAAATCGGCACGCCAAAAAGGTGCTCGTCACGGTCGATCGACCGTGTTCCCGGCGTCAGAATGACGACCGGCCAGCCAGACCGAGGAACCTCTCGATCAACCGGCGTCGTTATTGTTGCGGCGACACTGAAGCCAGTCATGGGAATTCGTTCAGCCGAATCCCCGGGGAGGTGGACACCACTCAATCGGGTCGAAACTAAAGATAAATCCTGTCGCATTACATCGAGATCCGCCGTTGGAAGCTTTACACGAAGTAAACGCCTGTCTTCATCAACCCACATTTCTACGTTGAGTGTACGTTCGGCTTGTTCTACTGCAAGTTGGTATACAGCGATGTCTTGAGGGCGTTGGCCTATTTCGAGGCGCCGTCGTACTGTTTCGAGGACAATTACGTTACCTGCGCCGTGCAGTGCGTTGTAGGTCGGTATGGGATCACCTTCGGACCGCGTTGCAAGTTGGATGGCCAATGCTTCGTACGAGCCAAAAAAATAATCAGGGAGAATTATGGAGTTAGCACTAACGGGTTCTTCGAGTTCCTCGGTTGTGCTTCCGTCTGTGATGCTATTCGTAGCAAAACCATCAGAGAAGGAGGTTCGGACTAAAAAATCTTCATTCTGCCGACGTCCATCCATTACGAGTTGACGAGGTTCCCAGTTATCGTCGTATTCGATTTCTAAGTTTCGGTTCAAAAGTTCAATTGGAGGGGAGAGCTGTCCACTTGACGTAATAGTCCAGCCTGCAGCTGATCGATTCAAAGTCACTCGCTCGATACCGGCCAAGGTCGAGCCAAAAAATATGTTGAAAGTAGATAACCCTAATTCTTGGTCTGCGAGTGTTTGACCACTGGCAGCGCCGGCAGTTGTGAGCAAGAGGACTAGAGTAACCAACATCAACATTTTTTCAGCATATCATTTCAGTCGAGGAATTATGAATCCTGATTGTTATCGGTCTTTGAAGGAGACGGTCGGCGTTGTCACAAGATCGAATCGCGGTCGGATTGCGATCGCCGGCGATGACCGAGCTGCCTACTTGCAGGGCCTACTAACTAATGACATCGTTAGCCTTCCAGAGGGGCACGGCTGTTACGCTGTCTATCTGACGCCTCAGGGTCGAATTGTGGCTGATGCGGAAGTGTTGAACGTAGGAGGCCGGCTCCTATTGGATGTACACGGAAGCGTCAAACAACTTCTCGTTGATCGCTTTGAGGAGCTTATTTTTACAGAGGACGTTTCGATTGAAGACTGGACCGATACGTGGGCTGGATATGTTCTCGCCGGTCCGAAGGCGGATTCGTATCTTGCGGAAGTCCTTCCTCAGCTGTCGGATCAGATTGGTCGTTGGCCAGTTAATGTATGCCAGCAGTTGTCAGTAGGTGGAGCGTCATTGATTGTCAGCCATTGTGATCCGTTTGGCATTAATGGATTTTCTTTGTGGGCTGAGCGAGAGACAACGGAGGACCTACGGCGCATGCTACTGGAAGCTGGGTGCTCTGAAGTCGACGAAAACACTGCCGATGTAGTCCGCATCGAACAAGGTCGTCCAGTCTTCCCAAACGATCTTAATGCCGACGTCATTCCACTAGAAGCTGGGATAGAAAATCGTGCGATTAGTTTCACAAAAGGGTGTTACGTGGGGCAGGAAGTGGTTGTAAGGATTCTTCATCGTGGCCACGGTCGTCTGGCGAGAAAATTGATTGGACTCCGAATGAAAAGCCTGTGTGATCAATCTTCTGGGCCAAGCGTTGGTGCACGTTTGTGGTCTGGTGCTGAGACAGTGGGGAAGATAACCAGCGTAGGTTTTTCTGGAACGACTGGAACCATGATTGGGTTAGGTTATGTGGATCGAAAATGGCTCGAGCCTGGAACATTACTCCATGTTGATGCTGGATCTGAGCGAGTGCCGGCAGAGGTGACGGAGTTACCTTTTTCTGATTAGCGAGGATTTGGGGCCTTCGATGTTTGGTTGTTTATTTTGAACGACCGACAATCTTTCCGCATAGGGCACTCCGGACAGTGTGGGGTCCGTGCTACGCATACAGTAGCCCCGAAGTCCATCAGGGCTTGATTAAAATCAAACACCCGTTTCTGTGGTAACAGCGTCTCCGAAAGTTTCCAGAGGTGACGTTTGACCTTATGGTCCGTTGGGTCACCCTGGGCGATAAATATCCGAAAAAGCAACCGCGAGATATTTGTATCGACGATTGCAGCCCTCATACCGAAGGCGAAGCTTCTCACGGCCCCAACCGTGTAATCACCAAGGCCTTTGAACGACCTGAGCGTCGCTTCATCAGAGGGAAGTTGGCCACCATAATTCTGGACGACCTCTCGAGCAATTGCGTGTAGTCTCGTTGGGCGAACGTTGTATCCAAGTGGGGACCACCTCTGCTTGACCTGGCGTGGCGTAGCCGCGGCCAGCGACTCGAATGACGGAAATATCTCGAGCCACTCCAGGTATTTTGGTAAGACTCGGTCCACTTGGGTTTGTTGCAGCATAATCTCTGAAACCAGAATATGGTATGGATCGCGTGTGTCTCGCCAGGGTAAATCTCGACCGTGACGGTGATACCAATTTAACAACCGACGTCGAAAACGCCGACGGGCGGCTGGAGAGGGAAGAGGTGTTACGTTGCTATATTTGACGGCGGACATGGTCTGTGATGCAGCAGTATAGTAATGTCCCGACTGTAAAGACGGTGGCGCAGACATGAAACTTTACACAAAGACAGGTGATGGCGGAGAGACAGCGTTGTTTGATGGCACGCGGGTGCCGAAGTGCGATCAGCGAGTAACCGCGTACGGAGACATCGACGAATTGAACGCAATCCTTGGTTCGGCACTGGCCTACGGTATGGAGGATGACCTTGCGGCGTTGGTCCTTCAGATCCAGCGGGATTTATTTGCTGTGGGTGCACGTCTCGCTGACCCACGGGACCCCAGTCGAAATCGAGCACAGAAGACAACTATTGGAGAGCTTGAAGTGCGTCGCCTCGAAGACGCAATTGATCGTTACGAGGCTGAACTCAGTCCACTTCAAAGCTTTCTCCTTCCTGGGGGAAACCGAACGGCGGCAACATTTCATATCGCTCGATCGGTGTGCCGACGGGCAGAGCGCAATATTGTGGCTATGGACTCCAGCAGTGTTCCGCCGGAAGTGCTTAAGTATGTCAACCGGTTATCCGATCTTCTTTTTGTGCTGGCACGGGTGACTAACCGTCGTTGTGAGATTCCTGAGCAGAAGTGGTAAGCCGTTCTGGCGGCTGCGCTTTTTCTCTGAGTTCGATATCGTTCGCCACTGCCTCAAAGACCTGTCTAGCTAATTCTTGGGAGACTCGCTCCCGAATCGAACCGCACTCGACGACAACGGTTGTGTTTTTGAGATCAATCGCAACATCCCAGTGTTCCCGTTCGATAGTATCCGATTGCTGGAAATCTGATGGTGGCAGCGGCGTGGGGTCTGGAAGTAATTGTGAGACTCGAACGGAGATTGGTGCACCGCTGATCAATAAACGCGTTGATCGAATTTCTTCCTTTTGAATTATGCGTTTTTTCCAGTGAAATGCTCTGGTGTCTTCTGTGAAGAATTCTAGGCCGTCAGTTCCAGGAATTTCAGCGATGATCGACTGACCTGACGCTGTTATTGTCCGACGAATCTTGGACTGCCCCCGCTTGTACCACTGGAGAGAGGTGGCCATGCGCAGGGCGAACGCCACGAGTAGAAAAACGATGAAGACCGCGACGAAGTCGCGCATTGAGCACTATGCTATCAAACGGTGTCTACGTTGGATCCTTCATTTTCCAGAGCCTACGCGACTTGTGCTGATGTTGCGCGGCGCCATTACGAGAATTTTCCAGTTGCGTCGTGGGTCCTACCAGCTGAGATGCGCCCTCATATTGCGGCTGTCTACGCGTTTGCTCGCTATGCTGATGATTTCGCTGATGAGGGCGACCGTACTCCGAATGAACGACTGAAGCTGCTAGACGAGTGGTTACGTAGATTCCATGCTGCGGTGAGCGGAGATGTGAACCCTGATTCCGATCAGTCGAGCGATCTCGTTTTTGCGGCCGTAAATCACACGATGACACGATGCGATCTTCCAGTAAATCTTTTCGAAGACCTTATAAGTGCCTTTAGGCAGGATGTCACCGTCGATAGATATGAGAGTTGGGAGGCCCTGCTCGATTATTGTCGTCGGTCTGCTAATCCGATCGGGCGACTGGTTCTTAGGATTGCAGGACGGCGGGAGGAGGCTCTAGAACGAACTTCGGACTGTTTGTGTTCCGCGCTGCAAATCGCAAATTTTCTCCAAGACTTCGATGTCGATTGGCAACGGGGTCGGCTTTATATCCCGTCAGAGGTCAGCCGAAAGTTTCGCGCTAGCGAGTCAGAATTGGACAGCGATCAACTTTCTCAGGCGTGGCGGACTACCATCGCCGATGTTACCAGTCGCAATCGACAGCTATTCGACTTGGGACGATCTGTTTGCGATGAGGTTGGTGGCAGATTAGGTTGGGAGTTACGTTTCACTTGGCTGGGCGGTTGCCGGATCCTCGACCAACTAGAATCAAGTGACTACGATCCTCGTATGAGGCGACCGAAACTAGGGCCAGGCGATTTCTTGCCCATAATATGGAAGGCTGCTAATTGGCAGCGCTTACCGTGAGTCGAGATACCAGCTTTTACTATTCGTTTCTCGTGCTTCCAGACCACAAACGGCGGGCAATCATCGCTGTCTGGGATTTTTGTCGGGCGGTGGATGACGCAGTTGATCTGCCAACCGTGGATGGGGTCATGATGAATCGAACAGCAGCTGTTCTCGAGTCTGAGCTGGCTGGTTGGCGTCGTGAAGTGGATTGTTGCTTTACCGAAAAGGAACCGCTGACAGTGCAGGGACGCCGATTGAAGCCTTATGTGAAACAGTTCAATCTTCCGCGTCAGCCGCTGGAAGATTTAGTCGAAGGCGTCGAAATGGATATTCATAGTCAGCGATACGAAACATTTAATGAACTTTATGAATATTGTCTGCGTGTGGCGTCGTCGGTTGGTCTCGTTTGCATCGAGATTTTTGGCTATAGCGACAGACGTGCACAAGATTATGCAATTAACTTAGGAGTGGCGTTACAACTAACCAACATAATTCGTGATTTGCCGACTGATCTTGAAGCGGGGCGTCTGTATTTACCACTTGAGGATCTTCGGCGGTTTGGATGTAGTCCTGAGGTTATCCGCCAAGGGATGTCAACGCCCGTCCATGAATTAATTCGATTTGAGTGTCAGCGAGCTCGCAAGTTCTATCAACAAGCGACGCATCTTATTCCACCAGCAGACAAGATGAATCTCGTCGCTGCAGAGATCATGCGGGCGATTTATTTTGAAATCCTTAAGCGCATTGAACGGCGTGGGTACGATGTGTTCTCTGAAGTTGTACGCGTGCCGCGTCCTCGAAGGGCCATGATTGCTGCGATTGTATGGAGTCAAGCTATTCTGTGCAGCCTGCACAGAAGTATGACTGTGCGACGTGGCGCCTGAAGACGATGAGTAAATACGATGCCGCCATAATAGGAGGCGGTTTTGCCGGGTTGAGTGCTGCAGTAAAGTTGTCTTCCCACAATTTCAGAGTTGTGGTCCTTGAGAGCCGCCCGAAGTTAGGTGGTCGTGCCACCTCGTACACGGATCGCTTTACCAACGATGAGGTCGACAACGGACAGCACGTCATGTTCGGTTGTTATCGGGAGACTCTACGGTTTCTAAAAACTATCGGGGCCGACAAAGACGTTCATATACAAGACAGGCTAAGAGTTAGTTATATTGATGAAAACAGTCGACCTATTTGTTTTGCCTGTCCGGATCTTTCAGCTCCACTTCATTTGATTGGAGGTGTGCTTGAATGGGAGGAGTTGAGTTTTTCTGAGAAACTGTCTGCCTTACGAATGGTCGGGCCGCTTCGGCGGCTTCGGCGACGTAAAAATAATGATTTCCCTGCTGATATTGTCAGGGAAGATGAAACTGTGCACGAATGGTTGATACGCTGCGGTCAGGCGCCGCGCCTGCGAGAGCTCTTGTGGGAGCCACTGGCACTGGCGGCACTCAATCAAAGTGCACGTGTAGCCGCCGCAAAGCCGTTTGCAAGAGTCTTGGGCGAACTCTGTGGTTCCCAAGTCACGGATTCAGCCATCGTCCTCCCTAATCGGCCTCTGGAGTCACTTTATGCGATCCCGGCCCGTCGCTTTATCGAAACACGTGGGGGCGCGGTTTGGACTCACGCTGCGGGACGGGTCGCGCTCGTTGATGGCCGTCTCGTTGGAGTTGAGGCCCGCAATCAGTTGGTCGAGGCATCGGTAGTTATTGTCGCCGTACCTTGGTTTTCCCTCTCAAGGGTAATTAGTCCGCCGCCACCGTCGTTAGTCGCCACAGTGGAACGAGCCGAAGCTATGGATTCAGCGGCAATTGTCAGTGTGCATCTGTGGTTTAAATCACCAGTCACAACAGAACCATTCCTCGGGTTGTTGGGTAAGAAGACACAGTGGCTGTTCGCCAACCAGTCGAGTGCTAGGTGTTCTGGCGCGCGCGTGACAGTGGTGTCAAGTGCAGCGGAGAGCTTGGTGGGGCTTCCCGACGCGGCCATAATCGAGTTAGCTTTGTCTGATTTAAGATTAACCATACCAGCGGTTAGTAGGATTGAACTCGTACATGGGATGGTTATTCGTGAACGCCAGGCCACATTTTCATTGGCGCCTGGCCAGCCTCAGCGACCAGGTTCTCAGACCGGTATTCCTGGTTTATTTCTTGCCGGGGATTGGATCGAGACAGGGCTGCCAGGCACAATCGAGAGTGCAGTCGTAAGTGGGCATAACGCCGCCAACATCGCCTTTGAACAGTTCCACCAATAGAACCGATACATGGATTCCGTTATTGTTCGCTATCAAGAAATTGCTCTAAAGGGTCGTAACCGGCCTTGGTTTGTCGACCGGTTGATTTCTAATCTCAGAGCTGTCACTGCTGACCTTGATGTGGTCCGTGTTCGGCCACTTATGGGCCGGTTGGAGCTGGTACTTGGTGCTAACGCTGACTGGGTGACAGTCAAACAACGAATAGCTAGTACGTTTGGTGTCGCGAACTTTGGACGTGCTTCTCGGTCGGGTCGGTCGATTGATCAATTGTCGACATCGATCTTGAAGATGTTGTCTGCGCAGAGTCATGGCGACATCAAAAGCTTTCGGGTGACAGCTCGACGCGCCGACAAAACCTATGCGCTGACTTCTCCGGAAATTGAGAGGGAAATTGGGGGTCGTGTTAAGACTGCAATCGGATGGAATGTTGATCTTGTTCATCCTGACCTCGTTATCTGGATTGAAATACTTCCAACAGAGGCTTTTTATTCAATCGATAAGTATCCTGGGCCTGGTGGCCTGCCTTCTGGTACGAGTGGCCCAGTGATGAGTTTGCTGTCAGGTGGTATCGATTCGCCGGTGGCGGCTTATCGACTCATGAAACGGGGATGTCGCGTTCGGTTCGTGCATTTCCACAGTTACCCACTGTTATCCCACGCATCGATAGACAAAGTTAGAGAATTAACACAGTTGCTAACGGGCTATCAGTTGAAGTCTCGCTTGTACCTCGTTGCGTTTGGTGATATCCAACGGCAGATTGTGCTCTCTGCACCTGCACCACTTCGCGTTGTCCTCTATAGACGCTTCATGATGAGGATCGCACAGCGTCTCGCAAGGCGCTGTCGGGCCCGCGCTCTTGTCACGGGTGAAGCCGTGGGGCAGGTTGCGTCTCAGACCATTGAGAACCTTTCCGTAATCAATGCTGCTGTCACCCTGCCAGTGCTTCGACCGCTGGTAGGTTCTGATAAAGACGAGATCTCGGATGAGTCTCGTAGACTTGGATCTTATCCAGTTTCAATTATTCCAGATGAGGATTGCTGTCAGTTGTTTACACCTCGCCACCCGGCGACGAAGGCCCATCTAGATCAGGTCGAAGCTGCTGAGTCACAGTTGGCCGTAGATGAGATGATTACGGCTGCAGTGGATGCAGTGGAGGTGGAGAATTTTAATTTTCCACCTCGCGACTCTACTGGAAACCAAAGTTAGCTGACCGCAATGAATCTGCTGGTTCTCTAGTAGGCTTTATTTCAACACTATGATCGAATCAAGGGAGACTACACGACGTGAGGCCAAAGGAGTCCTTGAAAAAACTGCCGGAGACCCTGCTGTGTACTTGGAAAGGCTAGTTCTGACCATGGTACGTCTGCTTCGGTGAACCATCCGGCTTCTAGAGATTCGTCTTCAGCTCGAAGTTGGCCACCAATCGAGGTTGCGCCGTAGACCACGACGATTGATGTTTGTTCCGGATACGAGTAAATATTTATCAGGCCATCTACGCGAATCTCTAATCGGGCTTCTTCCCATGCTTCACGTGAAGCGGCAGCAATGAGCGTTTCACCTCGGTCTACGTAGCCACCTGGAAAACTCCACTTGCCGTAGGCAGGTTCAATGGCGCGACGTACTAGAGCAACCTGATTATTGGCGTTACTAATAATCGTTCCAACGGTAACTTTCGGATCGAGATAAACGACATAACCACATGCTTCACAGACTGGACGCTTGGGTTCACCATCTTTAAGAAGTCGTTGGACCATGGTTTGACCGCATCGGGAGCAAAAGCGGTAGATTTCATGGTTGGCGTGGGCCGACATAGTCGAATTAGCACCCTAACGTATAATCGGCAAGCATGTCTATTCTTAAGGTGGCTCGCCTCGGGCATCCCGTACTCAGAACACCCGCGCGCTTGATCGAAGTATCAGAACTTAGGAATGATACGACGCAGCGATTGATCGATGACATGTTTGAGACCATGCGTGAGTATCAGGGAATTGGCTTGGCTGCACCTCAGGTGCACGTGGGGATTCGTTTATTTGTTGCTGGTGTCGATGATCCGGATGGAGGAATGCCGCCAGTCGTGATGGTTAACCCAGAGATTATACCGATCGGAGACTCGACGGAGAATGACTGGGAGGGCTGTTTGAGTATCCCAGATATTCGTGGAATGGTGCCACGCCGAGATGAGATTCGTGTTCGGTCGTTAGACCGCGATGGGCGAGAACATACGATGACGGCGTCTGGGTTTCCTGCCCGTGTGATTCAGCATGAGACTGACCATCTTGACGGTGTGTTATTTCTTGATCGAATGACTTCATTGGAGACTTTGACGTATCTTTCCGAGTTCGAACGTCACGGCGATGTGTCCAACGGCGCTAACGACTCCTAACTCTGATGGCGGGTCGCAGGTATTACTGTTTTACTCCTGTTGCTGTTTTCGTCGCGCGGTAGCCCTTTCTGCTTCTAAGCGTTCGAGTTCTACGTCAGAGTGGTCCGCGAAGGCCAAAGAATCAGCGATAGCGTGATGCCCGGCCTGTTCCCTAATCAACCCGTGCATCGTTTGACAGACTCGGCGATATGCGGGATGGCCTTGGGGTGCTGTTCTTAACTCTATGACATGCATTGCTTCTCGGGCGTTCATGTGCATATAGAACCTGATGCGATAGGCCATTGATACAGCATATTGGGCTACCAGTGGCGATACGGTTGTTTCTAACCGATGATGCAGTTCAGCCGACCTGTCCATCACCTGACGCCAATCTGACAAGGCGCCAACGTCTTCGATGACGGCCGGAGCTGTATATCCATTCGATGGACCAAGTTGCTGCCAGTCAATTGACAAAATCCGATGACGTTGGAGGTCTCGAAACGCTCCGTAGTCTGACAGTATGTCGAAGCAATATGTGGAACGCTCAAACGCTCGGCCTGGACGATGCCTACGATTGATCCGGTTACCCACATACGATCGTAAGACGCTAATGCGGTCGTCGGGTGACATTCCTCTGGCAAGGTTGATTAATTGATTTTCGGGAAGCGACGAACTTGCATACATGGCCGCCGCTACGACCTTGATCTCTCCTTCTGGATCAAAGTCGGTCAACGCAACTTCCGGACTGTCAACGGGGTCAATGTTTCCAACCATCGTGCGAGTTAGTTGTGCCGTGTTGTTTCGGGTCATCGAAAGATATTGACTCCATCGAACTCCTCGGTCTGGCCGATCAACTCTCAGAAGAAAGGCTGGAATGACCTTGCGAAGCTCTGGCAGCATAAGGTTTGAGACCTCTTGTGCCTCGGCGAGCGGATTGGCTCGCATCCGAAGCAGCAGTCCCTCATAAGCTTGACCAGACCCATACAGTCCAACATTTGATCGTGTTGCAGCAGGTAGTAGGCCGCGAAGGGCATCAAGTGCTTTGGCCCGGATAACCGCGTTGTAGACGGCGTCTGAATCGTCTGGTGATTTTGGGTAAAGGGAGCAGAAGTGCGCTTGGAGAGGAGCGATCCATTTCGCATAAGTCTCAAATGCGTGGTCCAGAGTGGCTGAGAAAGCCGAGATCAAGGTGTTATCGTTAGTGGTCGTAAGCTCGGCTGGAACCACGTATTTCCATCTTCCATCCGGTTTGTCCGTATAGGGGACGTATCGTGTGGATTGCTCGAGATAAGACATGAGGCGACCACGCTCGAGTACTTTTGTCAAAACGTTCGATACACCTTCACAGGCAATATGAGCACCGCCGAGTTGCGCGACAGAGTCGTCACCGTATTGGTTAAAAACACGCTCATACAGGCGTTCTGCTCGGCCAAGGCCAACCGTATCTTGAACAGTCCCAGTAACAAGCTGATCAAGGAATTCATCGAGAAAAAGGCGACGGACCGTTTTCGCCGACCGTGAGTATCGAGCAAACAACGCGCCCTTGACCACTTCGGGTAAATTGGTCAGCACAAACACTTGGTGATCGACGTTGCCGAAGTATGGTTTGAGAAGTTGACGCTCTTGCGATGTAAAGGTTTCGGTGATCGAAGTGGAATCTGGCACGCAGTATAATTGACGGGCACCGAGGTCGACGTCAACTACTTGCTGCCATCTCGGATAGTTAATCTTGTGGCCGTTACCCTCATTTCGGGTTTTAATCCTGGGCCGTACACGGGCACTGGTAACAATACCTATCTAATTACCGGAAGTGAACCGGCGCTGATTGATGCTGGAATTGGCCATCCAAAACACTTAGCGGCTGTTAGGGATGCCTTGGCTGGTAACGCGCTGACCCGTGTTCTTGTCACCCACGGGCATCCTGATCATGCGGCCGGAGCGAGTCATCTCGCTAAAACATGGCCAGGCTCAAGCTTTGCCAAGATGCCGTGGTCGGACGTAGACAACCAGTTCGCGGTACCGTGGGTGGCTCTAGCTGATGGCGATCAGATATTTGTTGGCGATGGGTATGTTCGTGTCATTCACACTCCGGGGCACTCTCCTGACCATATCTGTTTCTTTGACGAAGAGACTCGAACCTTGTTCTCTGGTGACCTTCTGATCAAAGGCGCTAGTGTCGTCATTCCAGTGAGCCGTGGTGGTAGCCTTACTGCGTACCTTCGCAGTCTCGAGCTGATACAGGCCCTAGAGCCCACCCGTGTCCTTCCGGCGCACGGCCCGGAAATCGACGACCTGTCGTCGGTGGTTCAACAATATGTCAAACATCGCCAGCATCGAGAGGTCGAGATCCTTAACGTCCTTGGGGACCGGCCGGTTGGAGTAGACGCGATTGTTGCTCAGGTGTATTCAAGCCTGTCTGGAGTACTTCAACGCATGGCAAGAGAAAACGTATTGGCGCATTTAGCCAAGCTTCGTGACGAGGGGCGTGTCCGCGAAGATGATGATTTGTGGTCTTCAATAAGATGAGCTCTTTGTTTGAGCGCACGTTTCACTTGTCTGCATTAGGCACGACGATTCGGACCGAAGTTTTAGCTGGTAGCACCACATTCTTCACGCTTGCATACATCATTTTCGTTCAACCAACAGTACTTGGCGCAGCCGGTATGGATTTCGGGTCCGTCTTTGTCGCCACGTGTGTCGCCAGTGGCGTCGCGACGCTGATGATGGCATTTTTCTCGAACTACCCCATCGCGGTCGCTCCGGCGATGGGACACAATTTCTATTTTGCTTTTACGGTTGTTCTGGCGTCCGGTATTCCTTGGCAGACAGCACTAGGCGCCGTAGCACTTGCAGGAATGCTCTTTGTAATCACAGCGGGTATCGGTTTGCGTGAACGCTTGATCACGGCAATTCCCAATTCACTTAAGCATGCGATTGCGGTCGGCATTGGTTTGTTAATCGCCATGGTCGGCTTGCAGTGGGCAGGAGTCATTGTTGATTCGCCTGGGACGCTGGTTATGCTTGGAGACCTTCGCACTACACCGGTCATGGTTGCTTTGACTGGATTCACCGTGATGGCGGTTCTGTCGGTGTGGAACTTTCGGTCAGCGTTACTCATTGGTCTACTTGTTGCCGGTACCGTAGCTTGGTTGACTGGAGTCACGGAGTATCAAGGTTTCGCAAGTTTGCCGCCATCCATCAGTCCGACTTTTCTGGAGTTTGATCTTTTGGCGGCACTGCAGCCTGACATGGCTGCTGTCATTCTAGTTTTTCTATTTCTGGCCTTATTTGATTCGGTCGGCACGCTGGTCGGGGTAGCCGAACAGGCGGGTTTGATGCAAAACGGTGTCTTGCCTCGCGCACGTGGCGCACTTATGGCTGACGCCGTTGGTACTGTCATTGGCGCTGGGTTGGGGACGTCGACGGTCACGGCCTATATCGAGAGCGCTACTGGTGTGGCTGCTGGTGGTCGGACGGGCTTAACGGCGGTTGTAACAGCGACTATGTTTTTTCTGGCGCTATTCTTTGCTCCAATCGTGGCGATGATTGGTGGTGGCTACCAGCTTGATAACTCGGTGACTCTATATCCCGTGATTGCTCCAGCGTTGATCGTGGTAGGAACGATGATGTTGCGTAACGTCCGCCACATAAAATGGGATGATGCGACCGAAGCCATCCCGGCGTTTCTGACAATGCTTCTCATGCCGTTGACTGTAAGCATTACGGACGGTATTGCATTCGGATTTATTTCATTTGCGGTTCTTAAGGTTTCCGTAGGACGAGTGTCAGATGTTGATTGGCTGGTGTTTCTCTTCGCTGGTCTGTTTGTGCTTCGGTATGCTTTTCTAGTCTGATTTGTCTGGTCCGTAGCCTTCAGTTTACAGCTGTGGAACAATGACCTATGTCTGCGATGTTGAAGGGCTACGTAAATTCTGAGCTTCTGATTACTCCGGGAGAGCTTGAACAGCAACGGTGCGGTTCAGTTCCACCGCTGATGATTGATCTACGCCCGGCCGAGAAATTTGCTCAGGGTCACATTCCAGGCGCTGTACACCTCGACCTTTTTGGTGTGAGTCTGATTGATACGCGCCCTGCGCCGCTTGAGGCGTTTCTGTGGATGGTTGGCCATTTGCTGACCACACGGGGTGTATCTCAAGACCGACCAACCGTGGTCTACGACGAACAATCTGGAATACGTGCGGCACGAGCCTTTTGGTTTCTTGAGTTGTTTGGCCATTCTTGTCCCCGTGTTCTTGACGGAGGGTTTGGTGCTTGGATGCGTCAGGATTTCGAGGCGACCACTCAAACTTCGACGCCTGATAAGGCGGCATGGAACATTGCCTCAGCCAGTGACCGCGTTGCGACATGCGATGACGTTTCGTCAAGGGTGGGTCGTGATGGCGTTGTATTACTAGATACTAGAAGCGACGCTGAATATTATGGAACGAACGTTCGTGCTAAGCGCGGTGGCGCAATTCCAGGTGCAGTCCATATCGAATGGACTCGCAATCTCGATGACAGTGGTGCGTTTAAGGCTGCTTCCGAGCTTCGGTGCATGTACGAGGAGAACGGTGTAACTCCGGACAAGGAAGTCATCTCTTACTGCCAAGGTGGTTATCGTGCGGCACATAGTTATCTGGCGCTTCGATTGTTAGGGTATCCGCGAGTCAGAAATTATGTCGGGTCATGGAAAGAGTGGGGAGATCGAGAAGATCTTCCTGTTGAGAAACCGAGTCGGTAGTGAGCTGACACTGTTGTCGTAACGGAGCACGCCACGTAATCGGGTAGTAATCAAAATGGATAACGTTACTAATCACATTCATTCCAGTCGAGATCGTTATATCGAAGAACTAAAGGAGTTTCTCGCTATCCCGAGCGTTAGTGCGTTACCGGAACATTTAGACGATGTAAGGCGATGTGCCCAGTGGACGGCTGACGAACTCACTCGGGTTGGTCTTGAAAATGTTCGGTTGATTGAAACGCTCGGGAACCCGGTCGTCTACGCGGATTGGTTACATGCGGCCGGCGAGGATGTGCCGACGATTTTGTTTTATGGCCACTACGATGTGCAACCGGTCGATCCGTTGGACGAATGGTTGACGCCTCCGTTTGAGGCCGCTGTGCGCGAAGGTGAGATTTATGCCAGGGGTGCCGCTGATGACAAGGGCCAAATATTTATGCATTTTAAGGCAGTCGAAGCGTACTTGACTGATGGTGGCAATCTTCCCGTTAATATCAAATTTGTTATCGAAGGTGAGGAAGAAGTTGGCAGCAAGCATCTAGACGGATTTGTTCGTGATCACTCTGATGAGCTCCGTGCCGACGTTGTGGTGATATCCGATTCACCCATGTTTGATCGGGGTGTGCCATCGATCTGTTATGGATTGCGAGGTCTGGCATACTTACAGGTTGACTTGCGCGGCACGAAGACCGACTTGCATTCGGGATCGTTCGGTGGAGCTGTTGCCAATCCAGCGTTTGTATTGGCACAGATTCTTAGCCGTATGAAGGATAGTGGAGGGCGAGTTAAGATTCCGGGCTTTTATGATGACGTTAGAGTACTCAGAGATGAGGAACGTCAGGAATTTGCTCGGTTGCCTTTCCGCGAGCGGCAATATCGAGAGGACCTCGGTGCTCCGAAGCTGTTTGGCGAGCGAGGTTACACAACCTTGGAACGTATTTGGGCTCGCCCAACATTCGAAGTCAACGGTCTACTCTCAGGGTTCACGGGAACTGGTGCTAAGACGGTTATTCCGGCTGTGGCGATGGCGAAGGTAAGCATGCGCTTGGTTCCCGATCAGGATCCATTGAAAATCGCGGAGCAGTTCGAAGCCTACATTCAAAAGCTGTCACCGAACAGTGTCGAACTTCGTGTGACGCAGATGCATATGGGTAAACCTTGGATGACCGATTTTGACAATCCATTTGTCCAGGCGGCAGGCAGGGCGATCAAATCGGGGTTCGGGCGGTCACCGGTGTTCAATCGCGAAGGGGGATCGATTCCAGTTGTTGCGACGTTTCAGGAGATACTCGGCCTTCCTTCAGTCTTGTTTGGGATTGGACTACCTGACGAGAATGCGCATGCTCCGAACGAGAAGCTTGATTTAACAAATTTTCATAACGGTGTGATTGCGTCAGCTGCCTTATATCGCGAGATCGGAAATCTGCGTTTGTAGGGTAGGTTGTCCGCTCGTAGGTGTTCGTACTCGCGGCGCTCTTTTCTTTTTCCTGTTTGGCCGAGGCTTCTAGTTTAGGCTGGCAACCCTCCGGCGCAGCGTTTTTACGTGTTCCCAGATTTCGGCGCGTTCGCCCTCGTGGTCTCCGTCTGGTCCCCGTGAGGTAAATCGCAGGTAGGTTTCGAGATCGTGTAGAGCAGCCGAGAAGTCGTTCAGATGATAGGACAGTAGACCACGGTCGCGCAGTTCGGTCATTGCCGACGGCTTAAGTGCTAGTAGTAAGTGAGCAATTGATCGTCCTTGTGGGAAGGATCGCATGTTGACGTAGATACACTTCAAGTTAAATAGCATCCTGAACAGAATGTCGGTCTTGGTCGCACCCACTAAAGCCAGCCGATCAAAGCGTTCGGCGTCACCACCATGCTTGCGGATGAGATTGCGACAATCATTGTCTGAGAGGATAGCTCCACCATTAAAGGCGTCAATAATAAGGTCACTTGTGAGCTCTCCGGCGGCGGTCTTGCTTTGATAACGAAGCAAGAAATGTCCGGGAAAATTTAGTCCTTCAATGGCGATTCCAGCACGTCGTGCCACTTCCATATACACCGTGGCTAGAGTAATCGGAATGCCGGTTCGGCGATCCAATACTTCATTCAAGAAACTATTTCGAGGGTCATCGTAATGGTGTTCATTGCCTGAGAAACCTTCTTCATTGAATAAATAGGCGTTCAGTTTTTGGATTACCTGCACCGGCTCGCCAATATTTTCAAATTCCATGACTCGCTGGCGAGCAATTTCTCCCATTTGGTTGAGGCGCTCAACATATGTTCCCGCGTCCAGTTTCGGGTATTCAAGTCGAGCCACCAGCAGCGACACCGTAGCAAGGTCAGGGTCGGGTGTTTGTGCGATTTCTGTGAACTGATGGATGAATTCAGAAGAGACCATTTGTATCCGGTTTTAAACGAGTGACTCTATCAACGCTACCATACCAAGACTTTTCATGTCTGACGCGACTATTCGACAGGGCGAGTTTACGTTCGGCAACACTCCATAGTTGTGTGATTAATAGGGCACAGCTTGATAGTTGCTGCCGTCAATTGTTCTCAGAATTCGCGCTCACTGACAATGTAGCGAAGCATTGCTCAAGAACAGAGGCGGTTGAGGAAATCCTTATCGACAGTATCGAGGTTCTCAACGATCGCATCGGCTATGCTCAAGCTTGATGCAGGATAAGTATTGGTAATGCCGATGGTCTTCAGTCCAGCCGACCGAGCAGCCTCGAGTCCCCACCTTGAGTCTTCAATCGCGACATAGCATCCAGTGGAGGGCGTAGCGCCACGCTGGCCCAACTGGGCAACTGCTTGAAGATATCCATCCGGTGCTGGTTTGGGGTGGTCCACGTGATCTGCCGCGACGATAATCTCAAAATATTTTTGCAATGCGTTTGCACTAAGAATTTGGCTGATCTCACGGTGCAGAGCTCCGGAAGCAATTGCTAGTTTAGTCTGGGTTGAAAGGCGTCGAATACATTCGACGCAGTTTGCAAAAAGAACATCTTCGCCACGGATCAACGTTTCAAAGTGACGGCTTTTCATTGCAAGTAGTTGGGCTATCTCTGATTGAGCCAGAGTTCTTCCTTGAGCATGTGCGACTGCGGTAATTACGCCGATGTCGTCGTATCCTAGGTAGTACGCGAAGTAGTCGGACCTTGACAACGACAAGTTCCAATCAGACAGGGTCTCTTGGTAGGCTTTGAGGTGTAGAGCCTCAGTGTCGGCTATAACACCGTCGAAGTCGAAAACAACCCCACACAAGGGCATAATTGCGATTCTAGTTCCGGCTAGGGGTTAGCGTCTGAGTTTCTTTGAGAACCTTGGCCCGTTGCCGAAGTCGATGACGGCAACGGGATTCGCTGTTCGCTTTCTGGTGGTAACCGTTCTCCCGCCCGTATCTCGGTCGCAAGCCGATTTTCCGGAGGAGGGAATGGACATTCGTACTCTTCATTGAAGTAGCAATAGGGATGATAAGCGCGATTGAAATCTAGGTCATAGATCCCCGTTTGTGTATTCGGTAAGTCCAAGTATCTCCCTGCCGGGTATGTTTCGCTTCCACTGGTCTCATCCCGAAACGGCACAAACAGCTGGCCTGAATTTTCGACAGGCAATTCGACCAATGCGGCTAAGTTCATGGATTCACCCTTAAGAACGAACTGCAGTGTACCCACTCGTTGAACCGTTCGAAATTGGCCCGTTGAGGTCGGGATCTCAAAAATCGGTTGTTCGTCTCCAATGGTGAGCTGTGCCGGGACACGATAGTTAGCATCTGGTTCGTAGTAACGCAACGGCACCATCCAGGCCTGCCGGTCGAGCGGAACAATTGAATTGACACCACTAAACTCACGGTCCTTGATCTCACGATCGGTGACGAGTTGATCAAGATAACGATCTTCGTCAGGTCGCGGAGGACTACAGGCCGCGCTGGCCAGGTTGACAAGCAGAAATGCCATGACAAGGAGATATCCGCCGATGGAATGATCCCACTGCCAATTACTTGGCGATGTCGTTCGTATGGAGTGCACACCCATAAGCTAGAATGTATATCCTGCCTGCTGTACTGCCGCATCTGCAAGGCCGCGTCTCAGAGTTACTGTATTGATCGGAGATACCTTAAGTAACCTTCGCAGTGCTGCTAAATGAGTACGGAGCGTGTCACCTTCAGTCATCGCGGCGACAGCCGCCTTGGCAGCAGCATCGACGCGGTTAGCAGCGTCGTTGACAAAGAGTGATGCCGTATCCTCGTGTAATTTTGCGGTAGCCGCTGTTGTAGCTGCCGCACGCTGAGCTCGTAAGACAACGCTCTCGGAGGCGTAGGTGTCCATCAGAATATCTGACACAAATGAAAGCACTTCCTGTTGGTCAGTCAGTTTCTCGCCATAGCTTTGCATAGCCAGACCCAAGGTTGCCAGACTCACTTTTTTGAACATCGTGACCGCCGCGTACTGTTTTTCAAGCGGACTCGAATCTGGACTTGGAGTTTGTGTGGGACTGAGAATCTCATCCTGAAGTTTCTTCGCTGCAGCCACTAGTGGGACATGTCCTTGTAGGCCACGTCTGACGAGCATGCCAGGGATAAGTAGTCTGTTGATTTCATTAGTGCCCTCGAAAATACGATTCACTCGGGAATCACGGTAGTGCCGCTCTGCCGGATAATCTTTGACGAAGCCGTTGCCGCCATGAATTTGAACGTTTTCGTCGAGGACGTAGTTTAGATACTCGCTTCCGGTAACTTTCACGATGGAAGATTCAATCGCATATTCTTCCAGTGCGGTGAGCATGGCGTTGTCGTTTGTTGATTCATGATCGCTCAACATCGCATCGAGCAGTCCAGCAGTTCTGAATACCATGGACTCAATTGCATAGGTCCGGGCGACCATTTCACCTAGTTTGTGCTTGATAGCTCCGAAGTTACAGATGGGTTGTCCGAACTGTTGTCGCTCACTGGCGTATCGAGCCGATTCTCCCAGTGCCAACTTGCAACTACCAACGGCTGAGGCTCCCAACTTGAAACGACCATAATTGAGAACGTTGAAGGCAACCTTGTGGCCCTTGCCGATTTCTCCTAGGAGGTTTGCTGCCGGAACTCTAACGTTTTGAAGAATCACCGGTGTGGTAGATGAACCAAAAAGGCCCATCTTATGTTCTTCCGGTCCGCTCGTCACACCGTCGAACCCTCGTTCAACGATGAACGCTGTGAAGTGTTCGCCGTCCACTTTTGCGAATACGACAAATAAGTCGGCAAACCCCCCGTTTGTGATCCACATCTTTTCGCCGTTCAGGATGTAGGAACCGTCGTCTTGGCGTACCGCGCGAGTCTTGGCTCCGAGGGCATCGGAACCAGAGCCAGATTCGCTTAGGCAGTAGGCACCGACCGTTTCACCACTGACGAGGGTCGGCAGGTAACGTTCTTTTTGTTCTGCGGTACCAAATGTATAAATCGGCATCACAACCAAACCAGTTTGCGCGCCGAAAACTGAACCAAAAGATCCACCTTGTCCCATGCGATTCGCAATAATGGCCGCAGTGACCTTGTCCAGGGGAACACCACCATAGGTTTCAGGGACGTCAGTTCCCAAGAGCCCCAGGTCACCAGCTTGTCGCAGAAGTCGTCGCGCTAGGTCCCAATCCTTGGTTTCAAGCTGATCGTGGTTTGGTGTGATTTCTTTAGTAACGAATTCGAGAGCTGTTTGATCCACAAGACGATGCTCGCCAGTCATCATTTCTGGGGTAAACACGTTCTCTTGAGCTGGTGCATCGAATAGCCATGCGCCGCCTTTTTGGACGGGCGATACAAGTGTGGTTGCCATTACAGTCTCCGTTGGTACTTTTATCTATAAACGTTCGAATATGCCAGCCGCCCCCATACCGCCACCAACACACATGCTGACCATTCCAAAACGGCCGTTTCGACGACGTAATTCGTAAAGCAGCGTTGTTAAAAGTTTAGCCCCGGTGCAACCGAGCGGGTGACCTAAAGCTATCGCCCCGCCATTCACGTTCAGCTTATCGGAGTCGATAGGAAATTCTCTGAGGCAAGCCAGAATCTGCGCCGCGAATGCTTCATTTAGTTCGACTAGGTCAATGTCGTCGATTGTGAGGGACGCAAGCTTGAGCGCTTTCTTCATCGCTGGCACTGGTCCTATGCCAAACAATTCAGGTTTGACGCCGGCGGTTGCGAATGTGACAAATCGTGCCAGTGGTTGTAACCCGAGTTCGCGGGCTCGGTCCAGTGAGGTCACAACGACGGCTGCGGCACCGTCACTGGTCTGGGATGAATTACCGGCGGTCACTGACCCGGAGGCGTGAAATACCGGTTTCAACTTCGAAAGTGCTTCGACGGATGTATCCCGTCTGGGCCCTTCGTCAGTTGTGAACTTAACTTCACGTATCGCCGGTTTTAGCTCGCGCGCGTCACCTGGGTCCGCGATCTTTACTTGGAGCGGAACGGTTTCGTCAGCGAATCGCCCCTCTTCGATTGCCGCCAGTGCTCGCTGGTGGCTCCGATACGCAAACTCATCCTGCTCCTCACGAGAAATGTCAGACTCCAAGGCGTGATTTTCGGCGACGAGGCCAGTGCTCAAATACACATCAGGATAGTTGGTCATGAGTTCTGGATTGGGCGCGATTTTGTGTCCTCCCATTGGAACCATACTCATTGACTCCGTCCCTCCAGCCACGATCGTGCCAGCTGTACCGCACATAATTCGTTCAGCGGCAAACGCGACTGCCTGCAGGCCTGATGAACAGAAGCGGTTAATCGTAACTGCGGAGCTTTCCACAGGGAGTCCAGCTCTCAGACTGGCGATGCGGGCAACGTTCATACCTTGCTCAGCTTCAGGCATTGCACAGCCAAGTATGACGTCGTCAATTTCCTCATGTTCAATACCTGGAGCTCGGCGAAGTGATTCTTCAATAGCCACCGCGGCCATCTCATCGGGTCTGGTATAGCGAAGCGCCCCTTTGGGTGCTTTGCCTGCGGGTGTTCTAACGGCCGATGCAATCACTGCGTCTTTCATGATTCGAAGTCTCCTAATAGGTCTTCAATGGCGTCACCAACTTCAGATACTTTGCCATCAAACAAATGGTCTGCCGCGTCGATCACGACCAATTCCTTTGGTTCCTGCAATGTCCCATAAAGCTTCCAGATGTTCTGTAATGGGATAAGTTCGTCGGCTTCGCCGTGGATTAAGAACTTTGGTTTTTTACTGTGTTTAAAGTCGGTTAAATCGTAATGGGTCGGTGGGGCGATACCCAAGAGCAGACCGACACGATCGTCTGACGTGCCGGCGTTAAGCGCGACCCACGCACCAAATGAAAATCCCGCGGCCCAGACAGAAGTGCCAGGATATTGTGTTACCGCCCAGTCGACTACTGCACGGAAATCTTGCATTTCACCACGCCCCTCATCGTAGCTACCATCGCTCTTTCCGACACCGCGAAAGTTGAATCTCAGAGTCGCACATCCAATTTGGGACAAAGTTTTTGCTGATTGGTAGACAACCTTATTGTGCATGGTGCCACCCAGTTCCGGATGCGGGTGGGCGAATATCGTAATGGCCCTTGCGGTCGATTCTGGTTCATCCAGTAGGACTTCCAGACGGCCGGCCGGACCGTCTATCGTTCGGACTCGATCAGTCTTAACATTAGCCACGCTAGTTCCGGAGTGTTTTACCCGTTTTCAAGGTATGGGAAATTCGTTCAAGCGTTTTGGCTTCACCGCACAAGCTGAGAAACACTTCTCGCTCAAGGTCCAGCAAGTGTTGCTCCGGTACTGTCGTCGGATGGGCTACGTCACCACCAGAAAGAATTCGAGCTAGTTTTCGGCCAATCGTTGCATCATGGTCACTGATGTAACCACCACGCCATGCAATATGTAATCCCAACTCCAGTCCGGCCCGTACACCAGCACCGCCCACTTTGACCATGGGGGGTTTTGGTGGCTGGTATCCGGTACGGGCAAGATCAAGAACGAACTGTTTAGCATCAGAGATGATTCGGTCCCGGTTCATTGTGATTCGATCGTGTGAGCTAAGCAATCCTAATTGTTGCGCCTCCGGTGCACTGGTGGAGACCTTGGCTAGACCGATCAGTTCAAATGCTTGACGAACGAATGGTAGCGAATCTTCGATCGCAAGGGGTTGTTGCTTCATGCTTCGAGCAAGAAGTTCCTTTGTGCCGCCGCCGGCTGGTATCAAGCCAACTCCGACTTCAACCTGTCCCATATAAGTTTCGGCTGCCGCTTGGACACCGTCACCATGTAGGGCGATTTCACATCCACCGCCAAGAGTTAGCCCCGCTGGGGCGACGACAACTGGAATGTCGGCGTAACGAAGCTCTAAGACTGCTGTTTGAAACGATTGAACCATCAGTTCAATTTCGTCCCAGTTGCTCTCTTGGGCCTCGAGCAGAACGAGCATTAAATTGGCTCCGGCTGAAAACGTTGTGGATTCATTGCCGATTACGAGTCCTACGAAATTGTTTTGCGCTTCAGCAACACCTGCATGAAGCATTTCGATGGTATCGCCACCGATGGCATTCATTTTTGAATGAAACTCGACCGCGAGCACCCCATCCCCAAGGTCCACGAGACTGGCGCCTGGATTCTGTTTGACAACGGACTGGCTTCTTTTACGTTGCGTCAGGAGTGACAAATCGGCATGACCGAATGGCAGTGGTTCCTCACGTAAACGGTTGAGCTGTGGTGGCACGGCGCGTTGGGGCGTCCTTGAGGTCAATTTGTCAATCAGCGGTGGAGGTTCGGAGATGTTACAGGCTTCCAATATGTTGTCTACTCCAATGGCATCCCAGAGTTCGAAGGGTCCAAGTTCCCAGCCATACCCCCACCGCATAGCACGGTCTATGTTGTCGACAGAGTCTGCGATCTCATCTGCCACGTGCGCGGTGTAGAGTAATGTTTGTCCTAGGGTCGCCCGAAGAAAATCGCCCACCCGGTCGCGCCCGAGGAAGAGTGCTCGCATTCGTTCCGATAGGTCGCTAATGGACGAGGCCGAATCGAGGGACGCCAGACGCGGCGTTTGGCGCTCTCGGTAAACCATAGTGGCCGGGTCTAACGTCAGGATTCGGCTGCCGCCAGTCCCGCGGTCTTTCTTATAAAAGCCTTGGCCCGCCTTTTCCCCGACCCATCCGCGGTCCACAAGTTCTGTGATGAGAGGCGGTTGTGTGAAGGCCAGTTGTTCTTGTTTGTCTTCCAGTCGGTCTGAAAGTGTTGCTGCAACGCGAGCTAAGATGTCGATC
>CAZWIL010000010.1:0-27170 GCA_964634175.1 uncultured Vicinamibacteraceae bacterium
ACCAGAATCCATATGATCTCGTGGTCTACCAGTTGGGAACCTCTACCCATCACGACTACATGTGGCCTTATCTCGTAAAGTACCCAGGACTAATTGCGCTGCACGACGGCCAACTGCATCACTCGAGACGCCGAGCACTGCTCAAAGCAAACCGAGCGAATGACTACCGGGTTGAATTCGCTTACAACCATCCCACTACCGACAGTGGAATCGCAGAACTTGGAATTTCAGGTTCACCGTGGTCGCAAGATTATCTTTGGACCGGGTCGCTTGGTTCCCTGAATTATCTCTGGCCAATGAGACGGGTTGTTCTCGATTCAGCACGGGTGGTCCTTGTGCACAATTCATGGCTTGCAGAAGAGATCCAAGAAGAATCGCCAAGAACGCCGGTGACTTCTGTCGAAATGGGAATCCCCAGTCTGCCACCGATTACCGAGACCAACCAATCGATACGGCACCGCCACAACATTCCTGTTGAACCAACGCTTTTTGTCGCCATTGGAGATATCAGTCCAGAGAAACGAATTTTTGAAACTCTCAAGAGTCTCGCTGCGCTCAAATCAGAAATGGCACCTTGGCACCTGCTCCTGTGCGGCCAGACGGTCGAACAATACGACGCTCGGGCCGAAGCCCAACGTTTGGGTATCAGCAAACAGATCAGTATCATCGGCAATGTTGCGGACAAAGAACTCTCAAACATCATCTCCGCTGCCGATGTATGTCTATGTTTACATTGGCCGCCATCCCGAGAAACCTCTGCATCCTGGCTACGTTGCCTGAGTGCCGGCAAGGCGACCATTATCACTGACCTCATCCATACTAGTGACGTACCATCTCTCGACCCGCGAAATTGGATGGAGGTGGGCGGGCCTCGCAGCCGGACTCGTCAAGGACTGCCGATAGACGCTGCCTGCGTAAGTATTGACATCCTTGACGAAGGACATTCTCTCTCACTCGCATTGGCTCGGCTCGCTGTCGACACCAACCTGCGCACATCGCTTGGCAAGGCTGCCCGGAGACTCTGGTCTGATAGATTCACTTTGGAGCAAATGGCCACCAATTACGAGAGGGTCATAGTGACCGCACTAGCAACAGCGTATGACCACGACCGACAAAACAATCTACCGCCTCATTTACTTCAAGACGGAAAAGACACGCTTCGGACGTTGCTAAAAGATGTCGGCATTCCATCAAATACGTTGTTTGACAGATAACTCTCAATCGAACAATGACTTATCCTTGACTTCGTGAAATGCGATGACTACGCTCCGAACCTTGAAGATCAGTTTAAATGGCGAACCTTTTGAGATTGTGGGTCCGCTCACCGTCAACCAACTCCTCACGGAAATAGATCTCGATCCTCGAGGTGTCGCGGTCGAACACAACCTTGAGATCGTGAAACGCGATTCATACGACTCACTAATCATTACGGAAGGCGACCAGATCGAAGTTGTTCACTTTGTCGGGGGAGGCATGGCGGATGATCAGCTGACGCTTGGCGGGACAACATTTCACTCCCGTCTGATCGTTGGCACGGGCAAATACTCCTCCCACTCGGTCATGACCCAAGCGCATGAAGCCTCCGGAGCCGAAATGGTGACAGTGGCTGTCAGACGCGTAAATGTCACCGACCGTTCTAAGGAGTCACTACTCGATCACATTGACACTGATCGTTACGTTCTGTTGCCAAACACGGCTGGATGTTATTCCGCGGACGAAGCTATTCGGACTGCTCACCTGGCTCGAGAGGTCGGTCTCTCAAATTGGATAAAACTCGAGGTAATTGGAGACAAAGAAACGCTCTTCCCGGACAACGAAGCACTCCTCGAAGCTACACGAGCCTTAGTCAAAGACGATTTTGTTGTTCTACCCTATACGAATGACGACCCAGTGACGTGTCGCAAACTTGAAGACGCTGGAGCCGCGGCGGTAATGCCACTTGGAGCACCAATCGGATCAGGTCTTGGTATTCAGAACCCTAACAACATTCGAATCATTAAGAAGTTTTCTAAGATTCCCGTAATTGTTGATGCTGGAGTTGGCACTCCATCAGATGCTGCGATCGCCATGGAACTCGGTGTTGACGCGGTACTGATGAACACTGGTATCGCCGGAGCCCAAGACCCGGTTGCCATGGCACGCGCTATGCGCCTAGCTGTTCAAGCCGGTCGAACGGGATTTCTAGCGGGACGTATTCCTCTAAAGATGTACGCCACGGCGAGCAGTCCTTTGGAAGGAGTGGTCAAGTAGGCACAATTAGACTTCCCAAGTATAAATGGCTTAACGACTGCGCCCAACACCAAGAAGCAGTGACCGCTAAGAACTGGTCCAGACTGGCCGGACACACTACAATTGGCCACCATTGGCATGTCTAAAAGCAGCATTTCTCCCTCGGATTTGAAACGCCTACATGATGAACGAGAAGAAGCCAATCGTTTATACAATGACGCCCTGACTGCCCTTGACAGTGCACTACACCGATTGCACGACATGCCAGACGCTCCACCCGCGCATGACGAGCAACAAATCAGAGAGCTCAATGAACGGTGGAATCTCCTCGATCTCACTCCCAACACCGAGGGTTGGCGTGGCAAGTTGCGCGGGCTTGTGTGGAACACCCTCGCACCGCTGTTCGAGCGTCAACACGCTTTTAATTCTGCGCTCGTCGACCACATTAACCGAAACGCCAAGGTGAACCGTGACGTTTCGAGTGCCGTGGCCGAAGTGATCGAACTACTGCGACAAGGCCAAAACAACCTTGTCGAGTTTGAACATAAATTGATTCAGTTTGCACAGCAGATTACAGGTTATGTAGACACTAAAGACCGTGACGCGGGCGGGGCTCTACAAGCAGGTGTTATCGGTGCTCTTGGAGGACTATCGGACGAGTTGCAGAAACGCTGGGAGTCTATGGTCGCCCGAGAGCGGCGCTACCAAGCAAGTGTGGACGAGGTTCGTTCAACTACGGCCGTATGGCATGAGGTCACGGCATCGCTCAAGCGAGAACTCGACGGGTTGAGAGCACGAAACTCTAACGATACAAAGAAGGACTCCGAGGCATCAGTCATACCACCTACCTCAGCTTACGATGGTTATAAGTACGTCGCGTTTGAGGATAACTTTCGTGGGTCCCAAGCTGAAATCCGATCTCGTGTCGCCGGATACTTACCGTATTTTGAAGGAGCCACAAACGTGCTCGACGTAGGTTGTGGTCGTGGAGAGTTTCTAGACCTTCTGCGCGAACGAGGTGTGACCGCGAGCGGTATCGAGCTTAACCATGACATGGTCGAAGTCTGTCGCACGCGGAACTTAAGTGTCTCAGAAGGAGATGCAGTTTCATATTTAGGTACGCTTCCAGATGATTCTTTAGGCGGGCTATTCGCCGCTCAAGTTGTGGAACACCTTGAGCCTGAATATCTTCTAAAATTCATTGGCACGGCCTTCCTTAAGCTCCGTCCCGGAGCTAAATTGATACTCGAAACCATCAACGTCGCTTCCTGGTCAGCCTTCTTTCAGAGCTACGTTCGAGACATCACACATGTTCGCCCGATCCATCCCGACACCTTGAAATACCTAGTCACTGCCAGCGGCTTCCAAAAAGCGGAAGTAATCTACCGGTCCCCGTACCCCGAAGAGAATCAACTGAAAATGTTGGAGCTGTCTACACCAAAAGAGACGGTTGCCACTCCTGCTATAGACGCTGAACTGACCTCATTTGTTTCAGTCGTCAATCAGAATATCGAAACGTTAAATCGTTTGTTGTTTTCGGATCAGGATTACGCTGTGATTGCCGAACGGAAGTGACAGCTTACTGTTACCCAAAGGCGAGTTTAAATATTCAACTGCAACCGGTAATGTCAGGCCTGCAACTCAGGCGGCATACTGTCACCTCGTTCCGAGGCAACACTCAACCGGTCCAGATCGGCATCCACCATCATCTCGACCAATTTAGGAAAATCCACTTGCGGCTCCCATTCGAGCTCGACACGAGCCTTCGAAGAATCTCCTATAAGGTGTTCAACCTCAGCAGGACGTAAAAGATTAGTGTCTGTGCGAACATGACTGCGCCAATCTAATCCGACGTGTGAGAAAGCGGCTTCCACTAAGTCGCGCACTGAATGACTCACACCAGTCGAAATCACGTAATCTGATGGTTTTTCCTGTTGTAGCATTGCCCACATTGCCCGCACATAATCACCAGCAAAACCCCAGTCCCGATGAGCATCGAGATTTCCCAGCGACAAGGAATCCGTCAACCCCAGTTTGATACGAGCAACTCCGTCACTAACCTTTCGTGTCACGAACTCCAATCCTCGCCGGGGTGATTCATGGTTGAACAAAATGCCCGATACCGCAAACAGATCGTAGCTTTCACGGTAGTTCACCGTAATGTAGTGAGCAAATACTTTCGAGACCCCGTAAGGACTTCTGGGATAAAAAGGTGTCATTTCGGTTTGCGGTGTTTCCCGCACTTTTCCGAACATCTCGCTCGAAGACGCTTGATAAAACCGAATCGACGTATCGACCTGACGAACAGCCTCTAACATTCGCGTCACACCCTGCGAGTTGTACTCTGCAGTGAGCATCGGCTGATCCCAAGATGCTGGAACAAACGACATAGCCGCGAGGTTATAGACCTCGTGCGGTCGTACATCATCGATCAATCTGATAAGCGAAAGCTGGTCCAAAAGATCACCTGGACGGATCACAACTCGGTCCAGCAAGTGCTCTATTCTCCAGTGATTTGGAGCACTCAAACGACGAGCCACGCCCACAACCTCGTAGCCTTTATCTAGAAGCAACTCGGCGAGATATGAACCGTCTTGACCAGTAATACCTGTAATGATGGCGCGTTTAGACATTGGTAAGTGACTGGATTCTAGTGCTGTTCTCTAGATATTCGCAAACTCGATTTATCGTAATTACCTTGGCAGATTTGTTGCAGATAGAGTCACAACCGGAAGATGTTGTCCCGTTTAACACCCTTTAGTGCATTCCTTGTATCGACAACTATCGGTGCTTGTTGTGCGATCGATTCATAATCGAATCCACTGTGGTCAGTCGTAATTACGGCGCAATCGATTCCGCTGTTCAACACTTTATCTGGATCAATTGCGTCCAACACCAGACCGCTATCCGAGATCCGCGGAACAAAGGGATCGCTATAACTCACCAGTGCCCCTCGCTCCTTGAGTAACAGGGCTATATCGATGGCTGGTGATTCACGAATGTCACTAACATTCGCTTTGTAAGCTACGCCGAACAAATGAACACGCGACCCACTGATTGGAAGAGTCCGAGTATTCAATGCATCAACGACACGCTCGACAACATACCTCGGCATCCCCGAGTTGACGTGTCCCGCGAGCTCGATGAAACGACTTTCAAAACCTTTTTGCCGTGCCTTCCAGCTTAAATAGAACGGGTCAATCGGAATACAATGTCCACCGAGCCCAGGACCAGGATAGAAGGGCATGAATCCAAAGGGCTTACTTTTAGCCGCTTCAATAACTTCCCATACATCGACATCCAAGCGCGCACACATCAGAGCCAGTTCATTCGCGAGACCTATGTTGACAGCCCGAAACGTGTTCTCAAGTAGTTTAACCGTCTCCGCAACGGTGGTTGAGGACACGGGCACTACTGAATCGACAATCTGTTCGTATAACAGGGCCGCCACCTTAGTTGAGATCTCATTGACCCCTCCCACAACTTTTGGGATGTTCCGAGTATTCCAATCGACATTGCCCGGATCTACACGTTCCGGTGAAAATGCAAGATAAAAATTCTCACCGGCTTTAAGACCACCTGCTTCAAGTTTAGGACGTACTACCTCTTCGACAGTGCCGGGATAGGTCGTCGACTCGAGAACCACAAGTTGACCGGCGTGAAGATATTTCGCGATTTCATCAACTGCGGAGACTACATATGACAAATCGGGATCACGGGTCTTCCTTAAAGGTGTCGGAACGCAGATATCAATCGTGTCAACGTCAGCAAGTTGCGAAAAATCAGTCGTAGCCGTCAGGTAGCCTTTCGTGGTCACTGCCTGGATCTCACCATTCGGAACATCGCCGATATAAGACTTCCCTTGACGGAGCTGTTCCACTTTGTCGGCATCAATATCGAATGCAATTGTTTTTAGACCAGCCTTGGCAAACTCAACAGCCAAGGGAAGACCAACATAGCCCAAACCAATTACGCTCACACACGCCTGGCGGGTACGAATCTTCTCGAGCAGCGCTTTACTCATAACGTTCGTCATCCCACTAGAATTCCGACAGATTACCACCTCAACATAGTTAATAATTCACTCTAGACAGGACACTAGTCTACGATCAAAGACATCTGTGGAACGGATTGATGTTGCTATTATCGGTGCTGGGGTTGTTGGTCTCGCTACCGCCAATGCTGTATCCCAGCGGGGTTACAGCACCTGCCTATTGGAATCTCACCCACGGCTTGGCCTTGAAGCAAGCACTCATAACAGTGGTGTAATACACGCTGGAATCTACTATCCAACAGGTTCACTCAAGGCAAATCTGTGTGTCGAAGGCCGGGAACGCCTCTATAGTTTTTGTCGAACTCACAACGTGCCACATACTCGGTGCGGGAAATTAATTGTAGGAATGACCACCGATGAAATATCGACACTCGAGACCCTTGGAGAACAAGCGAAAAAGAACGGTGTAGATGTAGACATAGTAGATCGCTCTTTTATTAAGAAGCTCGAACCACACGTCGATGGTGTCGCCGCTCTTTGGTCACCATCCACCGGCATCGTCGAAGCCGAAGCACTTGTTCGAACACTAAGCAAGACCACCAGCGAAGCCTATATTCTTACCAGTACTCCAGTCATTGGTGGCACTCCCTGTGTAGACGGTATCCAAATCCAAACGGAACAAGAACATATCCTGGCGCGAGTAGTCGTGAATGCTGCGGGTTTATACGCCGATGATGTATCAGCGATGCTGGGGGGTGAACAATTCACCATCTATCCCGTCCGAGGTGAGTACGCTGAACTACTGCCTCGCTCACGCCATCTAGTTACTAGACCTGTCTACCCACTACCCGACCAATCAGGCCATGGTCTTGGCGTTCACCTCACGCCGACTACTTGGGGCAGCGTCATGTTAGGCCCCACCGCTAGCTACCAAACAACTAAAGACGACTATGAGGGTAATAGGCTGCCAATCGAATATTTCTACGAAGAGGCCAGAAGCCTTCTTCCGGGACTGAACATAACTGACCTTCGACCTGGCGGCACTGGAATCAGAGCTCGTCCCGCCCCAGCCGACCAGACATTTGCTGACTTCATCATACGTTATGACAAGCAAGTAACAGGACTCATCCATGCGGCAGGAATTGATTCCCCTGGACTAACTGCGTGCTTAGCAATCGCTGAAATGATTGTTCCTCTAGTTGATGAAATCTTCCATTAAATAGAGTTACGCAACGTTCAGGCGTGCCTGAGCATATCGACTCACAGCATCCTGCCAAGTCGGCATTACGATACCAAGCGATCTAAGCTTAACGTTCGACAGGGCACAAAATTGAGGTCGTTTGGCCTTGAGCTTCAGACTTGACATGTGCACCGGAATGATGCGACTCGGGCGATTCAGTTCCGCCGCCAGATGCGCTGCTAGATCCATCCACGTACCCATACCTGAACCTACACAGTGGTAGATACCCTCTGGCGGCGTTGAAGCTAAAAGCACCGCCGTAGCTTCAGCAACATCGTCAACATAACTTGGCGTTACAGTCCGATCTGTAAACGCTCGGACTTCCTCATCAGCCAAGATTGCGTCCGCTATCCGATCGAGACTACTCCCTTGTCTTCGACCGTCTCGTACGGGAAGTAGTCCACCACCGAATAAACTTTCAACACGGAGAATGTAATGTTGAGCCTCGGCTGCAAACCACTCGCCGATGAGCTTTGACATTGCATATGCACTCTGTGGATTTGGAATCGACTGCTCAGTGTAAGGTTGGTCGGCGTTACCGTCGAAGACAAAGTCGGTACTAAAGTGCACAAGAATCGCACGAGTGGCAACCGCTGCCTGTGCTAAAGCTCTCACGCCAAAAGCATTGACCGCCATTGCGGCCATCGGTTCATCTTCAGCTCCATCTACGTCATTGTAGGCAGCACCATTAATAATCGTATCGGGCTGCTCCTCTCGCACAACATCCATAACATCGAGATATCGTGTCAAGTCGAGCTCTTTTCGTGTCAGAGAGATTACTTGATGCTCTACCTTCATCCGTGCCGCAACCGCATGGGCCAATTGACCATCGGCACCCGTAATAAGCACTTTCACCGCATCCTCTCCTTGACGATCGCTCGCGTTTCCCGGTCAATTTCACGACGGCGGATCGTTTCACGTTTATCGTAGTTCTTCTTTCCTTTCGCCACGCAGAGAGACACCTTGACCCTACCGTTCTTAAAATACATCCGGACTGGAACGAGAGTGAGGCCTCTCTCCAAGGTTTTTCCAATCAATTTCCTGATTTCAATCTTGTTAAGCAGAAGTTTCCGCCGACGAAGCGGTTCATGGGTAGCGTAGCCTCGGTGGCTGTACGGACTAATGTGTAGGTTATAGAGAAATACTTCGCCGTGTTCTACACGTCCGTAGCTGTCCTTGAGGTTTACCCTTCCTTCACGAATTGCCTTAACCTCCGTCCCCAGCAACACCACTCCAGCTTCATACGCATCGAACAAGTGAAAGTCGTGGCGTGCCTTCCGATTGTCAGCAATAAGATGCTCAGCCATGGCTCACGTGGTTAGAACTCGTAAGGCGGGCAGCGAGACAGACCGCTTCGACCATACTCGAAGGATCAGCAGTACCCGTGCCCGCAATATCGTAGGCTGTCCCGTGGTCAACCGACGTACGCACAATAGGAAGACCAAGTGTCACATTGACGGCTTGGCCAAACGCCATCATCTTGACGGGAATAAGACCTTGGTCGTGATAACAGGCGACAACTACGTCAAATTCTCCTTTTAGAGCGCGAACGAAAACCGTGTCTGCAGGCAGGGGTCCAGTCACGTCGATACCACGCGAGCGACACGTCGACACGGCCGGGGCCAATGTCAACAACTCTTCCCGTCCTATCAGACCAGATTCACCCGCGTGCGGATTTAGACCTGCTAACGCAAGTCGCGGTTTCTTGAAACCAAAACGGGGCAACGCCGACGCAGTTAGCTCGATCGTCCGTTCCAATCGGTTTGTAGTCAACAAAACTGGTACATCGCAAATTGGAACGTGTACCGTCGCGAGTACTACCCGAAGACGCTGTGAATAGAACATCATAGCAACGAATGAACTCTCTGTTAGGACAGCGAGTAACTCGGTGTGACCTTTCCATGGCAAACCCGCCGCCGCCCAAGTCGCCTTGTTTATAGGAGCAGTAGCAATCGCATCCAGACGTCCATCCAGAGCATCAATCGTTGCAGATTTAACCGCTTCATAAGACGCTTGACCCCCTTCAGGACAGCCTACACCCGGCGAAAATTTTTGCCTCTCGGCTTCAGATGGACCATACAGAACAGGCTGACAAACTGACTTTACTCTGGGATCACTGGCAGCTTTATCAGCGATCTCAGGACCGATACCTGAAGGATCACCGACGGTTAGACCGATTCGCGGAAGGGACATCTTATGAATTCGTGTACAGACGACCAGCAATGTAGCGAGTCACTCTACTAGCAGTTAGTACACGTGGAACAGTTACCACTGCACTTGGATCCACATCCGCCTTCGGATCGACTACAACTACTCTCGTTTGCACACCCTGCAAACTGTTCTCCTGCGGCATTCGGCAGTTCGTAACGAAGGCAACATTTAAGTCGTCCACACAAACCAGAAAGTCGTGAGGGACTAAGACTTAAACTCTGACGTTTGGCCATCTTGATAGAAATCGGTTCAAACCCATTGAGCCAAGTCGTACAACAGAGTGGACGACCACAAGTGCCGTAACCTCCTAACAGACGCGCCTCGTCTCTAGCTCCGATTTGCTTCATCTCAATTCGACAATGAAACTCCGATGCAAGTTCTCGAACTAACTCACGAAAATCGACTCGAACCTCGGCGGTAAAGTTGAATACAAGTCTTGGACTATCAAACTGCTGCTCAACCTTAACCAGTTTCATGGCTAGGCCCCGCTCCTTAATCTTCATCAGAGCCACACGGTGAGCATTCCGTTCGCGCTGCTGCTGCTTCAGTCGCTGCTGAACATCCTCCGTGGAGGCCCGTCTCAGCACTCTGCTACTCGATACGATCGTCGAGTGTGTCCCTAGATCTCGATGAGGAATGGACCGTGCGACGGTCCCATAATCATGTCTCTCTCCTCTTTCCACAATTACCGCATCACCTGGCTGAAGTGGTGGGTCAAACACTACCTCGGAAAGCAAGAATCGCTGCGCCCGTCCTACTGGGTCGAATTTCACGCTGACAAACGTCTTACTGTTCGACATCAGCCTTAGTTCTCTACAAACGACAAGCCAGCCAATCGGCGACAACCTTAGGATTCACGTGACGCTCTACGGCATCCAGTGCTCTACCCACCGACTCGAATGCCTTGACGCCCCGAGACCCACCATAAACATCCGAGAGTGGTACCAAACTATCGACTAAATCTACATTAACTAGGGCCTGTGGCTCGGAACCGGTCCACAAGAGAGCAACATCCCGCAGTAAGGATGGCATCGCTGTGAGCCGTTGGATGAGTTCTTGTCGAACATCTTGGCCTTTTTTCTTTATCCCCACGAATTCTTGCGCCGCTACCAGTCTAGCGCGTCCATCACGTGCAATCGCGACTTGTTCCATTAGTCGGACAGCAGCATCACGCGCAACAACCAATTCTCCTGAAGCGAGTGCCACTGCATGACCGGCACTCCCTCCCGACGCCGCCAAGAGTTGAGCATCCGCTTTCTCAACACCCAACCCTCGAACCACTTGAAAAACCTCATCCACACTTAAATGAACAAACTTCAACTGCTGGATTCTTGATCGAACGGTCTGAAGTAGCAGATCGGGTCGTGAAGTTATAAGTACAAACTGTGAAGAATCCGGAGGTTCTTCAAGCGTCTTAAGCAGAGCACTTTGTGCTTCCGTGTTCATCTTATCGGCATCTTCGATGACCACCACCCGCCGACGGCCCTCAAAAGGTCGATAGGCTACCTGGTGAACAACTTGACGAATCTGTTCAATGGAGATTGGTTTATTTTCAATTGTTTCGACAAGCAACAAATCAGAGAACGAACCTCGAACAATCTTCTTACACGAGTCACACTCACCACACGCGTCGATGGCAAACGAACCTGTCTCTACTAATGACAAACAATTCTGGGCCTGGGCCAACGCTATGGCGGCCAACTGCTTGCCCACGCCATCGGGGCCGATAAACCCAAGACTGGGTGGCAACGTGCCCCGACTCACGGCTTGTGCAATCAACTGTAGGAGTGGACCGTGTCCGACTACGTCTCGAAACGGCATGAGCCTCAGAATCGTAGCACGCCTGAGCTATCTCACCGACTAGTTCCGACATGAATGCACCAGGTCGTGTCACCCGACCTGGTGCGAGAAAAATACTAAAAGGAATGGCGGGGCCGACGAGACTCGAACTCGCGACCTCCGGCGTGACAGGCCGGCGTTCTAACCAACTGAACTACGACCCCGCATCGGGTCTAGCGCGACAATGCCTATGGCGCTGACGCTGGCCAGCCAAAACATGTGGTCCCTAGGCCACGCGGTAAAGGCTGGTGGGCGGTACAGGATTTGAACCTGTGACAGCCGGCGTGTAAAACCGGTGCTCTACCCCTGAGCTAACCGCCCCAGATGTGGTCCGCGGTCCCGGCTGTCGACCAAGCAATCATTATATGTCAGAACATCACGCCTGAAACGAAGCCGGAAATCCAAACTTTGATTCCCAAGACACTGAGTCCCGCAGCAAAACCCAACAATGTTCGATACTCGCCGTTGTGCTTGGCAAGTAAAAGACTAAACCCGCGGTCTCCCGAGTGAAGCTCACCATTTATATAACGGTCGTAATCACTTCCAAACTGTTGTCGGAGCGTGGCTTCTTCGAGAGTGATCGCTACGCCAAACATCAGTACAAGATACAAGATTACGATTACTGCAACCACGGCGTTAGCTGCAGCAACTACAAACCCGACACCGATTATAAAAGAACCGAGATACAAAGGATGACGGGTCAGCCGATACGGACCAGACGTCGTGACTTCCTGTCCCTTTCTGATATGACCGGCAGCCCAAACTCGTACTATTTCTCCAAATGTCGCAATGAAGCCTCCCAAAGCTAGCGAACTCCAAGTCGGCGTGGCATGCCAAAATGCTACGGTCGCCGTCATAAACCCGAGTGAGACTCGAAACCGCGCAATACGGGCAAGGCCCGTAGGCTCCGGGGTGTTTTCCCGATCAATCATGGTTCACTTTCAAATTCAACCGTTGCTCAACCGCATGGAAGACATCTTCGACCTCAATCTCGTCAACGCACTGAGTATCCTGGAAACATTGGCGGATGATGACGGCTGTTGAACCTCGTTCTTTTCTATCGGCGCGACAGCGACAAGGTGCGGCAGGTGATATCACTTGGTCACTGGGAGACCAAGGACCGTTCCGTCCTGGATCGCTGGGTCCATAGATTCCCACAACCGGTGTACCAACCGCAGCCGCCACATGAAGCGGACCTGTGTCGCCAGCGACAACTACGGCAGCCGCACGCATATGAGCCACCATGTCACTAATGGTCGTCGAAGGCGTTAGAACCGAGGCCCCTTCCGAGGCTTCACATACCTTGTGCGCCATTCGTTCCTCACCCGGCCCCCATAACACAGCTGACCTCAATCGAAGATCTCTCCAAAGCCGTCTGGCCAACACTGCATACCGCGCGGGACTCCAGCACTTGGTCGACCACGCCGTGCCGGGATGCAAGAGAGCAAAATCACCGCCATCAGTTAATCCAAGCTCAATCCAGGTCTGATTCAATGCCTCGGAAGGTCGTTCAGAAATCGGAAACTCCCATTTGTTGCATTCACCAACGAGAGGCCTCACGAGAGCGAGGTTTTTTTCCACCACATGCATAGCACCGCCTACCGAAACCGGCTCGTTGTACAACCACCGAGCAACGGGTTCTCGAAGGTCGCCCGTATCAAACCCTATTATTCGCCGAGCTCCACACAGGCGAGCGGCCACCGCCGATTTAAGAAGCCCCTGGACATCGATAGCTATGTCATACCGACGACGCCGCAACATTCGACCCACGCGCCAAACACTGCTCCACGCATCAAAACCAGACCGGGCAAGTGTGAAACGCTTGTCAACTACCGAGACCAAATCCACCAGTTCTTTGTATCGATCGTCGAGCAACCAATCGATCTCTGCACTTGGAAAACCTCGACGTAAAGCCGCAACCACTGGTATCGCATGAACTAAATCTCCAAGCGCACTGAGACGAACCATCAAAATTCGCATGTCGAGAAGTTAAGTCAGAACTGCGACCGGTCTCGTCCGAAGTCGGCAATGCGGTTCAACAGCCCTTGCGTTGAATGTTCCTTGGGGTCACCGACAATCATGGTTCGACCACCATACCGACGAACGACGTCACGTTCGGGAACAGTCTCCTCGGTATAGTCGGTTCCTTTGCAATGAATGTCAGGTCGAATCCTGTCGAGTAAGTCCTCCACTGTGGGTGTCGAGAACACCACAACATAATCAACAACTCCTATCGCCGCAATGATCTCAGCTCGCTCCTGCGAAGGCAGGATTGGTCGACCGGTCCCTTTCAGGGTCCTCACCATTTCGTCACTATTGATAGCAACCACAAGTCTGTCAGCTTGTGCCGCAGCCCCAGCAAGATATCGGATGTGGCCTACATGCAAAAGATCAAAACAACCGTTGGCCAATGAAATACGCCGACCTGCCTCCCGGTCCGCAGCGACCATGGCAAGTAATTTCTCCTGTGACACGACTCGTCCCACGCAACACCTCATTGAGACCCAGCGGCTAGAACCGCTCGTCTAAGTTCATCACCAGTCACCGTAGCTGTCCCTCGCTTCATCACCACCAAACCCCCGGCATAGGTGGCAAGCTGAGCCGCCTCATATAAAGAGGCCCCAGATGCCAAAGCAAGTGCCGTCACGGCGATCACAGTATCGCCAGCACCCGTAACATCCGCAATCTCATCCGTGCCATAGATCGGAAGATGCGTCGTTCGCTGTCCAGGTACAAACACCGACATGCCACGGCTACCGCGAGTTAGGACCACTCCTTCTGAACGCGTGCGCTTGAGAATCTCACGGCCTGCACGCTCCAATCTTCTGGAATCATCACCAATTTCACGACCCAGCACAGCTTCCGCTTCGGACTCGTTGGGGGTGCACGCTGTTAAACCACGATAGCGAAGCAACTGATGTCGAGAGTCGACGAGAATCGGAACCCGTCGGCGGCGGCCTCGCTTACTGAGACTCCGCCTAACGGATGTAACGAGCGAAGGAGTAATAAATCCTGAACCGTAGTCAGAGACCAGTACAGCATCACACTCTGGAAGGACATTCAACGCGGATCGCTCGACCTGTGAACGAATTTCATCCTCATTCTGCGCTAAACCTTCACGATCAATTCGAACGATTTGTTGTCTGGCCGAGTGAAGTCCACCGGCAAGGATTCTAGTTTTCACGGGAGTCCGATAGTTCTTGATCCGCACGATACCACTTCTCTTAACGCCTTTCGGGAACGCTCTAAGAACACGCTTGTCGACATCTTCACGCCCGAGTACACCGATGATTACTGCAGTTGCTCCCATGGTCGCTACATTCGAAGCAGCATTTCCAGCACCTCCCGGTAGAATCGTTGTTCTGTCGTATTCAAGAATTAGCACAGGCGCCTCTCTGGACACGCGCGACAGGCGACCATAAATAAACTCATCCGCGACAAGGTCACCAACAACTAAAAGTCTCCTAGAAGAAAAGCCGTCGATAAGTCGTAACAGACGAGACTCCAGCTCGGAACCGTCTGAAGAGCGAGAAATGCCTCCAAGTGCCATCAATTCAAATCCTCCGTAGCCACCGATTCACTATGACCTGCTGCAGTTGGAACTGTTTTAGCGCTTGAGTCCGAAACCCGCCAACGTCGATGCATCCAGAGCCACAGTGCAGGGTGCAGCCGAACGTATTTTTCAAGGACAGCAGTACAACGCTGCGTGTAAGTGCGAACGGGGTCTGGATCATCATCCGTCGGCGGTGTAACCGGTGCCTCGTAGACCATGCGATAACGTCCGCCTGGAAGCGGCAAGCCGAAAGCCGGAATTACGGGAACTCCTGTACGAAGTGCCAAGGTTGCTATTGCTGAGGTAGTCGCGGCAGGTCGGTTCAAGAAATCGACCACAACCGCACTTCGATCTTGGATATGTTGGTCAATCATGACTCCTATAGACCCGCCATCTATGAGAGCTCTCAGTAAACCCCGAATCGCGCCCTGACGTGACAACACGTGGGTGCCTGCGTGAGTGCGAATTCGTTCTAGTTCCTGATCAAGGATTGGATTGTCCAAGGTTCGAACAACCACAACCAGCGGCGTGAAACGAAGTGAATGATGCATTACCAGCAATTCCCAGCACCCGAAATGTCCAGTGAAATAAATAACGCCCTTGCCTTTAGCTAATGCCTGCTCAACATGCTCCTGCCCTTGAATCTCAACCACGTTCATTTTTTCCGCGCTACTCATCGCATCAAAATTGAACAGTTCAGCCACCTGACAACCTAGATGACCAAATGCAGTCCACAGCATGGCCTTATACTCGCTCTCGGAACGCCCTGGAAAGGCGGCTTTTAGATTTTCAATCCCGAGTTGACGTCGACGCGTTTGCATCAAATAGAACAAATGTCCTAGTCCGGCACCCAGCGCACGACTGCTCCGCCGAGGCAATAGGTAGACCAATAGGGAAAAAGTTTTCACTCCCCCGTATTCGATTAGGTGACGCAGCATAGTTAGTTGCCCAGTTTAATCGCTCGCGCGGCGTTTAACCGCCCCTGAAGCCAAGCCTTGAATTGAACAGCCGGTTCGAGATTGACCTTCAAGGGAACCCATAGCACCGAAAAACCGAGTGGCCTATGTTCGCGCAACCTCACCATATCTTTTTCAGTGGTGATCACGTAGTTAACATTCAAATTCTTTGCCCGAGCTGCAATGTTAGAAATGTCTTTCTCTAGATATTGATAATGATCTCGAACTTGGATCAAATCGACGACATCGTATCCTGATGTCTTGAGGTATTCGACAAACGATCCTGGTCTTGCTATTCCAGCAACCGCCAGCACACGCGTCCCTGGAGGAACTTCCACCTGATGCTGAACAGAAGCGTCACGAGGCACTCCTAACTCCCTTGAAAAGTGAAATACCTGCTGAACTCCAAAATGACTAACCAGTTCGTCGGCAAATTCGGCATTCCTCGCCTCAACCACCAGCGCATCGGCAAGCGAAGCAGTCTCTGGAAATTCACGTAACCGACCACCAGGAAGGGTTCGAGAATCGATCACGTCAGCTTCTCCAAGAACCAAGAAGTCAACGTCTCGCCGCAGTGAAAGATGCTGAAATCCGTCGTCCAGTACGTGAACGGTAGTGCCGAGTTGTGTCTCCGCCAGTCGTCCCGCTAGATACCGATCTTCTGCGACCAGAACGGAGACATTACGAAGACGACGCGCAAGCATGAACGACTCGTCGCCAGCTTCTGGGAGACCAGCTTGAACTTCCCCACGGTTACTGACGACGACCACTCCTTCCAGTGGATTAACTCGTCCATAGCCACGGCTCAGAATAGCCGGACTTTCTCCCATCGACACAAGCACGTTCGCCACTTCAGCCGCGACAGGTGTCTTTCCACTCCCGCCAACTGCTAACGCTCCTACACTGATAACCGGCCGGCGTAACCGCTTCTGAAACTCCGGTCGAGCCGCGTACCATTGTCGACGACCAGAAGCCAGGAATCCGTATAAACGACTCAACACAGTATTACCTTATAGAACAACCCTAATTTTCGAACTCTGGTGACCGAGACCTGGTCTATCAGGCGGAAGAAGCTCAGTGATCGCGGCTAATGTCTTAACTCGAGCTCCTTTCTCTTCTTCCACGAGTAGTCTGGCGGCGTCACCAACACGCGCGCGCCGCTCGGGATCCACCATCAGGTCAACCACCTCATCTTGGAGAACAGTCGCCGACGATACTTGAATTGCGGCAGACCTCCTTAAGAACAAGTCAGCAATTTCAAGAAAATTTTCCATGTATGGGCCGAAGACAATAGGTTTTCCGAATACCGCGGGTTCCAAAATATTGTGTCCACCGGCCGGGACCAAACTACCACCGACAAAGACTACAGTTGCAAGTTGAAAAAGCCAGGGCAGTTCGCCGATTGAATCGACTACGACTACGTCAGGAACATTAAACTCATCGACTGTTAGTGCACTACGTAACATCACCGTAAAACCCATTTGCTCAGCTAGTCGAAATACGTCTTGGGCGCGTTCGGGATGCCGAGGCACCACAATGAGGATGGCATCATCTCTAGCCTCCTGAATACGCTGGAAGGCCTTAAGGACAGGCTGTTCCTCTCCTTTCAGCGTACTGGCAGCCATCAGGACCTGCCGGTTCTCTGCAAAGCCAAAAATTCCAAGCACTGGATTGCCGGTAGCCAAGCCTGCCTCGGTTGAAACCGGACCAAGAGCATCAAACTTGAGACTACCTGTGACGGCCACGTTAGCCGACCGGAATCCAAGCTCTACAAAGCGCTGGCCCCATCTCTGGGTTTGCGCACAGACAAAATCAAGATTTGCCAAAACGCTCTTCATAAACGGTTGAACAAATCGATACCGACGATAAGACCGATCTGAAATTCTGGCGTTGACAATAACCGTTCGAACTCCACGACGACGACAGGCGAGCAACCAATTTGGCCAGATTTCTGTGTCTATGAATAAAACCATTTCAGGAAGAACCCGATCCAGTGCCCGTGTTACGAATCGCGAGAAATCGAGCGGCGCGTAAAAAACACTGTCAACCAAATCCTGAAGTTGTTCAGCAACCTCCCGGCCAGTCACCGTTGTTGTTGATATTACAAGTCGATGGTTCGGATAATGCTGGCGGAGATCCTGCAATAAGGCGCGCGCAGCCAGAACTTCTCCAACCGAAACCGCATGAATCCAAATTGACGGCTCCTGATTAGGATTAACTGCCTCTGAAATATATCCAAAGCGATCAGCGCTTGCGCCAAGGGGCTTGCGATATCGCAGTCTCTTGTACGCAATAACCGGAAAAAGTGCGACAAAGTAGAAGAGAAGGATCAAACTGTAGAAGAGGTACATTCGGTGGTCGTTGGACCCGAGTATAAGCTGCGTGTTTGACCACCCGCAAGAGCCTTAATTAGAATGGCCTGTTCTGAGTAGTAATGAGACTACAGGAGTGACTAGCACCTTATATTGGAGACTTAGCAGATGGCCATAAAGGTCGGAATCAACGGATTTGGGCGAATCGGACGAAACATTCTTCGTGCGGCGCGCGACGAGCACGAGTTGGAATTTGTCGCAATTAACGACATCACAAGCACTGACACGCTGGCACATTTACTGAAGTACGATTCGGTCTTGGGGAACCTGCCAGAAGAAGTTTCAGTGAACGACAACCAAATTCGGATTGGTAGTCGATCTATTGAAGTTCTGTCCGAAAGGGATCCAGCAGCGTTGCCGTGGGGAAAACTGGGGGTTGACATAGTCTTTGAATCCACGGGTCTCTTCACCAAACGCGACGACGCAGCTAAACACCTTGAAGCAGGCGCAAAAAAGGTTGTGATCACAGCACCAGCCAAGGAACCCGATCTCACAGTAGTACTTGGCGTCAATCACGACGATTATGACCCGGCAAGTCACAACATCCTGTCGAATGCGTCGTGCACCACCAATTGCTTGGCCCCGATGGCCAAAGTTCTGCACGACACATTTGGTCTTCGCCGAGGCTGGATGACAACGGTTCATGCGTACACAAACGACCAGCGACTGCTTGATTTGCCCCACAAGGACCTCAGGCGGGCTAGAGCAGCAGCAGTTTCAATGATACCGACTACGACTGGAGCAGCAACAGCAGTAGGGCATGTTCTTCCTGAACTTAAAGGCAAGCTGGACGGCATTGCGATGCGTGTCCCAACACCTAACGTTTCGGTAATCGATTTAGTAGCTGAACTCGAAAAACCTGCAACTGCCGATGGAATCAATGGCGCCTTCGCGGAAGCTGAGGCTGGTTCGCTTCGAGGAATTCTCCAGTTGTCCAAAAAACCATTGGTCTCGATCGACTTTCGTGGCAACCCACATTCGTCGATTGTCGATGCTGATTACACCAAGGTTATGGATGGTCAGTTCATAAAGGTTCTATCCTGGTACGACAATGAATGGGGTTACTCTTCCCGCTGTGTTGACTTGGCCAAGTTACTCATGCAGAAACAATCATAAAGGTCATCAAGTGACAACTTCGAGGCAATCGTTCGCAGATTGGTGCTTTTTGCTGCCGACATGAATAAGCGAACCATCGAAGACCTCGACCTTGAAGGTCGGCGACTCCTCATACGCGTGGATTTCAACGTTCCACTCGTTGCCGGTGAAGTGGTCGAAGATACTCGTATCTTGGCCGCGCTGCCGACGATTCGACATGCACTTACTCATGGAGCCATAACCGTAATAGCGTCGCATTTAGGCAGACCCAAGGGCCAACTCAAACCAGAACTCACTCTCCAACCGGTCGCATCTCGACTCTCGGAACTACTTAAACAAAAGATCCTATTTTCGAACGACTGTGTTGGGCGGACGGCAAAACGTTTGGTCGGTGCGGCAAAACCAGGTGAGATTGTCTTACTAGAGAATCTAAGGTTCCACGGCGGTGAAGAGGAAAACGACGAACAGTTTTCAACTGAGCTTGCTGCCTTGGCGGACCTCTACGTCAATGACGCTTTTGGCACAGCGCACCGAGCGCATGCTTCGACAGTCGGTATTGTGCCAAAGGTTAATGACGCTGCAGCGGGCTTCTTAATGGCTGATGAACTAGTTCATCTTGGCGCACTACTCGAAAAGCCAACACATCCCTTCGTAGCGGTGCTTGGAGGATCGAAAGTCTCTGGAAAACTTGAGGTAATAGAAAACCTTCTGGGCAGGGTTGACCGCCTGCTAATAGGAGGTGCAATGGCTTACACTTTTCTAAAGGCTAAGGGCTACCCAACTGGTGGTTCACTCGTCGAACCAGACCTCTTAGCTACAACGCAGAAAATCGAGCAAGCGGCTCTTCAGCATGGAGTTGAACTAAATCTACCCAGCGACCACGTGGTAGCCGAATCGGTAACTACAGATATACCTTACGAAACCATAGACGTCACAGACCAATCTATTGGTCGGCGAATCGGACTCGACATTGGACCACGCACAATTAGTAACTACGAGAATGCAATCAGCGCGGCTCACACCGTGGTCTGGAACGGACCGATGGGGGTATTTGAAATTGGGGAATTTGCTAATGGCACCTTGGCCGTCGCGGAAGCGGTTGCCAATTCAGGAGCAAAAACTGTAGTCGGTGGTGGCGATTCGATCGCAGCAATCAATAAGGCAGGTGTTAAGAACCGGATAACACACATCTCAACCGGTGGAGGGGCATCGCTTGAGCTATTGGGAGGTCGCATACTTCCAGGTGTCGAAATCCTGCCTGATAGGTAAGTAACTTGTAATCAGCCATCCCTAAGAGGGTACCCATGAGAATTCCGTTTGTCGCAGCTAACTGGAAAATGAATAAGACGGTGTCGGAAACACTGGACTACATAGATATGTTCAACACCTTCGACCAGGCGGAATCAAAAATAGAAGTTGTGCTTGCCCCACCGTTCACATCACTTTACTCGGCGGCTCAAGCTGCATCAAAAACTACGACTTTGATAGCCGGCCAAGACCTCCACTGGGAAGCTGAAGGCGCGTACACCGGTAAAGTCAGCGCGGAGATGCTTAAGGAAGCAGGCGCGACATATGTGATCATCGGCCACTCTGAGCGCCGGCATATTTTTGGCGAGACAGACAATGACGTAAACCGAAAAGTGCATGCCGCAATCGAAAACGGTCTTAAGCCTATTCTTTGTGTTGGCGAGACGCTTGACAACCGAGAAGCCAAACAGACAATGAGCATCCTAGATAGGCAACTCGAGGCAAGCTTGATAAATCTGCCTGACGATCACGTTCATCGACTAATCGTTGCGTATGAGCCAGTCTGGGCGATCGGAACGGGTCACGTAGCAACACCGGAGCAAGCTCAAGAGGTACACGCGCACATCAGGCTGCACATAGGACAAGCTTTTGGTCAGGACACTGCAAACCATTGCAGGATTATCTATGGCGGCAGCGTCAACGAAACCAACGTCGCCGAGACAGTTTCTCAACCGGACGTTGACGGCGTACTGGTTGGAGGAGCCAGTCTTGATCCCAAAAGCTTTGTCCAGATCTTGGAAAAGACTGCCACCCCGGCATTATAATCTTGGCTTATGCTAAGCATGGTGTTGTCTGGTTTATACGTTGTCATTTGCTTCCTGCTGCTGATTGTAGTTTTGCTACAACAGGGAAAAGGTGGGGATATTGCTTCTGCGTTTGGAGGCAGCGGTAGCAGCCAAGCGGCTTTCGGAGCACGAGCTGGAGCTACTGTGCTGACACGGGCTACAACGGTTCTTGGAACCCTGTTTATGGTTGGCGCGATGGTTCTCGCGATCCTTGGCCAACGTGGTCCTGATTCAGTCGTAAGTGGCGTGGATGGACCCGAAGTTCCAATCGAGGAACTCTCAGAAACAGCGCCTGAAACTCCGGAATAATAGACACGGCGAGCGGCCGTCGACGCACTTACCTCTTCTTTTCTCGCGGAAGTGGCGGAACTGGCAGACGCACCAGCTTGAGGGGCTGGCGGTGGCAACATCGTGGGGGTTCGAATCCCCCCTTCCGCACCAACACATTAATTTACTTCTTCAAAACATTCGTTCTAAAGAGAGATCGTCGCGCTACTTGGACTCTTCCTGTCCGACATGCGCCAAGATCTTGGCCAACAATTCTTCTAGGGTGACCGTAGGCGTCCATCCTAATAACGTTTTAATCTTGCGCAGATCAGGCACTCGGCGAGGCATATCTTCGAAACCAGCCTCATAAGCCTTCTCGTAGGGAATTGTCTTAATTTCGGAATTACTACCCGTTAACCGCTTTACAGTTCTAGCCAAATCCAAGATGGAGATTTCCCGATCGTTACCAATGTTGAAAACCTGGCCCACAGCGCTAGGTTCTTTGAGAAGACTGAGTAACGCCTGAACCACATCGCCGACATACGCGAAACTTCTCGTTTGCGAACCGTCACCGAAAACGGTGATCGGTGTTCCGGTAAGCGCTTGGTTCACAAAACTCGGAATGACCATGCCGTACCTGCCTGATTGTCGCGGTCCCACGGTGTTAAAAAGGCGAGCAATAATCACTGGGACACTTTTCTCTTTCCAGTACGCCAAGGCCAAGAATTCATCAATCGCCTTGCTACATGCGTAGGCCCATCGATGCCTAGTCGTCGCTCCCATTACGAGGTCGTCATCTTCAGAAAACGGAATGTCGTTCCCTTTGCCGTACACTTCAGAAGTCGACGCGATCAGAACTAGTTTCTTCTTCTTGGCCGCATGACGGAGAACCACTTCAGTACCGTGCACATTAGTTTCGATCGTGCGGACAGGGGCTTCAATTATTAGTCGAACTCCAACAGCCGCAGCGAGGTGCACAACTACATCACTACGATCGATATGCTCGGCAAGAACAGGCTCGTTAGTAATGTCATCAATGCGGTAGCCAAAGTGAGGATGGGACCTCACTCGGTCAATGTTGTCAATCGACCCTGTGGACAGATCATCAATAACAAACACCTCGTGATGATCGTCCAAGAGCGCCTCAGCCAGATGTGATCCTATGAATCCAGCTCCGCCTGTGATCAGTACGCGCATAGTAATATCAGATGATTGTAATCGACAGCTGACGTTCTAAGGACTTTCATATGGCACCAGAAATGCAATCCTTGGCCAATAACCAGACTACTCAAAGGCCATTCGTGCCCTTCAGCTTGTGGCTATCGTAGTTTTAACCACAACATGGACTATTAACGAAGATACCCGTCTACCATCATCTGAAAGTCGCACGCTGTTTGGGTAACAGCCGGATGATATACTGCGAACCTCGCACTGTGGGAAAGGACCCACCTACCGATAGAATCAGGAGGACGTCATCGCTTCAAAGATCTTTGTTGGCAACTTAAGCTTTAGTACAACACAAACAGAAATTGAAACACTCTTTGGCCAGGTCGGTACAGTAACCGAAGTATTTCTTCCCGCCGACCGGGCAACAGGTCAACCTCGCGGATTTGCCTTCGTTGAATTTGACGACCCCTCATCTGTACCCGAGGCCATTTCAAAGTTTGATGGCAGTGAGTTGCAAGGCCGTCGACTCAAAGTTAACGAAGCTACAGAACGTGAGCGACGGCCCCAACAACCTAACTTTGGCCCCGATGACATACCGTCTCGGTTTAAGGCAGGCAGGCCAAAAGGTAGCCGGCGTGGCATGCGCGGCAAGAAACGAGGATTTTAGGGCCTAATATCCCAATGCGACGAGTCTGCATCACCCTCGGCATTGCATGGTTATTTGTAGGCCTTAGCGTTACGACTGTATCCGACCCTATTGAAGCTTTCGAAACTCAGGCTACCAGTGACGTCGCAGCGGCGCGTAGTCTGATCAATGAAGCTCAAGAGCGATATGGTCGGCTTCCCATAGGACCCTCTAGCGCGCTGCTTTATCAGCAATACTACGACCAGTACGGGTTTTCTTCGCCGTCCTTCATCGATATTTGCGCGGGTCTCGTATCGATCAGTTTGGCGCGAGCAGAAACAGCTGATGAATTACTTGTCGAATTCAACCGTTCACTGGACTACAGAGACGGGCTACTGCCAGTTTATGCGAGCCTAGCCCAGAAGTGGGGTCTTGATAGCAGATCGACGCCAGAGACTATGGATGACGTAATCACTGACTCCGACGACCGCCTACTGTTTAAAACCGCATTGTTAGCTGACTCGGTCTCTACCGTTTGGTCTTTTACACTGGGATATCGATATTTTCAACTCACATCAGAATCCCCTCCCCAACAAATTCCGAATGCCATTAGTTTGACCCAACCAGAGGTCGACGGCCGACTACGAAATCTTGCTGGCAAGAGTGCGCGCTGACGAAGGAAGCAAGAAACTCTGACGTTCAAAACGTCGCCCATTTCTGAGACAATCTGCTGAGCTCTACCAGCGTGTGTCCTGCAGAATATGCCAAAGTCCTTTGTTGACCTTTTGAGAATCACCGCCGTTCGGCATAGTTCGTTCGTGTGGCTACTTGGCTGCCTGACGGTGATTACGGCCTTTCTTGCTGCAAGTGAGGCTCAGGAACCGAGCAACCCGCCGCTGTACGAGCAATTACTTTCTAGTGATTTAATTCCGATAGGGCAAATTCAGAACGGTCGTATCACGATCGACAGATTCGATTTTGAACTGACTGACGGCGAGCTATATACCAGTAGCCCAGTCGACGGTCAGATCGCGATTGTGGTTTTCCTCGGTGAAGGTGTGGTTCGCAGCTATCCTCCCGATGGCGTTGAACATCAGCAACTCGAAAAATTCCTCGATGACGAAGATCTACTTGAAGAAGCATTCGAGCGCTTCGTGTTTTGGTTTAGCGATGACACCGGAATCCAACTCCGAGAACAGGTCGATGACGTTACACCAGAAAATCTTGATCGAGCGAAAGACCTATTACGCGAACGTCGGAAGAATCTCCTGGAACGCCAATTAATTAATCCGGACAGCCGTCTCCTAGTCGATCTGCTTGCACTGCAGCGGATGCAAGAAACTCAATCACCCCGAAAATTCTTTCACGCACAAATCGACAGTCGTGACAACGGTTGGCTCACCATTAACATCGAACCTCTCGAACGAGAAGAGGTTCAGATTGTTCGGTTCGACCGGCGACGCAACACTCACGATGTGTGGATGGGGTTTCACGCTCTTTCAGACTTCGAAAGCGCCACGAGAAGCGCTGTCTTTGACGGGTTCCCTCGTAATCCTCAAGTCGAAGGAAAATTAAGTCGCGGCGATGACGACGATTGGAATGCGTTAGATTTAGGTATCCCTCCAAGGCCATTACAGCCGGAGCAGGAAGGATGGACTCGTCGGCTAAGAGTTCTCCGGACGGACGTTGATCTCGCTCTGGAAGGCAACGGAGATGCCAAAGCCAGCGCCGCACTCCTTTTTAAAGCTCATCAACCCCTCGATGCGATTCGCCTCCGCCTGTCGCCGGTTCTCAAAGTGACCGACGTAAGGTGGCAATCATCCGTACCGGCAAACACAGATAATGTCTACGACACCACTCTATTGGCCGGCAACCCGCCCTCTCCCGACACACCGGTTGAACTTACCGGCGACGCTCTTAACTTCGTGCAAGCCACCCATGACCGACGGTTGGCAGAGGACCTTCATGAACCCTCTGTGACTATCGTGCTGCCGAGAGTCGTAGCACCTACAGAAACATTCATCATCAAACTTTCCTATGAAGGGGAACTTATCGACTACCGCCGCGACGGAAGAACCTACGTGCTGAAAGACGCCTTGAACTGGATGCCAAGCCACCTCCATAACCGCGGTACGCCAGGCACCCGTCTGAGTTTGACCTATCGGGTACCCGAGCGGTTTCGGGTGGCCAGTGGCGCCAGTTTGGTGGACGAGCAAATTATTGACGGCACCAGAATTATGCGGTGGGTTTCAGAGAACCCCGTCGCGGGTATGTCTTTCAACCTCGGGAGGTTTAATATCTCGGCGGTAGAGCGTGACACGCCACCACACATAACCGTTTATGCAGACCGGACTCACCGCGGATTTAGCCCCAGTACCCGAGAGAAAACGCTAGACGACTTGGCCGGTGCAATCCAGACCTACACCGATTACTTCGGTCCTTACCCATTTGAATCGCTATTGGTGACGGAAACTCCGACCTACAATGGCCTCGCTTTTCCCGGTCTTGTTTTGCTTTCATTTCAAGCATTCGGCAATCTGCACACCGGCGAGGCAGAGTTGTTTCGTGCACACGAGGTCGCTCATCAATGGTGGGGTGTCTCCGTACCATTTGAAAACTATCGAGATCAATGGCTCTCGGAGGGATTTTCTCAATACTCAGCTGCCCTGTACACGTTGAAGGGCCTAGAGCGGGAAGACCAGTTTCTGGACATGTTAGATGCTTGGCGCCTAGACGTGCTGGGAGAAGTCAACATCGGGCAAGCACACGGTAAAAACTATGGGTTCAGACCCGAGGTTATTCGAAGAAGCGACGGTCATAAGTCCGGTCCATTATCGATTGGGTATCGACTGAGAACCGCGGAGACTCCGCTGGATTATCGAATTTTGGTTTATGAGAAAGGCGCCTTCGTCCTGCACATGCTCCGGATGATGCTAACCGAACTAGAAACCGGTGATGATGAACCGTTCCGAAAACTGATGCGAAATTTCTTTCGAGAGCATTTATTCTCATCCGCTACGACGACCGCATTCGAACTGGCAGTCACTGAAGCATTCGGTACACCAATGGACTGGTTTTTCGATCAATGGGTTCATGGTGTAGACATCCCCACTTATCGGCCTGAATTAGAAGTCAGCCCACTCACCAACACGGCCGACCCATTTCTGCTGCACGGTCGCGTACAACAAGAAAACGTGCCGGACGGGTTCCGCATGCCCGTCCCCATTGTAATCAGGTTTGAAGACCGGCCGCCGCTTGCTCATCGTCTGTGGGTCGATGCCGATACCGTTGACATTGAAATTCCGCTACCTGCACAACCATCCGAAATCTTGTTCAACTACCAACACGGGGTTTTGGCGCACATTCGCTAACCACACCCTCATGCTAATGCGATGAGGCGAAATTAGGCGGTAATTGACTTAAAGTGCCCTGTTAACTTCACTTTCTGTGAACGCTCTAAATCGCACGATTAACAGCGTCGATATCAATCTCCGCTATCTATTTGACTAGCCTGAAGCGTGCGCTGAGC
>CAZWIL010000011.1:0-16397 GCA_964634175.1 uncultured Vicinamibacteraceae bacterium
GTGTTCGTTTCGATCAAAGTGCCAAGCCGGTCCCCGATCTGATGTTCCACATAGTGAAACGCATCGTCGCGATTACGGATTTCTGGGCCCCAGACCGCTCGATGGATCGCGCCAAGAGGTCCTCCTTGACCACGGGTGACGAATTCTGGCGTGTGGCGGTCGTAGTAGCTCCTGACCTCTTTAAGGTTGAAACGAGCAGACATGTTCTTCTGATTCTGGTTATATCGGTGCTTTGCAGTCCAGGTAAAGTTTCTTAATCACAGGCGGAAGGTCCCCATTAAGTGAAAATCTTTCTGTAAGGCGTCGCAATCTACATTCTGTTGCACGACGAGTGCAGCTACAATGTCGGTAGGTATTTGTTGGGTCGATAAAATTCCACACCGTGAAAAGAGGGTCCATGAAGGTTGGGTTACGAGGACTATCAGTTCTGCTGGGTGTGTTTTTGATTCTCATGGGTTGGGGAAAAACAGCCTGGTTCTCGGATGAAGGAATCCTTCTGGCTCAGTTGGACGGGTGGTTGGGCTCGGCGCCGGCGTTAAGTCGATGGTACCTCGAAACTGTGGCTATTCCAGGCGCAAGCCTATTCGCGTATCTGGTTCCCTTGGGAGAACTGGCCGCGGGTGCAGCGCTCATCCTTGGCCACCGCGTTCAATTAGCTGCGACACTCGCACTTCTCATGATAATCAACTTTCACTTTGCCATGGGCATCATATTTACCTTTGGATACTTGACCAATGGTTATGGTCTACCAGTACTTGGCGGTTTGTTCGCACTTGCCGTAGGTGGAGCAGGTCTACCGTTTAGTGTTCCTCGGAGAAGAAAAAGAGCATGAAACCTTTGGCAGGGGTTTGGTTGGTGATGGGGTTGCTCTTGCTCAACCTGTCAGTGACTTTTACCAATATTTGGCCGACCTTCGGCATTCGAGTGACGAATGAACTTTCAGCCGAACTGGCGGTTTTGGTGATGGCCTTGATGATTACATGGCGTTGGAGAGTCACTCGGTCGGTTGTGGCTTTACGAGTCATGTCTGCGTTCTGGGTTGCTCTGGTTCTTGGCCGTTATGCGGAAGTCACGGCTCGGTCACTGTACGGTCGCGACATAAATTTATTTTGGGACCTTCAACATATTCCCAATGTGGGTGCGATGTTTTCGGCGGTGGCTGATCCTTTCTTGCGGATCGGTTTTATTGCCGCCCTGCTATTCGTGCCCACCGTGCTCTATGTCATGGTGAGATGGGCACTGGGATGCGTAGTCGCGGCGGCGTCTTCTTTAGGGCCGCGTCTCGTTCTGAGTGTCGGTGCGAGTGTCGTGCTTCTTGTTGCTGTTGCGCAGAACGTTGGCGCTAGAGTGCCAGAGAGGATTCAGGTGGCCGCTCCGGTTACGTCAGCTTATTTGGAAGAACTGAGTGAACTGGTTTATGAAATGACCGGTGCTGGTGTACGGTCGCTGGCCCCACCGGTTTCACTGCAGTCAAATTTGTCAGGAGTGTCCGGGGCCGATGTGTTCCTTATTTTTCTTGAATCGTACGGTACGGTGAGTTGGGATCGCACTGAATTTGTTAGTGACCTTGCCGACAGCCGCGAGCAGTTTGCTTCTGACATCACGGACACGGGACGTGCGGTGGTGTCTGGTCGCGTTGAATCAACAACCTTTGGCGGTGAATCGTGGCTGGCTCATATCAGCCTACTTTCTGGTACGGAAGTTCGTGACCCTGGAACTAACAAGCGACTAATGGCACAGGACCGTGACACGTTGGTAAAGGTATTTGGACGGCATGGATATCGAACGGTTGCCGTTATGCCTGGAATACAGCGTTCTTGGCCGCAGGGGGAGTTTTATGGGTTTGATGAAATTTACGACCTTGCTCGTTTGGATTATCGTGGGCCTCCGTTCGGATGGTGGGATCTGAACGACCAGTTTGCCTTAGCGCGAATTGACTCACTCGAGATAGCCCAAGAAGCCCGTCGACCGACGTTTGTGTTTTTCCCGACAGTGACCACACACGCACCGTTTGTTCCAACGCCTCCCTATCAGCCAGACTGGACTCGGTTGTTGGGTGACAGCCCTTACGACCAAGTTGAGCTAGATCGTTCTTGGGCGGATTATCCAGACTGGTTAAATTTGGGGCCGAGTTACGTCAAGTCGTTAGGCTATGCGTACAAAACGATAGGTGGATACCTGCGATTGCGTGCTGATAGGGATCTTGTTCTGATATTAATCGGGGACCATCAGCCTCCGGCGTTGGTCAGCGGTGAAGGAGCGTCGTGGGACGTACCGGTCCATGTCGTCACTACTCGCTTGGGATTACTTGACAATCTCAAGCAGCACGGCTTCGTTGATGGCCTGTCACCGGATTCTTCAACCCTTGCACGAATGGACACGCTATTGCCGCTTCTTCTGGATGTCTTTGACATTTGACCTAACAATGAGCACGACCGCAGCTGAATGTCGCCGGGGATCCTGATACGACTTCGGATCAGAATCTTGGAAGCTAGGTTCCGTATGGTGCCACGAATTTCGAACAGTCTCGTTAGTGTTGCAGTGATCGCGGCCACTGTAGTGGTTGGGGGCAGTAATCTGCCTCAAGCTGTTGTAGTTGGTCTTGACGTCATGACGTTTAATCTTAGAACGGCGAATGTGGATGACGGTGCAAATAGTTGGCCGAATCGAAAAGAATTCGTTGCCGATCTGATCCGGCGCCGGGGGCCAGACATAATTGGATTACAGGAAGTTGTTCGAGAACAGATCGAGTTCTTAGAAGATGTCCTACCACACTATCGCTGGCTTGGTATCGATCGTGGCCTGAACGGTGGTGAAGGACTAAGCGAGTACACGCCAATTTTTTATCGGCATGCCGAATTAAGCCCGATTGCATCGGGAAACTTTTGGTTGTCAGAAACGCCAGATACGCCACCTGAGATTCGAGAGATTCGCGGTCGTCGTCGTCGGTTTGGAAGGATTGTGACGTGGGCAAGGTTTCATCATGTGACGACTGGTCGGGCTGTATATTTCTACAATACCCACCTGACGATCAGGCAGGGGCAACGGCAACTCGAGTCGGCGAATCTAATCGTTGAGCGAATGGCTGCTCTTCCTGACGATAGCCTTGTAATTGTCACAGGGGATTTCAATGCTCCAGCAGAGACAAGTGCAACTTGGCGGGCGGTTACCGCGGACGGATTATTGGATGCGTGGGTAATCGCAGAACAGCGGCAGGGGCCGGCTTTCACATTGAGCGAATTTGGTCCGCCCGTGGACTGGGATGTAGGAAGAATTGACTGGATCTTGGTTGACGGACCGTTCTCTGTTCGTTCCATAGAGACGGTAATAGACCATGATAGAGGTCGATACCCGTCTGATCATTATCCGGTGGCTGCTCACCTTGAATTCGAACACTAGCCGCTAGTAGTAATGGTGTGGCAGGTCCAATAAGATTTTCCGTCGTCGGAGTTCCGCATTGTGATACTCCAGCGTCTCCGGTGTAACCGTTGAGTTACTGGAACCAGTCAACGTAATCGTCTTAGGAAGGTAATCTCGAACCGCGCGGAACTCCTCTTCGTACTCGGGTGATGGGAAGACCAAGGTTAAAACGGAACAACCATCTTGGTGGGAAATCTGATAGAGCGGGTTGACTCTAAGTTCGCCCGAGATGGGCGGCGGCTCTGGAACTTCGTATTTACGAAATACATTCTCGTTACGACTCGCGATAAGTGTCAGGGCTGGTTCTGTGCCGAGTTCGCTTGGTGACATCGATTGCGAGAGGTCAAGTATTCGATTATTGAGAACATCTGACAGTATTCGGTTGTCACTGAAAAGTCTTGGTTGAAACTGTTGGAACAGGTTTTGATAGGCTGCGGGTGTGAGCGTGTTTCCGGCTGACATGTTGTCACCGAGAGCACTGTGAAGGTGAGGCATGACAATCAGGCCATCGGAATCGGTGACCCGGGTCATCTCGTTCGCCAAGAGCCGCTTGTGCCATATGTAGGGGAATGCGTCCGAGAGCAGAATCATTTGAAAAATGTCATCGACCATTGGTAGTGGATGGTTGGCATCGCAGCAGACCGGTGTGCATCTTGGAGCGGTGAATCGAGTAGCAAGCCACAGTTTCCAGAAGGTTACGTCGACAAGCACATTGCAGCAGTCATTTTTGTGATCAGGATTTATGTTGTCAAACACACGTGTCAAATGACCGGAACCTCCACAAAGGTCCAGCCAGCGTTGGGGTTTTGTTTGGTGTTGCGTAACCGCCCGTAAGAGCGTTTCAGCCGCGAGATAGGTTGGGTCAGAAAAGCGATAAATAAAATAGGTCCCTTCCGCGTCGCGGCTCAGAATATCCAGTGCGTCACGATAAGTCGGCTTTGAAGCGTCGGCGAGTAGAGTTTGAAAATCTGCGCGTCGGGTTTCATTGTCGAGATCAAGCATCAGAAAGAGGGCCGTTTCGTGGTGGCCTGCTTCCAGCGCTCGAACTGTTTCTCGCGTTGTATCGTTGGCGATAAGTGTGGGGATTCCTGACACCACAGGGAAGGCGCAACACTCACAACCTAGGACGCCAGAGTCGATAGCGGTCCCTAGTTGTTTTAACGAAATGTTATCTGCGAGTGACAAGCGGTTACCGCAGTAGGGACACCGGAGCAGTTCAAGCAGGGACAAGTTCATAAAATTCCTAGTGGTGTTCCGATCGGAATTGTTCAATAAAGGTGTCGTCTTGACGGCCAACCAATGCTCGCCGATAGAACTCAAGGGCGAGTAAATTTTCGGCATCTTCATCCTGAAGATGGGCTAACGCATTGTGCCGTATCTGCGACACATGGCACTTGATGGCTGCCAGTTTCTGTCTTGCATAATGACCACTGTTGATCACGAGGGTAGGAGGTGACGCCATGGAACCAAATGCGTCTACATCTGTGACACCAAAGATCTGAGAAGGCGCGCCGCCTGACGAGCTAGTCGTTTCTGTGACACGATTGAGTGCAGAACGCATACTTCCGACCGGAAGTGTGACGTAGTAGAGCGCTGGAGCATTTCCACCCAACTTGTCTATGACTGCCGTTGTATGTTGATGGACTGCGATGTGATCGGGATGCCAGTAGAGTCCATCTTCGCCAAATGTGATTACCACGTCAGGTTGCCACTGCTGGATGGCGTGTCTAATGTCAAATTCGATTTGACTACTGTTACTCCATGACAGCATTCCGTCTTCGTAATCGAGGACAGACACATTTTTAATACCAAGGACGCTTGCTGCATCGTGTAGTTCTTTTTCGCGTGTCTTTCCTAAGGTTGATGAATCTCCAGGTCCGTGCTGACCTCGGGTCATACAAAGAAGTGAGATGGTAACTTCGAGTTCAGCACACCAGGCGATAAGCCCTCCAGAGGCTAAGGATTCATCGTCCGGGTGGGCGAAGATCGCGAGAATGGCGTTTTGGCTTGTTCCGTTGGAATCAGAGCGCTCAAGCATATCAGGCCGTTTGTTTAGAGCTCGGACGTTTCAGTTCAGACTGTGTAATCCGCCGATAGACTTCTATATGCGCGTCTACCATTCTGTCCACACCAAAACGATCCTCTGCGAAACTACGGACGCGGCGGCGGTCAAGGGCCAGAACGGTTGATAGACCGGTGACAAGGGCATCGACTGTCGTGAAGATCCCGCCAGAAATGCCGTCATCAACAATTTCAGGTACGGCGCCACGGTTCAGAGCGGCAATGGGTGTGCCGCAGGCCATCGCCTCGGTTAATACTAGGCCAAAGGGTTCAGGCGATTGAATTGGATATATGAGGGCCTTCGCATTTCTTAGTAGTTCGACTTTACCTTGGTGGTCGACTTCGCCCGCGTAACAGATTTTGTTTTCGTCAACCAGAGGCGCCACCACGTTACGGTAGTAGTCGTTTGCTGCGGCGGCAAGAACAAGGCGATGACCTGTTCGTCTAGCCACATCGATGGATTCTAGGACTCCCTTTCCTTCGGTGAATCGACCTAGAAAGAGAAGATAGTCGTGAGGCGTAGCATTGAACTGAAATTTGGATAGATTTAGCGCATGATGAACAATCCCGACCACATTCAGATCGGACAGGTGACTGGCCTGAAACGCTGATATTGCGATGAATGGTATTTGCCGGTGTTTTGCCCACAACGCAATTTCCTGCGACGAGGGAGTATGGTGGACCGTTTGCACTACAGGGGTTGGTGAAATCTGGTCGTAGGCTAGTGCGATCGGTGAGTATTCGGCTTGGTGGTGAATTACATCAAAAGAGTCGGCCTGTTTGACGGCTTCGGCTAAATTGAGCAGCTCGCAAAGTTCCCAAGGCCAAATCGAAAGATCTTCGTGATAGCCACGTTCGAAAATTGTGTGCAATTCTGCGGCAGTGGCTGAGTTCCCTGTGGCAAACAGCGTCACATGATGCCCGCGCGCGATCAAACCATCCGCGAGTAACGCGGTGATGGTCTCCACTGATCCTGACCGCGGCGGTGGGATTGGTTGTGCGACTGGTGCAACAAGTGCGATACGCATGGTGTCAGATCGGATCATGTGCACGCAGTATCGAGTAAACGAGACAATACACGTCGTGCCGCGAAGTGTTCATCTGCGATGCGAATAGCTTGGGCAGAGTGTAGTGTGTAATCCTGATTAACTTGTTCCAAGGCGTCGATTGCTTCTTCAGGTGTTGAGAATGGAATCAAACCCTGTCCGGAGTGGAGATGTTCAGACCACCCAGTGTCTTGAACGACAGCTGGTCGGCCCGCCGCCAGATAGCACTCTGTTCTGTCACTGAACCATCCTGACCAACGGTCTACATACGCGTGTTTGGCAATGCTGAACTCTGCCCGCGATTTACGAACGAAATCTCGGTAGTCCCATAGAGAGCGTGACACGTTCATTGCGTCTATAACGCCCCAGCCATGTTTAATGAGTAAATCACGAGGCCCATTGATAGCGAGTTCAAATTGACTCTCTGTTTGAGTCGGCAAGTCAATGAAACGGATAAATTGGCGGTCCTTATTGCCGTCAACATCCGTAAAGCTTTCATTTTTCCAGGTCATCACCGTCGTAAATTTGTCGTGACTTGGCGGATCACTGGTGTGCCAAAGTTCTGTCACAATGGGTTGCCATGTCTTGTGCCATGTGAATCCTCCGGTGGGTACATCTGATCGGGAGGTTCCAATATTGGCACCGAAGGTGAAAAGGTGATCGAAAGTTCGAAAGAAATTCACATACCAGTCATCACCTTTGGCAATGGCCAGTTGTGTGAAGACTGGATCGGAATCGATAAATACTTTGCGTGGAATCGAGGCGTATTCATCGCGCCAAAACCAGGAACCACCTGATAAATTGATGAACAGATCAGCATCAGCACAGAACTCTTGAACCGACTGACGAGACCGCCCGTGGTAGGTGTTGTCGTAGTTAACAAAGCACCAGCGATCGCTAAGATCGAATCGACTTAGAGCCTCTTGAAGATATTTCGTTCCATACGTTGGGTCTGGATTGATTGTGTTGAGTTCGGCATCATAGATGCATTCACCGGTGTCTTCGATATAGAGGACTTCGTGGCCGAGTTCACGCAGTCCCAGAAGGTACATCAGTGAGCACCAAGTCACACCACCAAACGGGTAGCGTCCGATAATACCGGCAAAAAGAATCTTCACGAGTTTCAAATTCCAATAGAAGCTAACGCCGAACCGGTTACCGTTCGTTTAACCGGCTCAAGACCAGTGGTTACGGTTTCATCAATTCTTCCATTGTTTCAGGATCGTCCAGCAGTCGACCTGCTGAGAGTCGTCTCCACATCTGCTGATAGAGATTATTTGAATCTATCAGTTGTAAATGTGTGCCTTGCGCCACGAGTTGTCCTTTCTGCAGAACTAGGATCCGGGTTGCATGCTTAATAGTCGAGAGGCGATGTGCGATAACGAGGATGGTGCGGGTTGTTCTCATCGACTCAAGCGCACTAAAAATTTCAGACTCAGAAATCGTGTCCATCGAAGACGTTGGTTCGTCTAGTATGAGAATTGGAGCGTTCTTAAGAAACGCACGGGCTATTCCGAGGCGTTGACGCTCTCCTCCAGATAGTGATGCGCCGCCCTCGGCCACGACAGTTTCGTAACCGTGGGGCAATCCCGTTATAAGGTGATGGATATGAGCTGCACGTGCTGCGTTCCTGATGTCATCCATTGAGGCATCGAGTCGACCATACCGGATATTGTCGGCAATCGAACCAGTAAACAGGATGGGATTCTGCGGGACGGTCGCTATCTGTTCTCGGAGAGGTTGAAGAGAGTAGTCAGCTAGGTCGGTCCCGTCAATTGATACGTGACCAGCGGTAGGTTCAAACAGCCTAGGGATGAGGTTAGCGATCGTCGTTTTCCCGGCACCGGAAATGCCGACAAGAGCTACGAGTTCCCCTGGTTTGACTTCGAAACTAATGTTGGCGAGTACGGGGCTAGCGGGTTCGTATGCAAAGTTCACACTGTCGAACCGAATATGTCCTCGGATGGAGGGGGCAGTGATTGTGTTTGGTAGGTCAAGTGGTTCTGGGGTGATCGAAAATATTTCACGAACACGACGAGCACTCACAACGGCCTGTCTTAGTGACCCGGTCGTATGAGCGATCTCAGAGATAGGGTTATAAACGGCTGCCATGTATGCAATCACAATGAGCAGACTGCCCAATGTGAGGCTGCCGTCTAAGACATGAAGACCTCCGACGACGAGTACTAAGGCAGTTCCGCCAAGGGTGATCGTTGTAACCGTCAGCGAGAATATCGATTCTTGCCAGGTTAACCCAAGTCGTTCCTGCATTGTGTCGTGGCCTTGTTTGGCAAATCGGTCCACTTCATGCCGTTCTCGCGCGAAGCTCTTGACTGCTGAGATCGTTGAGAGAATCTCAAAAGCTCGCTCTACTACCGATGATTCCAACACTTTTACCCGTTCAGCACGGTCGGTCATTGTTCTCGTGTAGTACCTGAGCGACAGATAGAGGAAGGGCACGACGACAAGTGAGAGTAGTGCCAGCGTTACGTCGAGGTATACGAGTACGGAGAACATGACTCCTAAATTAACTGTTGCGAGCGTGAGCGGGAAAACGCCGCCAATGATTAAGTCGTCGACACAATGGGCGTCCGCGTCTAGCCGATATACGGAATCGGCTGTTTTTGTCAGAATATGATGTCGCAACGGGAGTGCTTGGAGGTGATGAAGCAGTTGGGATCGAAGCTTATAAACGATTCGCTGCGCCATATCGACTTGAAGTTGCGTATGGATAATCCGAACCAGTTCATTCGAAATTTGAATGAGTAGGCCTATGACGACAACTAGGATCAACAGTGCTGCCAAACTGTCGCCAACGGTTGAGCGCGTGATCTCTGCGACTGGTCCCGGTAGTTGTTGTCCTCCCAGGACATTGTCAACAATGACTTTCAGCGGCCACGGTGCAAGCGCGGCTAGTCCAATTTCTGCTAAGCAGAGCACGGAGATCCACAGCACTCTCGCTCGATAAGGCCTGAGAAACGACAACGTCCAAGACACCAATGTCATCTTGTCTTGCGGTCTCTACTGTTCTGACAGTGTTGTTTTTGCTGACCGCCGCGCCGAAATTGGTACTGGCCGTGGAAGCGGTAGAGGCATCATTCCTGCGGCGGTCGCGACGCGTATTACTGCGTTATTGAGCAGGGCGGTTCCGCGAATGGTCTGCCAAACCGCACGCGTGACAATTACGCCAATTGTAGCAATGGATACGCCGACGCCGACCGAGGGTTGATAGAGGAATATTGAGGCGCTAGTTCCTCCAGCGAGTACTAGTGCTAATAATGAACTACGAACAGTGCCAACGAAACTGAATCGAAGTCGTGCGCGAACTCGAAAAAGGCAGTGGCCGCCCGCATGGTCCTCAACCAAACTCCTGATATGAAGCCATGCCCATTTGCCTATTGCTAGGCTGAGGTCGCGGTCTGGCCGCCAGCCTTCGTCGACGTAGACGGGTTGTGCGGGACGTGACGCCCGAAGTACCCCCACCAGTTCTGTCAGCAATTCCGTGTGCGAGAGTCTAGATTCACTCCAGAATGAATATTCGCTGCCGTGTCTCTTGAATAGTCGGCTGACTCTAAGTGCGTCCTGCAGTGTGGGCACCGGCGATTTCCAGGGATGACGTGTGACATGTTGAGCTTGAACCGTTGGAGGTTGTGCTAGGCCGCGCAGTCGGCCTACGAATCGAGCCCATGGTTGGATTAGGTGTAGCCACCCGATGACCGCACGGTGGAAAATTCGCCTTTTACGGAAAGGCCATAAATTGATTCTTGGCAGACCACGGAGGTCGGACTGCCAAGCACATAATCCACAGCGAAATAGTGTTGTCAAGATTCCTGCGGTACCAGTAATTAGGGGTAACCAGGCGGCATCCATGCCAGCAAGTGGACCGAATATTCCGATCAGCAGCATGACTAGAGAGGCGCCCATCCAAGCGGGCGAATGTGGTAGAAAATGCCAGGCGTGAGGCCTGGTTGTGTACACGGAAGGAAACGCGGCTGTCCCCCAGACACCATTGTTGACTCTACGCTCAGTAGTTCTGCGAAGCAGGGGCAAAGAGCTATAGATCCGGCCGTGCCATAACATCTGATCACCAAGGAATTTTTCAGGATGATGCGCATCCAGCCAAGTTTCTCCTTCTCCGTAGCCTGTTTGTTGGCGCCAATATGCTTTGATACTGCTTCGGTGGTGGTGCCACACAAGTGCTGATGGAGAAAAGACAATCTTGAAACCTCGCGCCTGTAGCCTCCAACAGATGTCTACATCGTCTCCAGCACGAAGATAGACGTCATTAAAACCACCGATGGAAAGTAAGGCCTGTCTCCGGAATGCCATGTTGCAACCCGGAATATGTTCGGCGATTCGGTCATCCAACATGACGTGAGTCGGACCACCAGGTGCTCTTGCTACACATTGTGCGATCCAGGGATCATCTTGAGGAACAACGTTTGGTCCTCCCACTCCGACCGCGCTCGAGGTAAGCATCGGTTGAACCAGATACGTCAACCAGTCGACATCCACGCGACAATCTGCGTCGGTGTAGGCGACTAGGTCACCGGTCGCGGCAAAGAGACCAGCATTTCTAGCTGCACTGAGTCCACCATTTTGCACTTCGATCAGCCGGATGTTTGGCTGCTCTCTAGCGATCGCTGCTGTGGTATCGGAGGAACCATCGTTAACGACAATAATTTCAAAATTGGGATAGATCAGTGCTTGCAAAGAATTCAGACAGTCGCTTAGTGTGTCCGCGGCGTTATAGGCACACACCACCACGGATACACTGGGCCATTTGTTTTGTTCAATCTTTGGGAACGGTGCTTGGTTCAGTGTTTGTGCTACTGCGGCGAGTGCCGGTTTTGGGTCTCGATTCTTATCGACCAGACCAAATGCCCAATCGTTAACTTCGTGGCCACCCCTCCACCATTCGTCAGTCCACGTATACGCCACGGCACCACAGGCTCCCTCGGTAAACGCCGCTTTGAGCTGCATCGTGGTCAACCGTGCTTGACCCTCCGGCGTCTCACGGATGCTGTCCGCTCCTGCTTCCGCCAAGAGTAAGGGCTTGGCCCCGGCGATGTGGTGTAACCGTGCGAGGTAGGCGCGCAGTTCGGTTTCACGGTGGAGATAGACGTTAAACGAACAGACGTCAAAACACTCGAGGTCAAGATGTTCGGTGGGTGGAAAGTTGACGTACGTAAAAAGGTGATCAGGAGCCGTGGCTTTTAACTCCTGATATAGGTCGTGGAGAAAATGTTCTATCCGCTTTGCTCCGTGCCACCGGACAATTCCGGCAGGAATCTCGTTGCCGATCGCGAACATGAGGAGTGAGGGTTTGGCTGCCAGCCGTCGAACACTCTCTACTAAGTTACGCCGAATTTTCTTAAGGGCCTTGGGGTCGTCCAAGAAGGGAATATGTTGAGACCAGGGTAGGCCCGCAATAATACGAAGGTTCTGATCAGTCGCGGCGTCAAGCAAAGCTGAGGATGGTTCCGTATACGTACGGATGGTATTGAACCCGCTGTTTGACATCATCGTTATGTCACGGGCGATTTGTGGTGGTGACGGATATTGTTCCCCGTTTGCGTCTGGCACAAACGTGCCATACGACACACCCTTGATGAGAAAGCGCCGTTGGCCGATGGCTAGAAATTTTCCGTCAACCCGAGGTCTAGCGGTGAGAGACTCGACGTAACCACTTGTCGTTGTTGCTTTAGTCACTGATCCGTCGCCATATAAGTGCAGATTGCTCTAGCGGCCGTGCTGTTAGTTTCCTAATCACGAATGTCGTGGCTGGTTAGGGTAACGACAGGGCAATCAACTCCGGAATTCGTCCACCACCGACTGTGAGGGCAATGTACTGTTTACCGTCAAGCATGTACGTCATCGGCGTGCCAATCGCTCCACCAGGGAGGTCGACCGATGCCACTTCATCACCTGTCATTTTGTCCAGGGCTACCAACCGAGGCCCGTCGTTGCGCCCCCCGGTTGTTAAGGCATAGATCAACAAGTTCTTGGTTAGCAACGGTCCGGCGCGGCTGCTGTCACCACCTAGTGGCGGAAGGTTCAAGTCTCTAAGCATCGGCAGGTTTCGAATCCGGTCGCCATTGCCCATCGGTTTCATCCACAAATGTTCCCCAGTGCTTAGGTCGATGGCGGTCATTCGCGAGTATGGTGGCTTAAACAAGGGGAGACCTTGAGGCATCTGTGGTACGTGGGCCAGTTCACCTCGGGCTTCAATAACAGCCAATGTGGCGGGTTCGCCTGGTTCCGGTTCACGGAAATGCTTCACGGAAAATGCATTATTAGACGGTATGTAGAGAATTTCTGTTTCGGGGTCGAATGCCGCGCCAGACCAGTTCGCACCGCCACCAGCGCTGGGCCGTTGGATTGTTCCTTGTAGGGACTGTGGCGTGAACAACGGACCTATACGGTACGGTTCGACAGCGTCGATGGCCAGTTGTCGAATTTCAGGGGTGAAGTCAGCCAGGTCTTCCACTGTTACGCCCTGGTACTCGAATGGCGCAGGGCGGGTGGGGAAAGGTTGTGTTACTGATGGTTGTTCCCCGGGGACATCCGTATCCGTTGGGACGGACCGTTCTTCAATTGGCCAGATAGGCTCGCCGGTGATGCGGTCAAATGCATAAACGAAGCCCTGTTTGCTGATCTGAACGAGCGCTTTGACAGGACCGCGTCCTTCGACGTTGATATCGACCAGATTTGGTGCCGCAGGGAAGTCGTAATCCCAGAGCCCGTGGTGTACTGCCTGAAAATGCCAAGCTCGTTCGCCGGTGGCGATGTCCAGCGCGATGATACTTTCAGCAAACAAATTGTCGCCTAGACGGTGGCCGCCGTAATAATCCGGTGCGGGTGTATTGGTCGGAAGGTAGATGTAGCCAAGTTCCGGGTCGGCGCTCATCATTGTCCAGACTCCGACCTTTCCCGTGTGCCGCCATGAGTCTCCTGCCCACGTGTCGTTCCCGAACTCATCGCCTTGGGGAATTGTGTGAAACGTCCAGTTCGTAGAGCCGGTTCTTACATCAAAACCTCGCATCCACCCGGGTGGTGCCTCTTTCGTGATGTTATACGACGAGATCGAAGACGGTGTCACGATTGTGTCTCCGACGACAAAGGGTGGTGATTGCACCGAGTAGAGCAGCGCGTTTAGCCAGTCCCGGTCACCTCGCTGGGCCCGGGGGAGGTCGGCGACTAGGTCGGTCCAACCGCTGTCACCGAAGTCGAGACATGGTCGACCCGTCTTTGCGTCGACACAGATGAGATAGCCGTTACCGGTACCAAAGAGAATCCGTTCATCTTGACGTTCTGGACCGTCCGACCAGTAAGCCACGCCGCGCTGGTTCCAACGAGCGCTCATTGTTGTTGTACCAGATTCGTAAGTCTTGGGGTTGTAGACCCAGAGAGTTTCTCCGGTTCGTGCATCAATCGAGGCCGCTTGCGAGGTCGGCATATTGATAAAAAGGCGGCCGCCTACCATGATTGGCGTTGCCTTAAAGTTAGTGATGGTTGGCGGAAGACCGCCGCGCCACAGGTTTGGATCTCGCCGGTTCAGTTCTTCAAAGATGACGCGCGAGTCAGCCCACCATTCGCTACCATCAGGCATCGTCAGTCCGAGAAAACCGTCGGCAGATGTCCAGCGCCACGCGATTTTAAGATCCGAAAAATTATTGCGGTCAAGTTGGTCAAGTGGGGAATATTTTGTGCTGCCGAGGTCGCCGCCGTAAGTTGGCCATTCGCCGTTGGCGGGTGCACCGTTCTGAGCCAAGGCCACAGTCGATATCGAACAGCTTAACAATGCGACGATCAGGCTAATACCAGAGGTGTGCCTAACGTTCATCGGAGCTACCTCGTTTCAAAGAAGAAGATCGAAATCAGAAGGAATAATATCCCGGAACTGGGTAACGTACGCTGTACGGGTGTGATGTGCCGAAAACCGAGTGGGCTTCGATCGAATGCCCACTCGGTTTGATCTCCGGTGGTGCGGTATGCTGAGACTTAAATTAATGCTTTGAGGGAGTTGAAATGTCGATGCAACGAGTGCTTATTACAGGCGGTAGTCAAGGGATTGGAGCGGCATTGGTGGGAAAAATGCGCACTGCTGGTCATGAAGTGGTGTTTACCGGCAGAGACGAAGCTCGCATTGCTGCTGTCGCGCAGGAATTTGGTGCAGTTGGTGTTCGTGCCGACGTGTCCGTTGGTGATGACAACGAACGGGTAGTTGAAACCTGTGTCAGTCAGTTGGGCGGAATTGACATCTTGGTAAACAACGCTGCCTTTCCCTATCAGGCCGAAATTGGAGACTTTGATGTGGAACGGATGCGGGAACTATTTGCGACGAATGTTTTTGGCGTGGTTGATTTATCCAATCGAGTGGTGCCCTTGATGAAGACCCAGCAGTCCGGGGACATTGTCAATATAGCGTCCACAACAGGGATGAAAGGCTACAAGACGGGAACCGCCTATGCCGGTAGCAAGTGGGCGTTGAGAGGGATCAGCCAGTGTTGGCAAGCCGAGCTTCGCCCTTACGGTATCCGTGTCATCAGCTTGTGCCCGTCCGAGGTTCAGACAGACTGGGGTGGACGGACAGGCAGAAACAATCCCAATAAACTATATGCGGACGATATTGCCGATACCATCATGGCGGCATTGAGTACGACGAGACGCACACTGTGGCCGGAGCTTGCAGTGTTTGCCACAAATCCTTGGAAAGAAGATTGAATCGAGCTCGATACCAACTGCTGCTGGTCGTGGTTTTAATTGCGCCCTTAATGGGTGAGTGGTCCGTAGCTTTAGCACAACCACCAAATCGGCATCGCGTTGTAATTCTATCGGCGCCAGACACGCTCGATCGCGCCGAAATTGTTTACGAGGCGATTGTGTTTTGGAACCGCACTTTCGAGGAACTTGAGCTTTCAACACGATTGATCGAGACGACGTTGACCACAACTTCTGATAGCTCACGTGTTCTTGAAAACTATACGCGACAGGTGTGGCAGCAGGCCGGCAGGCTGTCACCGGGTGGGCCCGGGCCAAAGGAGCCGGGCGAACTCAAGCAACTTGACGCTGATGTGGTGGTGTTTCTATCCGGCCAACCGACCATGTCGTTCGCATGGCCGCTGGGTCAGTCAACTGCGTTCTTCGTAGCGGTTCCTGCGCAGACATTTACACCGAACATCATGGCACACGAATTAGGTCACGCCTTGGGACTGACACATCACGACGACCCTAAGGTGCTGATGTGCAGTCCATGCCAAGACGCCCAGGTCATTGATGACGGCTCGTTTCTCCCACTGACATCCGGTGACCGCCGTCGACTCAAAGTATTACATAGGCCAACGCCGTAACCACGATAAGGTTATTTTTGTACTACTCGTAGTATGCCGGCGCGGTGTTGAGTTGTTGAAACAACGCAAGTTCGTGTTGGATCCAGAAGGTCGCGCCGACTTCAGCGACGAACGATTCCACTCGCTCCATCGACTCTCGTGTCATCTGTTCATCAACGTTAAAAACCGGCACACGCCGTTCTTCACGGCTCAGTCTGAAGTGATACAAGTCTCCAGAGAGCACAAGCGGACCGGTCTCGGCCAAGTCGAGGAACAGCACCTGATGGCCAGGGGTGTGTCCTGGTGCCGAGAGAATACGAACCCGTCCGTCACCAAAAACATCGTGGTCTCCGTTGAGCAAGATGTGCTCGGTGTCACGCAGGTTTTCATAGAGGTCCGGTTGAGTCGCGGGGACGCTAATGGGGTCTGCGAACATTGCCTCGTGTTCGACCTGCTGGACGAGCCATGTCGCGCCAGACACGTCGTTGGCTGCCCCAACGTGGTCAAAATGCATGTGAGAAAAGGCCACGTAGTCCAG
>CAZWIL010000011.1:16497-26819 GCA_964634175.1 uncultured Vicinamibacteraceae bacterium
TTGGCGCCCTGTTCAATAACTTAGTCGCGGTAGCTGCTAGTCGGCGGCAACTGAGCGCCGGATAGGTCGTCCGGTATGCTCTCTTCAGCAACGACCTTGTGCGTCAGCGTCCCTATTCCCTCGATGCTTGCGGTGATCGTTTCGCCCGCCTGCAGGTAGCCAGAACCTGTCGCTCGCTCGACGCGGCCGGCGCCGGTTCCGCCGGACGTCCCGCTTTGGAGAACGTCACCAGGGAACAACGTGATCAGTGACGACGCATACTCGATTAGTTCCGGGATGTTGTGGATCATGTCTCCCGCCCTGGCCTCCTGGACGGTCACGCCGTCGATAACGAGGCTCTGGTGTAGACGCTCCATCGGATCGCCGTAGAACTCCTTGGGAACAATCCACGGACCTTGGGGTGCAAACGTGTCATGGCCCTTGCCGACGAACCAGTCCGAGCGGGTGCCGTAGCCCCCGGGCGGACGCCCGCCACGATCGGATATATCCATGGCGACCATGTAGCCGAACACGTGGTCGTATGCACGACTCGCGGAGATGTATTTGCCCGCGCGGCCGAATACGATAGCCATTTCGACTTCCCATTCGATCCGGTCACGGCCGTAGGGCATCACGACGTCGTCGCCGCTACCGATGACCGCGCCGCGGCCCGGCTTGAGGAAGAGATAGGGCACGCCCCGATCCTCCTGCCGTTCCCGCGTCCGCTCCGCAAGTTCCTCAGAGGTGCAGCCTTCACACGCGTGGGTATAGAAGTTGACCGCCGCGTTCATCATCTTGCCCGGGTACATGATCGGGGGCCGGATGCGAAGCTCAGACACGTCGTAGACGTAGTCGGCACGACTGCTTCCAGCGAGTCGGTTGTTGCCGATGGTGTCGTTGACGATTTCATACAGCCGGTATCTGAGACCGTAGTCATAGCGCCCGATTAATTCCAGCATGTCTTCCGGCATTGGTACATGTGGATACTCCGGGTTCGCTTCCAGTGCCATGTTCGCGACCTCGATGTCGATTACCAGGGAGTCCCTGAGGACAACCCCGACATGTGGTACACCGTGGATATCGAAGGTGCCAACTTTGAACGGTTCAACCGGCTCAGCCCCCGGACCTTGAGCTAAAGACGTTGACGCCGCTGCTAGGGCAATCACCATCGTAAGTAATGAAAGTTTTCGCATGTTTCTCCTTATCGGTGCTACAGAATACGGTATCGGTTTTACCTCTGCCTAGACGGGGTGTCAAGAATTACCGGTAGTCTTTTTTTAAGGTGTACGCATCGCACTGAGAGCAAGGATGAGCCATCCCGCTACGAAACAAAGACCTCCAATTGGAGTGATGGCGCCGAGCCAACGAACACCGGTGATGGACAGCAGGTACAGGCTTCCAGAAAAAACCACGATTCCCGCCACAAATAGCCAGCCCGAGGCAGAAATCCATGTGTTCGGCCACCGTGTCGTGGCCCAGGCTACCGCCAGTAGTGCCAACCCGTGGACCAAGTGGTACCGCACGCCAGTTTCGAAAACGGCCAGCATCTCAGGTGTTACGCGGCCTCGGAGTCCGTGGGCACCGAAAGCTCCTAGGAGCACCCCTAATCCACACGTCACCGCGCCGGCGGCGAACCAATTGGCAACCATGCTTCGTATCATACATGGCGAGTCGCCGCAGTATTGGGTGATTGTCGTATAGACTCACTCTATTCTTCCTATTTTTCTTGAGAGACAGTCGATATGAGATCTATCGCCTCGATGATGCTAGGTGTTTCCCTTCTAGTGGTCTGGCCGGTTCACGCTCAGGTTGGGCGACCAGTTTTAGAAGAGGTAGAACGCCAGCGGGGGCCGTTGATCGAGACCATGAAAGAACTTGTTTCGATCGAGTCAGGAAGTCGTGATTTTGAAGGACTTTCGACGATTGCCGGTGTCATCGGCGGTCGGTTAGAGGAATTGGGAGGCGATGTTGAATTTGTGGATCCGGCCGATGTTTATTCGATGCAGGATACGCCTGACCAGATAGGGCGAAGCGTCGTTGCTCGGTTTCGGGGCGCGGGGAGTCGGCGAATCCTGCTCTTGGCACATATGGATACGGTTTATCTCAAGGGCATGCTTGCTGAGCAGCCGTTCAGAATTGAGGACAATCGAGCTTTCGGCTTGGGCATTGCTGATGACAAACACGGTGTTGCCCTGATCATCCATACGTTAGCCACACTCAACGCGCTAGACTTTCGCGATTATGGACTCATCACGGTTTTGATTAATGCAGATGAAGAAGTGAGTTCTCCGGGTTCACGGTCGTTAATAACGAGACTTGGTAGCGAACATGACGTCGTGTTTTCTTGCGAGGGCGGTGGTCGTGATCGGGTCCGATTGGCGACCTCAGGAATCGGTGCGTTCAAGCTGACAGTACGTGGACGTGCCTCCCATGCTGGCTCAGCTCCGGAACAGGGTCGCAACGCACTTTACGAACTAGCTCACCAGATGATGCAAACCCGTGACCTTTCAGATCCGTCGACGGGTTTGAAGATGAACTGGACCATCGCGCAAGCCGGTAACACACGGAACGTGATTCCGGCTGAGGCTCAGGCTACCGCGGATGTACGCGCACTGTCGACGGAAGATTTTGACCGCATTGAGGCTGAGGTGAATCAGCGGGTTACTCGAAAACTTATTGAAGGCACGGAGCTGGACTTAATCTTCGAACGTCGTCGGCCACCGCTTAAAGCAACCGATACATCTCGGGCGCTTGCGCGGCACGCGCAGCGTATCTATCGAGAAATAGGTCGAGAATTGACTGTGAACGAGGAAGCTTCTGGGGGCGGGACCGATGCGGCGTTTGCCGCACTAGAGACAGAAGCCCCGGTCATTGAAGGGATGGGCCTTGAAGGGTTCGGTGCGCACTCGAACAATGCGGAGTATGTCGAACTTGCTTCCATAGGCCCACGGCTGTATTTGCTGACGCGATTAATCATCGACGTTGCGAAGGGAGAAACTGGTGCTCTGGAGTGAGTCGATTGGGCGCTGGACTGTTGGAAGTTTACTGGTTGTGATGATGGTCACTGTGGAAGGCACTGCTGCTAGTCAAGTCATTGATGCTGACTTAGCTGGTCGTTTTGCACGGCTTGCCCTTGATTGTGTCGAGAGAGAGTACCCTAACAAGATTTCGCATGTTCTCAATGGTGATACGGACGCGCGAACTCCGCGAGAGTTGACTCCGGCGTTCTATGGATGCTTCGATTGGCACTCGTCTGTACATGGGCATTGGCTGCTTGCGCGACTGGCCCGGGTACTTCCAGATGGCACGTTTGTTCCCGACGCACGTCGAGCATTAGCTCGCAGTTTAACGAATACGAACATCAAGGCAGAGGTCGCCTATCTGTCCGCCGACGGGCGGGCCACGTTCGAGCGGCCCTACGGTTTGGCTTGGTTGCTTCAACTGGCTGCCGAACTGCGGGAATGGGACGATGACGAGGCAAAGGGGTGGCTGGCGGCGCTTGCCCCGTTAGAGACCCTCGGAGCTCAACGGGTCAAGGAGTGGCTTCCGAATTTGAGTTATCCGATTCGCGTGGGGGAACATTCACAGACGGCGTTCGCTTTTGGTTTGATATTGGACTGGGCAAACGTCGCTGGTGATGTCGCAATGGTGGAGTTGTTGCATTCCAGAATCGATAGCTATTACCAGAATGATCGGGATTGCCCGCTGCGGTATGAGCCATCAGGGCAGGACTTTCTGTCGCCGTGTCTAGCGGAGGCCGACCTGATGCGCCGCGTCCAATCGCCAGAAATATTTTCACGGTGGTTGACGGCTTTTTTGCCGGATATTCCGAATGATGTTGAGAGTGACGCAGCGCCATGGTTGAAACCGGAAATTGTCACAGATCCAACTGACGGAAAGCTGGCGCATCTTGATGGATTGAATCTCAGTCGAGCTTGGATGCTTGAGGGAATAGAGTCGAGCCTGCCTCTTGACGACCGACGGCGGAGGGCTCTTAATGAGAGCGCTCAGGACCATCGGGTGGCGGGACTGGCATCAGTAACGGGACGGCATTACGAAGGCGGTCACTGGCTTGCCAGTTTTGCTACTTACCTAGTGACGCAGCGAGGGCTGCGGTAGGGCATAGACGTTTAAAACAGGAGGTCTCATGCGTACTTTGGTACCTGTTCTTGCAGTGGTTTTGTTTTCATTCGTTCTCGGGAGATTGTCAGCACAGGATGTTCAACCGTCCTGTGATATGTGCCCGGCGACATATGTTTCGGCTGAAGAGATAGAGGAATATGCCGAATTGGGGCAAACGTCTGGCTTGGTCGACCAGCAAGTTCGATCCTTGGATGTTGGAAAAACCAACGTTCAAATTGCTGTTGCCCATCGAGGTCAACTGACTGAGCGACGTGGGCGTGTTGCGGAGCACGACTTAGTGACTGAGGTGTACTACGTGTTGAGTGGAGCCGGCACGGTGTTAACTAGTCCTGACTTGGTTAACAAACAGCGCAGGCCGCCTGATAACCGAGCGGTGATGTTTCTCAATGGTCCTGGGAACAATGCAGAAGATGTTCGCAACGGGGTCATTAATGAACTTAAAGCTGGAGACATTTTTGTGATTCCGGCGGGTACTGGCCACGAATTTACCAAGATTGACGACCATATCACGTATCTAATGGTTCGCGCGGACCCGGACAAAGTGGTGCCTTTGATGGATGCTGCTGCCTCTCGGGCCTATTTGGAAAGTGAACGATAGAGCAACCTACAAGAGCAGATGGCGAAGCGTAGTTTGTTTGTCAGATCGATTGTCGTCCTGGGCGTCTTGGTGGGGCTCGGCATGCTTTTTGCTGCCACGCTTCGCAACGTGTCTTCTGAGCCGTACACGATCCATCCGGAAAATCTGCAAGACTGGGTAATTGAACTGACGCCTGCGCAAGGCTCTAGCGGAGCGATCCTTTCACTGCGCCCGCCCTCTACGCTGTCGATGGTTCTTTTTGATCAGGTGTTTCAACGGGCGATGGCATCGTTTTCAACACCGGCCACCCCTGCGATTCCATTGATTTTGCGGGGGGAGTTTAATGCTGCGCTGTCGGGCGCGGTGTCGCTTGCAGAATTGATGCAGCTGGCACAGGCGGCTGGACTTGAAAACACAACGATGCAGCCGCGTTGCATGTCTGTCTATCGCACGTCTGTAGGACGAGAACAGCAGCTATTTTTTGTGCTTTTCGATTTTCCTGAATTTTACGAGTTTCGCGCCAAAGTCAGTGAGTTACTACACTCGCGGAATAGCGGAGGAACACCGTTTAATCCTGAGTTCCTAACGGCCGCACTATTGGTGGCTGCATCCGAGGGTGCATCTTTTGATCAGTTTCCGCCGAGGCAGGTTCTTGAGGCGGAATGTGAGGCTCCCGTTGTGTCAGATTGATGTGCCGTTAGTTGCTGCTGGACGACTGGCTATGTCAATGTAGCGGTCACGCATTAACCGGAATGCCCAAAGAAATAGATATCTTTGGTGTGGAGCGCAGACGTAAGATGTTTGCTCAAAGACCGAGAGAGGTAATGGCGTTGTTCAGGGTCGTCCTTACGTGCTTAGTCTTCGTCATGGTCTGTGTTCCACTGACTGCGGAACAGACGGGCAATTCTCCGGTACGAGTTGAACGGTTACTTGATCGACCGATCATTACGCCGTCACTCCATCCGACCATAGGTCAGAATATTCAAGGTCCGTCGCTCATCCGTGTACCAGACTGGGTTGAGGATCCGCTAGGGACTTACTATCTGTATTTTGCAGATCACAAGGGTCGTTACATTCGATTAGCCTATGCGGACGACCTGTTGGGTCCGTGGCACATTCATCCCTCCGGTAGCCTCAAAATTGAAGAATCGCACTTCTTGACAGTTCCACCAACGGTATCCGCTGAGGAACTCGAGCAAATACGCGTCAATAGGCAGTCACGCGTGGTGATCGGATCGTCGATCTCACATGACCTTCTGACCGAGGTAACTACGCCCCACATTGCGTCGCCTGACGTTCATGTTGATCACGCGAACCAGCGGGTGGTGATGTATTTCCACGGTCTTGAGGATGTGAGCCGGCAAGTGTCACGGGTTGCCATTTCCTCTGATGGGCTCATATTTGAGGCGCAGCCTCAGGTGCTCGGTCGAACGTATATGAGGGTGTTTGAACATCAGGGTGATACGTATGCGATGTCTATGCCAGGACAGTTTTATCGGTCTTCCGATCCACTGAACGGTTTTCAGACTGGTCCTTTGCTCTTCAATCGGAATATGCGTCACGCGGGCTTACTGAAGAGAGAGGACACCTTGTTTGTCTTTTGGACACAGGTAGGTGATGTGCCAGAGCGCGTGTATCTCAGTCGTCTTGACCTCTCTGGTGACTGGATGTCGTGGCAAGAGACTGACCCGATTGAGGTTTTGCGACCGACCTATGCGTGGGAAGGAGCGGATGCACCTCTTGAGCCGTCCGTGCGCAGTACCGCTTATGGCCATGTGAATCAGTTGCGCGACCCTGCGATCTTCGAGGAATCTGGGCGAATCTTTCTTCTCTACGCTGTGGCTGGTGAAAGCGGCATCGCGATTGCCGAGGTTCATGTCGAAGAGTAGTCTGACTGAGGCATTGAGCTGACTATTTGAGGATTTATGTGACGATCTAGCTTCGGCTTCAGACCGGTGCTATGCTTTCGGTTAATACGATTTGCAAGGAGGTTACCTGTGAAGATTCGATCCTTCGGCGTCGTTAGTCTTGCTGTGTTCTTTGTTGGAATTTCTATTGTCGCTCCGGCATTTTCGCAAGATTCTGGGAACCGCTGGACCGCACCACGGACAGTGGATGGTCATCCAGATTTGCAAGGTGTGTGGGCGAACAACAATGCGACTCCTCTTCAGCGGCCTGAGATTCTTGGCGACCGCCAGCATCTGACAGAGGAAGAGCTTGCTTCTATCCAATCTCGTGCAGGGGAACTCTTCGCCCAAGACTCTGGTGACGCGGCATTCGGCGACAGCGTGTTTGCCGCTGCGTTGGCTGAGGCGCAGAGTTTTTCGTCAAGTGACTCTGGCACAGGGAATTACAACCAGTTTTGGCTCGTTGAACGTGACTGGGACACACGCACGTCATTGATCACTGACCCTCCGAGTGGCCGACTGCCATCGGTCACTGCTGAAGGACAAGCTCGCGTGGATGACCGAAGTGCTCGCCGAGGTATCCATGCTCGGTGGACCGATGACCGAAGTCTGGGTGAGCGATGTGTCAGTTTTGGCACCCCACGTCTTGGTGCTGGGTATAACAGCTACTATCAAGTTTTTCAATCGGATACCCACGTTGTCTTGTTGATGGAGATGGCTCACGATGCGCGGATTATCCCGTTGGATGGTGGCGCGCATATCGATTCAGACATTCGACAGTGGCTTGGTGATTCACGAGGGCATTGGGACGGCGATACATTAGTAGTTGAAACTCGCAACTATTCGCCCAAGAGTTATTTTATGGGGGCTGGAGAGAACCTGGAGATTACCGAGCGTTTCACACGTGTTGCTCCAGATGTGCTTCAGTATGAAGTCTCAGTGAATGATCCTTCGACTTGGGATGCGCCTTGGACCGCTATGATTCCACTTCGTCAGTCGGAAGACGCGGTGTTTGAATATGCCTGTCATGAAGGAAATATTGGGATGGAGGGTATCCTGGCTGGTGCGCGAGCTTTAGAGAAGGCTGAAGCGCAGACACAAGAAGGTTCTCGATAACTGATTCCGAGACCGTGACGACGTTCGATTGTTATCCGAGGGTCGTCTATTGCAAAGGGTTTTGCGCCTTCCGGCGGCCGTGTTTCATGGCTGCCGGAAGGTGTTCTTCACATTGAGAAATTCGCTGATGAGTTGGCCGGTGTTTCCAACAGCACTGAGCGCCAACAAGAGGTCTTTTAGCGGACTTTTATCAGCGAAACGAGTTATTCATTCCCATGACAGAGGGCTCGCGACCGTTTTACCCATAGCTGTGATGGTGTTCTCGGTGCTAACTACCACGACCGTATTTGCGCAGGGTGGGGATAGTCAAATGGGTTGGTCCGGCGAGGCAGAACTGACGTTGGTTTTGACTGCTGGTAACACAGAGACAAGTACGCTGGGATTCAGAAACGAGATCGTTCGGACGTGGGACGGTTCTGAACTGTTGATAGATGTGGGAGCGGTGCGAACTGAGTCAACGACATTTACACGCAAAGCAATCGGCGCCTCACCATCAAGCTTTCAAATCATAAAGGAGTCAACAACGGCGTTGACGGCCGAAAAGTTTGATGGACGTGGGCGGTATGAACGCAACCTTGATCTTCGTATGTTTTGGTACGGTGCCATGGGATGGGAGCGCAACACGTTCGCTGGTATCCAAAACCGCTATTTTGGAGGAGGAGGCGTAGGCAATACATGGGTTGACCGAGACCGGTCGGTCTTTAAAACCACCTACGGACTGAGTTACACCCTTCAAGATGATGTCGTGCGTGTTGTTGGTGCCGTGAATACATTTGCTGGTTTCCAGGCATCTTACGACTATCGGCAAGCCATTACGGAGAGCACGACTTTTACCAGTGTGCTTGTCACTGATGAAAATCTTGTCGAATTGGCCGATCTACGTGTTGATCTTGTTAATGCTATTGCGGTTGGTATGACCAATCGTCTGGCCTTGAAGGTCAGTTGGCAGGTTCTTTATGATCGTCAACCGTCTCTTGTGGGACTTCCGTTGATTGGAAATGATGGGGGTTTTACCGGCGACACTGTTTTTTCAGCATTAGAGACATTTGATAATTTACTGACGTTTGCGCTTGTCGCTAATTTTTAACCGGTGATTGAAACGAAGAAATTAAATCTCTGCACTCGTTCAGTGTAGAACTTTGTCAGTTTGAGGGTAATCAGTTGCTCGTACGTCTATCGCTTGTTGTATCTGGACATTGCTAGCAAAACGTCTTCCGAAGTGGCCTGACGTTTCTGAATTGGCACGACATATACGAGATAAACCAGAAGGTAAGATAGAGTTATACGTTTGAAGGGAGACACCATGGCACTGCGGATCAATGATGAGGCGCCGAATTTTACGGCCGAAACAACCGAAGGGACAATTACATTTCATGATTGGATAGGCGATGGGTGGGCGGTCCTCTTCTCTCACCCAAAGGACTTTACTCCGGTGTGTACGACGGAGCTGGGGACTGTCGCAGGTTTGAAACCTGAATTCGAGAAGCGCAACTGCAAAGTGCTGGGGATTAGTGTCGATGCCGTCAGTAACCACGAGGCATGGTCAAAGGATATAGAGGCCTCACAAGGCCATTCCGTCAACTATCCGCTGATCGGAGACCCAACATTACAGGTCGTAAAGCTGTACGACATGCTACCGGCCGATGCGGGTGATACGTGTGAAGGACGGACCCCTGCTGACAACGCTACCGCGCGGTCAGTCTTCCTGATCGGTCCTGACAAGAGAATCAAGGCGACGCTGACCTATCCGATGAGTACTGGTCGAAACTTTGATGAAATTCTTCGTTTACTTGATTCATGTCAATTGACTGCAGCGAAGAAAGTGGCGACACCGGCGAATTGGCAACAGGGTAATGATGTGATCATCTTACCGTCCGTGTCGGACGAAGCAGCAAAGGAAACCTATCCTGACGGATGGGAATCACCGCTTCCGTATATACGAGTGGTGCCGCAGCCCAAGTAGGTTTTAGTTGCGCTGGCAATCGGCAGTTAACCTTAGGGTTGGGTTGGTATCCGCAACTGTTGTCCGATCCTGATTGTGGTGTTCCGACCTAACTGGTTGGCCGCTTGGATTGACTGAACAGTGGTGCCGTAACGCCTGGCCAGAGCAGCTAATGTGTCTCCGCGAACCACGCGGTGTGTGTTGTAAGTTGGTTGCGGGTTTTCGGGGCGGACTTTTAGCAGCATTCCAGTGTTGATGGATTGGTTCTGAAAGAGGTAATTGTCTCTAATGATGCGCCAAGGTTCAGAATTTCTCTCGTCAGCGATCGTTTTCAGGGTGTCTCCTGATTGAACTACGTATTGGTCGTGTTCACCCTCCCATGCCACTGGAATTATCAGCGTCTGTCCATGGGGAAGTGTTTGTAGACGCCAAAGGCCGTTGGTGTCACGCAAGACGTCAAGCTCCACATCCAATGTGAATGCCAAATTGAAGTAATTATCACCCTTTCTCGTAATGTATCGAATTTCCTGATCGGCCTGGGTGAATAAATCTGTTCGTGGTACTGGTGGAACTGCCATGAGCTGGCCAGCACGCAGCGTTCTGATTGCCAAAAAGGGATTATGGATACGTAGTTGCAGAATGGGGATACCCGTTCTCG
>CAZWIL010000012.1:0-26262 GCA_964634175.1 uncultured Vicinamibacteraceae bacterium
CCAACATAGGCGATAGCCGGTCGATCCGGCTGTCCCACCTTGGCACCCATGGCGGCGGGCATCGCGTAGCCACAATTTCCCCAACTCATGGCGGCGAGAAAACTTTTGGGTTCTTCGAAGTTTAGGTAACTATTCGAAACTGAGCAGACATTGCCAATGTCGGTTGAGACCATGGCGCGTGCCGGCATAGCCTTGGCGAGCTCCGTCAGTGCGGTTCTCGGATCGATCCGCTCGGCATCGGAATCAGACGACTTGGCTTTATCTGCGAGTTCTCCAGCCCATAGAATCCTCTGTTCTATGATTTTTTGAAGACGGTCGGTGTGTATCTCTGGGGAAGCGTGGCGAGATTGTAGACGGCCGTGCAGCGCGTTGGCAGCCAACGCTGCGTCGCCACAAATACCTAACTCGATCGGCTTTACTAGTCCGAGCACTCGACTATCTGTGTCAATTTGGATGATCTTGGCAGCAGTTGGCCAGTAATCGATTCCATATTGTGGCAGGGTCCCAAATGGGCCGAGTCGAGTGCCGAGGGCCAGAACGACATCAGCTTTGGACAAAAGAGTCATCGCGGCTTTTGATCCTTGGTATCCGAGTGGTCCACACGCCAAGTCATGACTAGAAGGGAAGGCGTCGTTGTGCAAATAGCTCGTGACCACTGGACAGGACAGGTGTTCGGCCAAGGCTGTGAGCGGCGTCACGCCGTCTGCTATGACCACGCCGCCACCGGCAATGATCACTGGGAATTTTGCGTCGTTGAGCATGGCGGCAGCTTTGTCCAGCGAGTCCGACCCACCGGCACTACGCTCAAGTGGTTGCGGTGGGGCGATAGAGGCATCGATCTCACCGTAGAAGTAGTCACGAGGTACGTTGATTTGGACTGGTCCCCGTTCATGCAAAGCAATGGTCATGGCCCGATGGGTCAGTTCGGCGATTCGAGCAGGCGAATTAACATGTGCTTGGTACTTGGTAATCTTTGAAAAGATAGGAAGCTGGTCTGTCTCTTGAAACCCTCCGAGGCCCGCCGTCATACTTCCGGCCTCTGGAGTGATGGCAACGACGGGAGAGTGAGCCCAGTAGGCGGCGGCAATTGCGGTTACAAAGTTGGTCACGCCTGGCCCATTTTGCGCGACGCAAACGCCGTGACGACCAGTCACTCTCGAGTATCCGTCTGCCATGTGCGCAGCGTTCTGTTCGTGGGCGACCGAGATAAGACGAATACCAGCTGCTGGAAATAGGTCCATAGCATCCATATAGGCGGATCCAGCAATGCCGAAGATGTCACGTACGCCGTGAGCTACCAGTGTTTCGACGAAGGCTTCGCTTGGTGTCATTCTTGTGTGGCTACTCATGGCATACCCTTTGAGTGATCATTTATCTGCGTTCTGAATCGTACTTTTCGGGACACAGTTAGTTGTTAGTTAGCTGAACCATTCTGCAAATTGTGGTGTGTCAAGTTACCATGAATGAACAGCGTCACGTGGCTGAGTGGGGGTGTCCGCAGTGATATCGCTTACCTGTTTCATTTCGGATTGACACATTAATATCGACTAGGTCCAGTAGTATTACCCTTCGGTGAGCACGGATTTTCTGAGAGCGTCGTCCGTTTTTTTGATTATTGTGGTGAGTGCAGTTAACCCAGATCGGGTTCTCGCTCAATCGGACCAGGCTGTTTCTGATCAGCGGAGACATCCACCTGGCACCGTAGCTGAAACCATTAACAGTGACCGGCCTGACGCGAGTCTAGTTGATGGTCCGCTCCCACCAATAGAACCTGATGTCATGCGACGTGACGACCAAGGGCGTACAACAGTCCGCGCGATCAAGCTTTCGGCAGGTATTGTGCTGGATGGACGGTTAGACGAACCGGTATATCAGAGCATTCCGGCGATCACGGACTTTATACAACAGGTGCCGGACCCAGGGGCCGCCGCGACCGAGCGCACCGAAGCATGGATTATGTTCGATGAGACGAATGTCTATGTATCGGCACGTGTGTGGGATTCGGCGCCGGAAAGTGAGTGGATCGCTAATGAGATGCGGCGTGATACCAGTCAATTGCGACAAAACGATACCTTTACGGCCTTTTTTGACACCTTCTATGATCGGCGGAATGGATTTAATTTTTACACCAATCCCCTCGGAGCACGTGCAGACCAGCAGTTCACCAACGAGGGAAATCCCAATTCGGATTGGAATCCGGTTTGGGATGTACGCACCGGTCGGTTTGAGGGTGGCTGGACGGCAGAGATGGAAATTCCATTCAAGACACTCCGTTATCGGTCTGGGGCGCCCCAGATTTGGGGCGTGCAACTCCGTCGGTCGATTCGGCGGAAAAACGAATGGGTTTATCTAACCCGCCTCCCGATTTCGGCAGGTGGAGGAAGAGGGTCATCAGGGATTTTTCGTGTCTCAGCTGCGGGAACATTGGTTGGCATTGAAGTGCCGCCGGTCAGCCGAAATCTTGAAATCAAGCCATACGGAATTGGAGGGTTGACGACAGACCGCAGTGCGACACCGAAACTCGAGAATCACGGGTACGGGGAAGTTGGGCTTGACGTGAAGTACGGCATCACCCAGAACCTGACGGCGGACTTTACCGTGAACACGGACTTTGCCCAAGTTGAAGTTGATGAGCAGCAGGTCAACCTGACGCGTTTCAGTCTATTTTTTCCTGAGAAACGTGAGTTCTTTCTGGAAGGCCGTGGCATTTTCGAATTTGCGCGCGGTGGGGTTGGTGGCGGGTTTCGCGGTGGTGCCGGCGGCGTCTTCGGGGGTGTGAATAGTCCGACGTTGTTTTATAGCCGGCGAATTGGATTGGCTAGTGGTCGGGTTGTACCCATTTTGGGCGGTGGCCGCGTGACTGGGAAGGTCGGCCAGTTTGATGTTGGCGCTCTGAGCATTCAGACTGGAGACGAGTCCGTCTCTGGAGCAGAATCAACGAACTTTACGGTCCTGCGCCTTAAGCGCGACATCCTCAGGCGCAGCACGATCGGCGCCCTTTTTACAAATCGGTCAGTCGCGACTATGGGGCAGGGTAGCAGCCAAACATACGGCCTAGACACTACGTTCGCCTTTTATGACAACCTCAGCATGATTGGCTATGTGGCGCGGACAGAAATGCCAGGATTGAATGGTGAGAACTCGAGCTATCAAGCGCAGTTTGATTATGGTGCGGACCGGTATGGTCTACAGCTTGATCACTTGGTGATTGAGGACAACTTTGTACCGGATGTTGGATTCCTTCGGCGGGACAATTTCAGGCGAACGTTTCTTGAAGGTCGTTTCAGTCCGCGACCGGAATCGATTGACTTGGTCAGACGATTCAGTCTGACGGGTTCCATTGACTATATTCTGATGGCCGATACGAATGTTCTCGAAACGCGTCTGAACCAAGTTCGGTTCGATACGCAGTTCGAGTCGAGTGATCAACTGTCGGTTACGGTCAACGACAATTATGAACTGCTGCTCAGTCCTTTTTCTCCTGCACCCGATGTCAGATTGCCGGTTGGTGGCTACGACTTTACCGATGTGGAGGTGGCGTATGCGATCGGTGAACAGCGGCGGGTGAATGGCCAACTATCCGTCCAGAGAGGTGGCTATTTTGATGGTGACATTACCGCGTTTGCGTTTCGTCAGGGACGGGTCGCCGTGTTACCGCAACTGTCGATTGAGCCGAGTATTTCGGTCAATTGGATTGACACCACGGGGGGATCATTTCGAACAGATCTCCTAGTGACTCGGCTAAACTACGCCTTCAACCCTAGGATGTTTTTTAGCGGTCTCATTCAATACAATTCGGCAAATGATACGGTGAGTAATAACCTCAGATTTCGTTGGGAATACAGTCCGGGTAGCGAGTTGTTTGTCGTCTACACCGAAGACCACACGACGACGCCCCTTCGTCCCAATCGAGTTACCGACCTACGAAATCGTGGCTTGGTGATTAAATTCAACCGTCTGTTTCGCTATTAATCTGCAATGAGGAGTCAGGTTTGTTCTGCTCTTTTCGGATGATGTCACCTGCTAAGATCGGGGCTAAATAAACGCAGTCTTTACCTCAACATTTAGGAGGACACTTTGGACTTGACCACACCAACCGGTGAAGGCTCTGTCGCCATTACAACTGTGACAGTTGATGCCAGTGGAACGTCACTCAATTGTGAGGGTGATGTCGGAAAATACGGCAGAGTGTTTGTAACTCTGGATCTAACGGCCAGTGACGAAGCGCGTGAAGCTGGAGAACTTGAAGGTAATGCGCGAACTATTACTGACGATGGCACTATGATTACGGCCACCTTGGCCGGTTCGTGGAGACGAGACAAACAACAATTAAAGGTCTTCTTTGTGGACAACTGCAGTAATGGGGACCAAAATTTCGTCACCTGGGATATTGATATTGCGAATAAATCAGCCACGATCAAGTTTTATTCGACTCTTTAGAGAAACTATTCAACCGAACTGTCTGGGAAGACATATGCGAGCACCTCGATTGTTATTCCTTTTGATCATCGGACTGTTTGTGGTTGAGAGCCCTGGGGTGGGCGTCGGGTTATCAGCCGATGATGCCGCGGGGCGCTCACTAATCGTAAAGGCGCTGGAACGGTTTGCTTGGTACGAGGAGCAGTATTTCAGGAGCCGCCGACGTAGCTTGATGACTCGGGAGGTGCGCCGTTTCGACGGCGATGGGGAAGTTGAGGAAAGCGACCAAGGGAACTACGAGGTCTTTCCGATTGACGGGGCACCCTACAACCGCCGTCTCACAATAAACGGGCGTTCGTTGAGCGACGAGGAGTTGGGGTGGGAAGCTGAGCGAGAGGCCGAATTCCGTGAAGAACTCCAGCGAATCCGGAACGAGGAGAACGAGCCGGACGAGGACGAAGACGAAGTCGTCTTTAACGAACAGTTGATGGAACGGTATGTGTTTACGCTGGTCGGTGAAGAAGCGTGGCGGAATCGCGTAACCCATCGGATCTCGTTCCGACCACGACAGGGCGATCTTCCGGTCAGACGGAATATCGACCATGCCCTCAATAACACACAAGGCCAGGTGTGGGTCGATGCCGAGACTTTCGAGGTGGCCCGTATGGAGTTTGAGTTGATTGACCGGGTGCCCCTTTGGTGGGGAGTCCTTGGCACGATCTACGAGGCACGGGGCTCGCTGGACCGGTCACCGGTAATCGATGACACTTGGGGGCAGATTCAGTACGAGACCTACAGCGACATTCGCGTGCTGTTCAAACGCACGCGCCGCGCCGAATTACAGCAATGGCGTCAGTTCGAGTTGATCGAGGAGTAGACGTCTCCAAAGAGTCGGCCTAATGCTTCCCGTTCGTGTTGTCTTTGTGGCGTCATTACTTTTTCCATTTGTTCAAGATAGTGGACCTGCATTTCTTAGGTGGAGCGCAGAAGACCTATCGGAGCGGAATGTCGCCCTGTCGACACAGATGCGTGCTGATCAGTCTGCGCGAGAGACCCTAGCGGAGTACGGCAACCCGAGTGGTGCGCATCGAATCCGTTTTATTCGCCGCGATGCAGACGGTGTTCCTGAACAACATGTGGCTATTGAAGATGTGGTCTTCGTGCAAAGCGGTACGGGAAGTGTGGTCGTCGGCGGTGAACTAGTTGGTCAAACTGGAGGGGCCGGTGAGTATAGAGGAACGGGCATTGAAGGAGGCCTAGAATATGCAGTCGGCGCTGGTGATGTAATTCATATTCCAGCGAATGTTCCACACCGCTATCTCGTGCCCGATGGTGGGCATGTGACATATGTGCTAGTCAGGTTGCCGGCATTGACTGACGCGGTTGTGCCCGACGATGCACCAGTGCTGGCCTTCGATCCTCCGGGATTTGCCATTTGGAGCGAATCAGAACTTCAGAATCGGCATGTGGTGCTGACCGGTCAGCTTCGGCCGGATCGTTCCGCGCGCGCGACATTAGCGGATTTTGGGAGTCCAACGCGGTCGCATCGATTTCGCTACATCCACCGGGATGCGGATGGTGTTCCTGAAATTCATGACGATATTATCGACCTTGTTTTTGTGAAGAGTGGTGCGGGTATGCTGGTGGTCGGCGGTGAGATGCTGAACCGTCGTGGCAGCCTCGGGAGTGGTATTGCTGGTGGCACTGAGTATCCTGTCGCTGCCGGAGACGTACTACATATTCCAGCCAAAACCCCTCATGGCTATCTGATCCCAGATGGTGGGCATATCACTTATGTGCTCGTCCGGGTCCCTGCGTTCTTTTGAGCACTCATGATCTGATGAAAGAAAACTTCTCATTCAGTAAGATTGATGTCTTGGTGTTGGATCAAGTGTTACGAGTCTAGTGATTCTTCAACTGGACCGTGGAAGTGTTACTAAGAGGAGTGTTGCTCGATAGCGTTGTTAATGGCGTCGGCGGTAACACCGAAGTGAGACGCCTCCCACACGGCACGGCCTTCTTGAATTAATAGCACCTGCGGCGTTTCATGTCGAACATTGAAGTGTGTCTCGATGGCATCTGACACATTACGATGGGTTTGCACAGTAACGATGGCGTATTGGGTGCTGTGTTGGTCTTCACTAAGATGTGCGATAAGTTCGTCGTGGGCTTGTGCACTGGTACCGCACGTGACACTGTGCTTGAACAACAAGACTAAGTGCTCCCCTGAGGCCGCGATGGTACGGTCGAGTGCATCAATGCTGTCGAGAACGATCAAATTCGAACTCATGATGGAAGTGTAGCAGTGGTCAACCCCCAACGGAGGTCCTCCCAGGGGCACTCGCACGGCTTCTGCTTCGATTTGCGAGCGTTTTCGCCGTATCCTTGTATATCAGGATAGGTTGTAAGAAATATAGAACATGATTGGAGAGTAGATGGAGAGCGAAAAAAAGTGCCCGGTGTTGGGCGGATCTCATAAACATACAGCAGTTGGAACCACTTCGAACCAACACTGGTGGCCGAATCAATTAAACCTAAAAGTGCTCCACCAGAACTCTTCTCTGTCAGATCCTATGGACGCCGAGTTTAGCTACGCTGCAGCGTTTGAGACAGTTGATTTGGATGCGCTGAAGAAGGATGTCGACGAGGTAATGACGACATCGAAAGATTGGTGGCCGGCCGACTACGGTCACTATGGACCGCTTTTTATTCGAATGGCCTGGCATAGTGCAGGGACCTACCGGATTGGTGACGGCCGAGGTGGTGCCTCATCGGGCACGGTACGCTCTGCACGCCTCAATAGTTGGCCTGATAACGTGAACCTTGACAAGGCGCGCCGGTTGCTCTGGCCGATTAAGAAGAAGTACGGCTCAAAAATCTCGTGGGCCGATCTAATGATATTTGCTGGCAACTGCGCCCTGGAATCTATGGGATTTAAGACGCTCGGGTTCGCTGGCGGACGGGCGGACGTGTGGGAACCTGAAGAGGATATTTACTGGGGACCTGAGAACACGTGGCTGGCGGACGAGCGCTACCGTGGAGACCGAGAACTCGAAGATCCCCTCGGTGCCGTTCAAATGGGTCTGATTTATGTAAATCCTGAAGGACCGAACGGCACCCCTGATCCTCTCGCGGCGGCAAGGGACATTCGAGAAACCTTTCGCCGCATGGCGATGAATGACGAGGAGACGGTTGCGCTCATTGCGGGCGGACACACATTTGGCAAAGCGCATGGTGCTGCCGATGCGGACCAGCACGTTGGTTCCGACCCAGAAGGTGCCACGCTGGAGGAGCAAGGTCTCGGCTGGTCAAACAGTTTTGGCAGCGGCAAAGCCGGCGACACGATCACTAGCGGGTTGGAAGGTGCATGGACCACCGACCCGGTGAAGTGGGACAACAATTACTTTGACAACCTGTTTGGCTACGAGTGGGAGCAGGTGAAAAGTCCTGCCGGCGCAACACAGTGGACTCCCACGACTACGTCAGCCGAGGGCACCGTGCCGGATGCGCATGATGCCTCTAAAAAGCATGCCCCCATAATGTTCACAACGGACCTGGCGTTGAAAATGGATCCGACCTATGCGCCGATCTCGAAGCGTTTTCACGAGAATCCCGTGGAGTTTGCAGACGCCTTTGCCAGGGCGTGGTACAAGCTGACCCACCGCGACATGGGTCCCCGGACGCGGTGTCTCGGGCCGCTGGTTCCTGCGGAGCCACAGTTGTGGCAAGACCCAGTCCCGAACGTTAGCCATGAATTGATTGGCGAGCAAGATGTCGTTGCCCTCAAGGGCAGAATACTCGCATCAGGGCTGTCTATTTCCCAACTCGTCTCGACGGCCTGGGCGTCGGCGGCGACGTTCCGCGGCACCGACAAACGCGGTGGGGCGAATGGCGCTCGCATATGCCTTGAGCCACAGAAGGATTGGGAAGTGAATAACCCGGTAGAACTGAAAAAGGTACTGAAGACACTGGAGGAAATCCAATTAGCATTTAATAGCGCGCAGTCCAACGGGAAGAGGGTCTCACTCGCAGATCTAATCGTGTTGGGTGGATGCGCAGCCGTCGAGGAGGCTGGAAAGAACGCCGAGCATGACGTGCAAGTTGCCTTCTCGCCAGGACGGGCCGACGCATTGCAGGAGCAAACCGACGTCGATTCGTTTGCCGTGCTTGAACCGACTGCGGACGGGTTTCGTAACCACCTCGGCGCGGGCCACCAAAGATCGGCGGAAGAACTGTTGGTGGATCGGGCGCATAAGCTGACGTTGACTGCGCCTGAGATGACGGTTCTGGTCGGTGGCATGCGTGTGCTGAATGCAAACACGGGACAGTCTGAACTTGGCGTCTTGACCAAGCGGCCTGAGTTGTTGACTAATGATTTCTTTGTAAATCTGCTCGACGTGAAGACCGAGTGGCAGACGTCTTCAACATCCGGGGATGTGTTTGAGGGACGCGATCAGGAGACAGGTAAATTCAAGTGGACCGCGACTGCCGTCGACCTCGTCTTCGGTTCGAACTCCCAACTCCGAGCCATTGCGGAAGTCTATGCGTGTGACAACTCGGAGCAGACGTTCGTACGTGAGTTTGTGTCTGCATGGGAGAAGGTGATGAATCTCGATCGTTTCGACCTTGCTTAATTCCAGAGAGGTCCGTGTAACGGTCGCCTGAGAGTCGGCAGCGTCTAGTTGATCCCAAAAAGGCCGATTGTCGGGTCGGCCTTTTTGCATTAAGCATTGAACATTTCACCACAACTAGACGCGAGAGCAAGGTAGGTGAATGGCGTTGCTGGCTTTGGTGCGGGCTTAACCATTTATGACTGGGTATACGAACGTACTGCTCGCGACCGTGATGTTCCTTGGGTCTGGCCTGTGGACCAATCAGGAACTGACTCTTCTTGAGGTCTTGTCGCGCTCGACGGAGTCTGTAAATACGCTGCACGTGCAGTTGCAAGGTGTGGTGATGGAAGAGCGGTATGAGCAGCGTGTCAGCTCACGCGGGACCGGTGGGTTTGGTGGGTTCCAGAGCGACGGGTATGAACGCATTACATTGAGATCAGATTACCTGTTGGTTCAACCAGAGGGTGCGGAGCGACATTTTGGCTTTCGTGATGTGTTTGAGACGGATGGTCGACCGGTACGCGATCGAGAAGACCGGCTTACGCGGTTGTTCCTGAGTGACACGCCGTCAGCCGAGCGTCAAATTCAAGGTATTTTGTCTGAGAGTGCTCGCTACAACCTTGGTGATATAGAACGAACTATCAACACGCCGACGCTCGCTTTGCTGTTTCTTAGCTCTGACTACAAACCACGATTCTCATTTAAACGGGGAGTGAGGGAGTCACCGTCTCTTGGTATGGATTTTCAGGAGATGGATAACGCTGAGGATGTCTGGGTTGTTGAGTATGTCGAAACGTGGCCGTGGACGGTTGTGAGTGGGCGTAATGGTCGGAATATGCCTGCTCAGGGTCGCTTTTGGATCGAATCGAGGACGGGCGGAGTGTTGATGAGCGAAGTACGATTTGAGGCGCGTGAGTTTAATGCGACTATCGTTGTCGCGTACGAATTCAACTCTGAGCTGGGTCACGCGGTGCCTACGGAAATGCGAGAACGGTATCAAACGCGGAGCGGTTCTCGGATTGATGGCACAGCCACCTACAGCGACGTTAGACGGTTTGAAGTGCAGGTTGACGTAGCGGAACCGTTTCGTGAGTAAGTCCCCGCCGCTGGGCTGTTCACCGTGAAGATGGGTTAACCGATCATGACAAACAGTAATGTGATGAGCTTGTTCATTATGGTCTCCCAGTTGGATATCACGCTATTACTGTAGGAGCCGATCCTACTGCTTGCTGGTTGGCGGTTCAACGGTTCGTGCCCATCGCGGTAGCCGGTCAGAACTCCTGAATGGTGCACCATCATTTCCAATAAACCCATTTCTGTTCCCTTCAAAAAGTGGCACAATGCCGCGAGATGGAGGCGTTTACGGGACGAAGTCTCAAGGAGGGTGCAAAGTGAACCTACTAATCCACTCGCGTGCCAGAGTGTTGATTCGTATCTTATTGCTTCTATGCGTGTTTAACGTGCCGGCAGTTTCGGTTGCCCAGGAGGCTGCGGAGAGCGACCCATCGCAATGGGTCATGCCCAACGCCAATTATGCAGGCTGGAACTACAGCGCGCTGGATCAGATTAACGTTGAGAACGTCCAGACCCTCGAAATGGCCTGGACAATGCAACTCGGCATCCAGGATTCACACGAAGCATCGCCACTCGTGATTGGCGACACGATGTACATCGTGACACCGAAACCGAACTATGTGTACGCACTCGACCTCATGCGTCAAGGGGTCATCAAGTGGGAGTTTCGGCCCGAGTTTCCTGATTTGGAAACAGCGGTAAGGAGTGCGTGCTGCGGCGCGCAGACCCGCGGCTTGAGCTATGCCGACGGTCGGATCTTCTTCGCCACTCTTGACGGTCAGGTGTTTGCGCTCGATGCGGAGACCGGAGACGTCATCTGGCGGGCTGAGAACGCCGACATCACAATGGGCGAGACGGTGAGTACTCCGCCGTTGGTAGTCAATGACAAGGTCATAGTGGGTGTTGCGGGCGGGGAATTCGGCGTACGGGGCCACGTCACTGCATACAACATCGACACTGGTAGTTTCAGATGGCGCTACTACAGCATGGGGCCGAACAACGAAGTCGGCATCGGGCCCCGCTTTGACCCCTTCTACCCGGACGATCGGATCGCCAACCCGGCGCTCGACTCGTGGTATGGCGATTCCTGGCGGCGTGGCGGAGGCTCGGTCTGGGGGTGGTTCACGTTCGACCCGGAGCTGAATCTGTTCTACTACGGCACAAGCAACTGCGGCCCGTGGAATCCGGACTACCGTCGAGAGTGGGGCGTCGTCGAGCTGGACGAGCAGGGCGGGTTGACCGGCTATCGGAACAATTACTGCGCATCGATTCTGGCCCGCGATGCCGACAGCGGCGAGTTGATCTGGGCATATAACGTAACCCCTCAAGACCAGTGGGACCTCGACGAGCCCAGCGCGATGGTACTTATGGACCTTGAGATCGATGGTCGCCAGCGAGAGGCACTGGTTCACCCGGGAAGGAACGGGTTCTTCTACGTGTTCGATCGCGCCACTGGGGAGATGATTGTCGAGCCCTGGATGTTCGTCTACAACGACCTCATCGCGGGGGTCAACATGGAAACCGGCCGACCGCGGTACGACATCAACAAGATGATGTTCACCGACCTCGCGGATCGACAGAACTACGTGCCGGACGCCGAAGATGTCGCCGTCGGCTGGTGTCCTGGAATCGCTGCCAGAAATTGGCAGAACGACGCGTATTCGCCGCGCACCGGACTTGTGTACACCTCGACGTCAAATACCTGCGGACTTATTCAAATGGTCGAGGGAGAGTATGTTCCCGGTAACCGCTATACCCTACGCGAGCGCGGTGGTCGGGCCCCGAGCCCTCCGAATGAGGAGGTTGTCGGAGAGCTGCAGGCCAACGACCCGATTGCGGGAGAGACCGTATGGAGGGTCCAGTGGACGACCGCTAACAACACGCCGGTCATGGCTACTGGAGGGGACCTAGTGTTCCAGGGCGGTCCAAACGAGGGCGTGGTCCGCGCGATCGATGCTCGGAGCGGCGAGATTGTGTGGACGTTCCGGACCGGGAGTGACTTCCGGAATGCGCCCATCACCTACATCGGACCGGACGGTCGGCAGTATGTCGCCATCATCGGTAGTGCGCGAACGGGTAACGACCAAGTGACGGCGGATACGGAACCGGACGACAGTGCTCGCTTTCGACGGGCAGGCAGTGCGCTCTATGTGTTCGCGTTGCCTGCAGCGCCAGCTCAAGACTGAGCGGTGGCCAGTGGGTTGTCGATTCCTGAACAGTTCTCTGATTAAGGAGGAAGTGTCATGAGGAATGAACGCAGCATAAGAACAGTGTTGATGGTCGCAGCGGTAGCCGTGTCGATCCCGATCTTGTTCGGTGTCCGAGCAGTGGTTGATCAGGTGACTCTACTAGAGGCGGCACAGGAGTCAACGTCGATGAGCGATCGTGCGAAGTTTGTTGGGACGTACAGACTGATCACGACTGAGATCAAGGATGCAAATACCGGAGAATGGTCCGAGACCCCAAACTTTAATCGAATCGGATACATCACTTACGCCGACACTGGTCATATGGGCGTACACATCATGCCCCGCAGTCGGCTGCCGTTTTCTTCTAATCCGCCGCCCGGGGCGGAGGTGCAGGTTGCACTGCAAGGGTACACCGCGTACTTCGGATCGTTCACGGTGGACGAACAGCAGCAGTTCGTCGAGCATCAACGCTTTGGCCACATTAATCAGGGCGGCATTGTTGACGTGAAACGTTTCTACGATTTCGAGGGTGACCGCTTGGTCCTCACACCGGCTCCGGCAGATGGCGGCGGCAAGTCCACAGCGACCCGCCGTCTGGTGTGGGAGCGGCTGCCGAATGCGCCGCTGTCAGCGGAAGCGAAGAAGTTCGTCGGGTTCCATCGTCTGTTGTACACAGACCGCTACAGGGAGAAAGACGGAGAGCAGATATTTCACGGCCAGCGTAACGAGGAACGTGCCGGCACTTCCTACATCATCTACACACCAACCGGTCACATGATGGTTCACCTTATGCACAAGGAGGGCCGAACGAAGTACGCCGGTGTCCGACCGACACCCGACGAGGCGCTAGAGGCGTTTCAGACTTACGGCGGCTATTTTGGGCGCTTCACCACCTATGAAAACTATGAGCCGCGGTTTGTCATGCACAATCAGCAAGGTAGTCTTCGCCCCGCCCGAGACGTGGATGCGACGAAACGGTTCTATCAGTTCACGGGTAATGTGTTGAGGCTCGGCGGCCCACCGAGGCTCAACGAGGCTGGCGAAATGGAGGGCGGCCACCTGTATTGGGAGAAGCAGGGGCCTATCGACTAGCGGCGTGGAGGTCCACATGCGATCAGAGGAGATCACTCCGGAGGTGAGCTATGAGCGAATCAGCGGACGGTAAGATGAGTTGTGACGACCTCGTCTACCTACTGAAGCGGCGGCCGCGGATCAGCCGGCTGGTCATTGGCTTCCTGAGTGCCACGCTAGTGTGTGCCGTCATCGTACGCACCTCATTGGCCACCGCTGGCCAGAGCCCGGCGGCACAGGTGACGGCTTCCGAACAAGTGTGTGCAGAGTTGGTGAGTCTGACATTTGAAGGCAACACGACCATCGTGGCGACGGCGACGGTATCCACGGGGTCCTTGGTGACACCGACAGACCAAAGCTTGACAGACCTTCCGGTGTTTTGCCGTGTGGTTGGTGTGAGCCGGCCCACTAACGATTCGACCATCAATTTCGAAGTCTGGTTGCCGGCCGATTCGTGGAACGGAAAGTTCGTCTCCTCAGGGGAGGGTGGTTTTGCGGGGAGGCTCAACTACACGCGGCTTGGTCTGGACGGCGGTCTTGATGAATGGGTGAGGCGTGGATACGCGACTGCGTCAACCGATACCGGGCATCTTTCGACCGACGACAGCTGGGCCGTTGGCCATCCGGAAAGGGTGATCGACTATGCCTATCGGTCGAAACATCTCGTGACTGTGGCGGCGAAAGGTCTGATCGAAGCGTATTACGGCCGAGCGGCCACGCATTCCTACTTCAATTCGTGCTCGAATGGTGGACGCCAGGCTCTTATGGAAGTCCAGCGGTATCCGGGCGATTTTGACGGAGTCGTTGTGGGAGCTCCGTGGAATTATCAGTCGCACTCGAATGCGGGGTTTGTTTGGAGCGCGCAGGCACTTAGTGCGACAGGAGCAGCGATACCGACGGCTAAGTTACCTGCGATTGAGGCTGCGGCGATTGCCGCGTGCGATGCGACCGACGGACTTGTCGACGGTCTGATTGAGGAGCCTAACAAGTGCACCTTCGAGCCCGAGAGTCTGCGGTGTGCCACGGTGGACAGCGATGACTGTTTGACTGAGCCGCAGGTAGCGTCGTTGGAAAAACTCTACAGTGGTCCGAAGCATCCGCGGACCGGCGCCTCCATCTTTCCCGGGTGGGCAATCGGTAGTGAGCGTGGTTGGGAGAGATGGGTTGTAGCCGACGGAGTGACGAATCTCGGGCGGACGTACTTCTCGAACCTGGTATTTGAAGATCTCAACTGGGACTATCGAACCTTTGATTTTGATGCCGACCTGGCGTTTGCTGAATCCAAGGTTGGTTCGCATGCCGACGCCATCGAAACAGATCTTTCGGCTGCGAAACAGCAGGGCGTCAAGATCATTCAGTATCACGGCTGGAACGATCAGACGCTGCAACCTGGTTACAGCCCGATCTATTACGAGCGTGTGGTGGCGGAAATGGGGGGTCTAGTTGAGACCCAGGATTTCTATCGACTGTTCATGGTCCCGGGGATGGCGCATTGCTACCGTGGCGCTGGGGCGAATAGCTTCGGAGGAGTCGGCCAACAGATTCCTCCCCACCGTGACGCGATGCACGACGTTCAGGTCGCCTTGGAGGAGTGGGTAGAAACGGGTGTGGCGCCGGACCAGTTAATTGCCACGAAGTACGCCAACGACGAGGCGAACACGACGAGTGTGGAGTTCACTCGCAAGCTGTGTCCGTATCCGTCCGTCGCGCGATACAGTCAAACGGGGGATTCCCGTAAGGCCGAGAGTTTCGTCTGCGCGAATCCGTGACAGGCGCGGACCTCCGGGCGGTGTGACCCAGAACCAACAACTGTTCTACTAGTGGTTCGCCCTGTTTTTTGGAGGCTCCAAGCCACCAAGCACATGCTCGTGGGGCTGAGACGTTCGAGTTTAGCCCCCATCGAGATGATGTAGACTGGTGACCTGACTCCCCCTAAATGCCCCGAACATGGCTCCGACATACCGGTCGAGTTTGCGAGTGATCGGAAGATTCGCCACCGCAACAAGATCTCGTATCGATTCGCTCATTGGCCTATCTGGATTTGGGTATTCTTCATCGCTCCGGGGCCACTAACGTTCGACCTGTTTGATGCAGGTTTTGACCAGAGAATGGCCGCTTGGCTTGGCGCCGTCCTTCTTGTAACTGGAATCGCCGGACTGTGTGGTCAGCTTCCAGGTGTCGAACCGTATCCCTACATCATACGCTTCACTGAGGACAAACCTAACCCACTCTATCGACGCATATGTTACACGTTTGCCTGGAGCGCCGTGCTCACGTTCGTGGTGCTGAACGTTATGGGTTTCGTCGTTGCAGTGCTGACCGGTCAGTGGTATCTACGATACATGTACGAGGTGGCATATTTCCCGATTGCGATCGTCGTCTGGAGCCTCGGCGCACTCGGGCAGCTCCCACGTGTCAAGCGTTCCACTAAGGGCGAGGGTCATGAACGTCGATACTTCTACGGATCGGCCTGGGCCGTGTGTTTGGCTCACCCGGTAGTTTGGTTTCTTTGGGCCGTCTTGCCAACCACCCGTGCCGTCGACGCGCTGCAATTGTTTATCTTCGTGGGTATCTTGGGGTTCGTAGGGTGGCTTTCTTATCGAGGCAAACTACCACGTACGCGCGTGATTGTCCCTGGCGAACTAGCCGTTAGCGACTGATTTGCCTCGATGACCTCAGTACTCAAGCTTGAATGAGATTCCATTTGACGTCTTCGATCCAGATGGTCGCGAACTAGCTTTTCGTAGGTGGTGCAGCGATCGCATCGGCGACACCGGTTAATCTTCGGCTTGGTCTATTATGACTAGGCGAAAACAACTTCACGTAAGGGGGAAGCGAATTGGCGAGTTTCACAGAGCGGATAATCGGAGCGGCCAAGCTCGACGTGCATGTCTTTGAAGAAGTGGAGGCCGACAGTGGTGCCACTGGCCAAGCTGCGGGAGTCGTGCTTCTGACCAGTCTCGCTGGTGGGATCGGATCAGTTGGCTTGGGGGCTGGAGGTTTTGGCTTGTTCATTATCGGCGCCATCGCGGCGTTGATAGGGTGGGTCACTTGGGCCTTTACGACTTACATCATTGGCACCCGGCTGTTGCCAGAGCCCCAAACGCGCGCAGACGTCGGCGAGCTTATGCGGACCCTGGGGTTCGCCCAAGCACCGGGACTGCTTCGCATTTTCGGAGGTCTTCCCGGTGTGGGTCCCCTCGTCTTGAGTATCACCCAGATTTGGCTGTTGGTCGCCATGGTGGTTGCCATCCGCCAGGCCTTGGACTACCACAGTACCTTTCGGGCGGTGGGGGTGTGTCTTGTGGGGTGGGTACTTGCGACTGCAATTGGTGTCGTCTTGGTACTGTTCGTCGCTTCTTGACGGGCCTCGTCGCACTCCCACGGATGATCAGGGCTTTCCTTGTAGTGGTGTGCCATTCCTGAAGAAGTCGTATTGGCTCGCTCCTTGCGTCGACGTCGGTTCGGCGCATGATTACAGTGGTTTTTACATTAAAGAGCCGTCGAGGGCCGCTTCTTCGCGTATCATGTATCCGGAGGTCCAGTATGTCGCGTTTACTCATCGTCCGAGCCTTACTAATCGTCGTCAGCACTCTTGTTGTTGCCACGTCGGCGTCGGCGCAATTTGTACCCAGCCTTGACTCCTATGATGGAGTCGCGGTGCGGATTCTGCAGAGCAACAACGCCGGAAATATCCATCACGTTATCGATCCGTCCATCAATGAAGTGGTGGGGTTGATCCGGGGCTGCCCGAACGCCCACAACCTTACCGTTCACCCCGACGGACTCTACTACTACTGCTCGAACGAGATGGAGCACACCGTCGATGTGTTCGATACGAAGACTCTGGAACTCGTGCAGCAGATTCCGCTGTCGGAACGGCCGAACAAGATTGCGGTCAACAAGAAGCATCGGAAGATTTATGCGGGGAACATCCGCAGGTCGGCCAACCCGCTTGGGCCAGGTGTTCAGGTCGACAGTGATAGTCAATTTCCAGCGGTCGTCGACGTGATCGACATCGATACCCACACGCTGATCAAGAGCATCGAGGTGCACAACCCGGTCCACAATGTGTTTATGACGCCTGACGAGAATTTCGCCGTGGCGGGTCTTCGAGGACAGGTCGGACCCGGAATGCCGACAATTCAGGTGATTGACCCCGTGACCGACACCGTAGTCTGGGAGATGGACCTGACAGGGTACGAACAGTATGGCCGGACCTATCACGGTGTGCGCCCCATGGCGTTCGAGGCCAACGACGACGGATCAACCAAGCGGATGTTCGCCCAGGCGACCGCCATCAACGCTGTCTGGGTCATTGACTGGGACAAGCGCGAGATCGTCGACATGATTTGGCCTCCCGAGCTGCCGTTGTGGGAGAAGAACGCTGATGGGATTCAGACTGGCGACATGCACGGTCTCGAGGTACTGCCGGATCGCTCGGCCCTGTGGGCGTCGAGCCGACTTGACAGTCGGATCTACGGCTGGACACTGCCAGATCTGGAGTACATCGGTGCCGTTGTAGTCGGTCCCAGTGCTAACTGGATGACCTCCACCCCTGATAGCCGCTACATGTACGTGGGGGTCTCTGGCACGGATCAGACCTTGGCCATCGACCTCCAGACGCTCGAGATCGTGGCCAGCATCACGACGGGTGCCAGACCGGCACGCATCAGCACCGTGGTACTGCCACCCGACCGCGTGAACCCCAGAGGAGCCGGCATGCCGTCCGGTCAGTAGACGATGATGAACACTAGACAATCCGACCCACAGTCCCGTCGCGGGACATCCCTGACCGGCATCAGGACCAGCTTGGGGCTGGTCCCTCTTGCTGCGCTTGCCATGTTTCTTAGCGCCTGCGCATCTGCTCCCTTCCCCAGCGCCGACGATGTGGAGACGTATCGGGACACAGTTGAGAGCGTCTTCATGGCGGATCGTGGCGGAACCATGAGCGGCGGCGAAAGGTCGTACGCGTCGTGCGTGATGTGCCACACCTGGCAGACGGACGTGCGGTTCAGTCTTGAGAGGCCGGAAACTAACAGCGGGTGGACCAGCGAGCAATCGCGGCGTAACTTCGACGTGGTCAGCCAACTGATCAACACGGATGACCCAGAGAACAGCCGCCTGTTGCTGAAACCTCTCGACTCTGAAGCGGGTGGACTCACGCACACTGGGGGGACGTACTGGACGTCGCGTGACGACCCCGAGTACGGCGCCGTCCTTGAATGGATCCAAAGCCTGCCGAACCAATACGTCCCGGAGCCAGAACCCGAGATCGACTTCGAGTTCTTCCGCGCGTGCGTCCAGCCCGTTTTTCAGGCTGGGCGTGAAGGCCAGATCCGTTGTAGCCGCTGCCATTCGAGTGGCCTTAACGGTTTCGCGCCGGAGCCTCAGCGCGATAACGAGTGGAGCGACGAGGAAGCCGAGCGCGCATACCGATTGATCTCTCGAGTGATTGCTCCAGGCAACGCCGAGCAGAGTCGCTTTCTCCTGAAGCCGCTCCATCCGGATGGTGGCGGAGCCTACACCCACAACGGACCGCGCCGGTGGCAGAGTCGCGACGATCCGGAGTGGCAGATGCTGGCGGAGTGGGTCCGCGGTGAACGCAGTGGGGGTAGCTGTTCGTAGCCGCACAACTTGACAAGATCCTAACCCGGTCGCGTGTGGGTATAGGGATGGGTATATTGTGGCGGTCCTCACCTTCGGCCTGGCGACGAACAGACGTGTTTCCTGGGAAAAAGTGGTGAGCCGCCGGGGACTCGAACCCCAAACCCGCAGATTAAGAGTCTGCTGCTCTACCAGTTGAGCTAGCGGCCCACGTGAAGTGGTAAGCAGGACTAGTGGCGCGCCCGGCAGGATTCGAACCTGCGACCTCCTGCTCCGGAGGCAGGCGCTCTATCCAGCTGAGCTACGGGCGCAGCGACACTAACCTACATCTATAACGGTCGTCATGGCATCGCCGCTAATGGTGTGACACGCAAACAGTAACGTCTGCCACAGACGAGAAAATGGCGCGCCCGGAGGGACTCGAACCCCCGACCTACGGGTTCGAAGCCCGGCGCTCTATCCAGCTGAGCTACAGGCGCATTTAAATTCACAGTTAGCTTCGAACCAAAGCAAAATCTTACCACGGACATCGCTACGGGCCGTGTCGGAGTTCTGCCTGTCGCCTAGTACACGGCATCAGGTGTGTCTGTGTCAAAGCACTGGTCGTAGCGTTTCGAGTCCGGCCAAGATACAACTTGCTGTGACTGTGACAAACCACACCATGGGTGTTTAGGGGGTGCGGGATCAGGTTACTCAAGTCCGAGATTAAACGCAGCCATTTCTCTTGCATTCCTGACAAGGAGCTGGCCATTCTCGAGAGCCGGAACGTTCCACGTTTTACCGTCGATCGCCGTCGTGCGGGCAACTTCGTCGTGGCCATATGGGTTGGCATAGACCAGCACCAAATCGCCATCTTCCGTTAAGACGACGAGATGGTCGCCGGCTAAGAGGAGTTGACCATACCCGTACCGCCCACCTTTCCACTGTAGTTCGCCAGTCGCGACATCGATACAGGCAAGAATCGATTCGTCGAGCCCGTAAATGTAGCCTTCGTGCAGCACGGAGCTGCTAAAACGGTTCTTCATTCGGTTGTTCTGCCAGACGGGTTCGACCGAGAGACGATTGCCGTCGTTAACGAAGTTGAGCAGCGTCGCGCCATGGCCATAGGATGCGGACAGAAACAATTGTGTGTCATCGACGAGTATGGGTTGTGCGATATTGGGAACCATCGACGGAGACCACGGATACTCCCAGAGAAGACGCCCATCTTGAATTTCGAGTCCAACCACCCGATCCGCGGTCACGACGATCACCTGCTGCTGGCCTGCAAGCGTGGCAAGCATGGGTGATGTATACGACTGGAGATCGTCGAGCGTATGCCAGACCACATCACCGGTGCCGAGGTCGTATGCGACGACGGACCATCCGTTTTGGCCGCCCGGTTGAACGATCAGTAAATTATCGACGACGAGGGGTGAGGAGGCCATGGCCCATTGCAGGTTAGTGGCTTGACTGTCTTCGAGAATATTACGACTCCAAATGACGTTGCCGGTTGCAGCATCCAAACTCCACAGGTAACCAGTTGCCCCGAGGGCATAGACTCGACGGTCGTGCCACGTCGGCGTCGCTCGAGGCCCTGGACCACCCTGAAATTCCTTAAATTCAGCCGCCCACGCATGATTCCAGAGTTCTCGGCCGGTCTGGAGATCATAGGCAGTGACGACTTCTTCGTCACGACGTTGTTCAATCGTTATGGCACGGCCTTCGGCGACGACGAATGATGCGTAGCCCCCTCCGATGGGTTGGTGCCACTGTGGCGTCAAGCCGTCTGATGGCCAATCGGTTCTGATTGCGGTCTGGGTGTAACGGCCATCCCTGGTCGGGCCTCTGAAGTTCGTCCAGTAGGGACCGCCGGCGTTTCCTGGGTCGGGTGCAGTCGAAGCAGCCGGAAGCAAGTGTGAGTAGTGTTGAGCTCGGTTCTCTTCAAGTTGACTGAAGTGTTCTTCTGGGTCGTCAAAGAGGAATGCTGGACGGAGACCGTTGCCGGTCATCTCAATTCGCATGCCGAACGCAATTACCAGAATCGCGACCGTGGTAGCGCTGAGCGCCAGCGTAACCCCAAGAACTACGAGACTGGAACGCACCCATTTCAGGCTGGCCATATCTGATGATGGACGATTTTGAGGACGGTGTCATTAGTCTCATAACGAATCAGATTAAATATTCATACGTCAGAACTAATGACGAGGGCGGGTACATATATATTGACTATGGAATAATCGGTCAGGATTTACCTGTCTCGATCGGAGGTTCGTTACATATGCGCAACTATGGTTGTTTTTTTATCACGCTTGTTATGTTGCTTGCGGTCGCCGTGAGTGGCTGCCAGGTGTCGGAGAGTTCCGAGCCGCTGCCGGCATCGGGTTCCAGCCAATCGGTTCCGATTGAACCTCACCCGATGACCCAATCTCCAGAGAAATTGGTTACGCACGAGCAAATGCTTGCATGGGAGCAGGAGATGAAGAATTGGGGCCGGTGGGGTCCCGATGATGAGCGAGGCACGCTTAATCTGATCACCGAGGAGAAAACGCAGGCAGCGGTGAAATTGGTCGAAGAAGGTATTTCGGTCTCTTTGTACCACTTTCCAGACCCAATCAATCTTGCCGAACCCGGTATCGACACCTCGAACATGCGAGTACTGAATAGACATTGGATGCCCGGCCTGGATCCGGAGACAGGCGAGGTGCGTGGAGCTCTTGATGCCATCAGTTTTGCAATCCATGATGGTGGTAACGCCCATATTGACGCGATTTGTCATTACGTCGTGCAAAGCGATCGTGAGAACCCCACCATTTACAACGGGAAGCCACAGAATTTGACCGAGAACGGTTGCGAAGGGGGAGCGTCGATCGACAAGATGGGACTTGGCTACGTTACCCGTGGTGTCTTGATCGACATTCCCTTGTTGAAAGGAGTTCCGTATCTCGAAAAACGCCTGCCGATTTTTGTGGAAGACCTTGAAGCCTGGGAAGAATTCGCTGGGGTGACTATCGGAAGTGGGGACGCGGTGTTTCTTAGGACTGGACGGTGGGCACGTCGTGATCAGGAAGGTCCCTGGAATTATGCCGGCGAATCCGCGGGACTTCACGCGTCGGTCTTACCGTGGTTAAAGGAACGCGATATCGCCATCTTGGGAAGTGATGCCGTGGCTGATGTTCAACCGTCCGGTGTCGAGAGATTTTGGCGACGACCGATTCATGACATCCTGATTCCGATCTGGGGAACCCCGACGATCGACAACGGCTATTTCAAGGACCTCTCAGAAGTATCAGCGCGCTTGAAGCGCTGGGAATTTATGGTGTCGTGGGTAGCCATGCCCGTGCCGAACGGAACCGCGACACCGTTCATGGGATTGGCCACCTTTTAGTGTTGTGAGTCGGCTGAATGAATGAGCTCATCTAATGGGTGATTTTCGATAGTGGGTTGTTATGTCTTACGAATCACACTTTGTTGACGTTCTCGGTTCGAAAATGCATTACGTGGAAGGAGGTCACGGCGATCCCGTTCTGTTTCTGCATGGGAATCCGACCTCTTCATATCTGTGGCGGCATATCTTGCCGCATCTTGCGTCGGGGGCACGGGTAATTGCACCTGATCTCATTGGTATGGGGAAGTCAGACAAACCGGACCTTGAGTATCGCCTTGTGGATCATGTGCGATATGTCGAAGGGTTTATCGAGGCGCTGGGACTCCAACGAATAACATTGGTCATTCATGATTGGGGTTCGGCACTGGGGTTCCATTACGCTCGGCGCCACGAGACGAATGTCAAGGGTGTCGCATTCATGGAGGCCATTGTTCGGTCGATGACATGGGCAGAGTGGCCACATACGGTGCGTCCCCTCTTTCAAGCGTTTCGCACACCCGAGGTGGGATGGGACTTGATTGTGAACAAGAATGTGTTTGTTGAGCAGGTGCTGCCAGGTGCGATTCAACGCAAATTGACGGACGACGAGATGCAGTCCTATCGTGAGCCATTTATCGAACCATCGAGTCGAAAGCCGGTGTGGCGATGGCCGAACGAGATCCCGGTCGATGGACATCCCGAGGAGGTTGTCCAGTTGGTTGACACCTACACATCGTGGCTTGCCACGTCGGAGGTGTCCAAGTTGTTGTTATACGCGACGCCAGGTGCGTTAATCCGGAAAGAGCAGGTTCAGTGGTGTCGCGACCATATCAAGAACCTGCAGACGGTTGATTTAGGTTCCGGTCTTCACTTTGTCCAAGAAGACCGTCCAGATGAAATCGGCCGGGCACTTCGCGAGTGGTATGAGCGGCTTGAGTAAGGGGACTAGTAGTCTTACTCGATCATGCGAATAGGATGATGGATTTGGGGATTGGTCACGCATCTCGGAATGTTTGGAGACCGGTCACCACGTGTATGCGCTGAATATTATGATGAGTGGAAGTTGTGTACGATGGCTGAGTTTAGAGCGACCGATAAAAAGCTGTACGCAATGCTCACAGATTCTCGTTTCGACCTACCGAAAGTCGCCCCGAACGGCGTCTACCGGTGATCTAACTGCGCCATAGGAATAACGAGGAAAGTAACAACCTAACCTCAGAAGTGATTAGGTGGGCTTCCCGTGAGGGGCTAGAACCGCTCTCGACCCTTATCTTCTTGACATTAGAACTGGTGATGGGCACTCTGACCCTCACATGCGTAGGCGCTAGGCGTTGGCCTACCCAGCTAGTCTTTTTAGGGACCCGTAAGTGTGATTGAGAGGAGCCACTCATGCACAACCAAAAACTGCGCAAGCTAGGCGCCGTGGTCTTGATGGCTGTCGTCGTTGGTGCGATGACCTATGTCTCGCAGACCAGTGCTTCGAAACTGGAAGCTGCGCAAACAGAGCAGTCTAACGCACCACTAACACCGTGGGGTGAACCGGACCTGCAAGGTATCTGGAGTGTTGAACTTCTCGTACCTCTCGAACGTCCCAATGGGGTTACAACTGAGTTTTACACTGAAGAACAGGTTGCAGAACTTGACCGTGAACGTGCTGAAGGTTCAGTGTTCGGGAACCATGTCCGCGCCGAACGGGGCAGCGAAGCGGACGTAGCCGGTGCGTACAATGCAGTGTTTACCTCGCAGCGGCCGACCGGGCGACGAACAGGCATGGTCATCGACCCGCCCGACGGCAAGGTTCCGCCACTGACACCAGAAGCGCGAGCCAGGCAGACTGAACTCTTTGAGTATCAGGCGGCGTTGTTGCAGAACACCGTGGTATGTCGGGACGGCCTTGACGGGTGCATTGGTGGCACCTACGGGCCACGATCACCATTACGAGACCAGCAACCTCCGTACTATTCGACGCGAAACATCAATCGTGCCAACGGACCAGAGGACCGCAGTTTGGGCGAGCGTTGTATGAGTGGGAATTTGCCGAATTTCCGAGGGGGTTTTACGGGGATTCATTATCGGATCGTCCAGTCGCCAGGGGCTGTCACGATTTTTTACGATGTGGGCCAGGGCCAAGGCTTCAATCGTGTTATTCCAATTACCGATGCTCCGCATCTGCCGGCTCACGTCCGACAGTGGTGGGGGGACTCTCGCGGCCGGTGGGAGGGTGACACGCTCGTGGTCGACGTGACGAACTTCAGTGGCAAAACGGAATTCAGGGGTGCTCGTGAGAATCTGCGTCTCATTGAGCGATGGAGACGAACGGGCCCAGAGACCCTTGAGGTTGTCTCTACGCTGGAGGATTCGACCGTCTGGACGCGACCGTGGACAGTTATCCAGGATTTCGCCAAGCAACCCGAAGCACCAAACCGCATCTATTACGAACCGCGGTGTCACGAGGGTAATTATGGGTTACCTGGTTTGCTCGTCGGGTCCCGTGCTGAAGACGAAGCCTTTGCAGAGGGCCGTGGACGTGACCCGGGCACAAGATGTATTGCGGGTTGTGCGTCGCCGGAAGGACGTGACCCGTTGGCGTTACGGTAAGTGACGCACGTTCCCCGTCCAATCTAGATGGGTGGATTTTTGGCCGAGCGACTAAGTCTTGAGGTCCCTCACCTATAACTGGGAGAAAAGTCTTATGCAGAATCAAAAGCTCCAAGCGCTCGGTGCAGTGGTCCTAATAGCTATCGTCGCCTCGACTATGACCTATGTGATCCAAACGAACGCTCCTGCGTTGCAGGCTGCTCAGGCACCGGATGTTACCGCGCCACTGACGCCATGGGGCGAACCTGATCTTCAAGGTATCTGGAGTGTTGAGCTTCTCGTGCCGCTGCAGCGTCCCGATGGGGTCACGACCGAGTTTTATACTGAGGAACAAGTCGCTGAAATTGATCGAGAACGGGCTGAAGGTTCAGTGTTCGGGAACCATGTTCGCGCCGAACGGGGCAGCGAAGCGGACGTAGCCGGTGCGTACAATGCAGTGTATACCTCGCAGCGGCCGACCGGGCGACGAACAGGCATGGTCATCGATCCACCGGACGGAAAAGTCCCACCTTTCACGTCGGAGGCGCGGGCGAGGCTGGCGGAAATCGGCGCATATAATATGGCCCTCTTGCAGCACACCGTGGTCTGCAGGGATGGTTTGGACGGTTGTCAGGCTTTTTTTAATGGACCATCCGGGCAATACGGGCCACGGTCACCTCTAAGAGAAGAGCAGCCTCCGTATTACTCGACACAAAATATTAATCGTGCTGATGGTCCGGAGGACCGTAGTTTGGGTGAGCGTTGCATGAGTGGCACCGTTCCAAATTTTGGTGGTGGCTTTACCGGGATTCATTATCGGGTTGTCCAGTCTCCAGGGACTGTGACTATTTTTTATGATGTGGGACAGGGCCAAGGGTTCAATCGCGTTATTCCGATCACGGATGACCCGCATCTGCCGGCTCATGTTCGTCAGTGGTGGGGAGATTCTCGCGGTCGATGGGAAGGCGATACCCTTGTTGTTGACGTGACCAACTTTAGCGAAAAAGTGGACTTCAGAGGCTCTCGCGAAAACCTGCATCTTGTCGAACGTTTTCGACGTACCGGTCCAGATACCCTTGAGATTGTTTCCACGATGGAGGATTCGACCGTCTGGACGAGACCGTGGACGGTCATTCAGGATTTTGTGCGGCAACCCGAAGAGTCAAACAGAATCTATTACGAGCCCCGGTGTCACGAGGGCAATTATGGGTTGCCTGGTTTACTGGTCGGTTCGCGTGCCGAAGACCAGGCATTTGCCGACGGCCGAGGCCCTGACCCCGCGACCAAGTGTATCGTGGACTGTTCGTCGCCTGAAGGGCGGGATCCGTTTGCGTTACGCTAACTGAAACATTGAGCCCGCGGGTTA
>CAZWIL010000013.1:0-24224 GCA_964634175.1 uncultured Vicinamibacteraceae bacterium
AGGTTCGCGGCGACACGATCCTTCACCGCACCAAATGGGTTATACCACTCAAGCTTCCCGTAGACTTGCGTATGCTTGAATGGAGACACTCGATTCAGACGTACTAGCGGTGTCGGATTTTCGGCACCGGAAAGAAGCCCGAGAATAGAATCGTAAACACGCAGAACATGATCATCCATTGCCTATTTGATCCTCGCCCGACCCAAAAGTATGTTCTGTCTCATATTGCCCTGTCGACACCCACGGCCTGATACAGCTTAGGCAACCCGCAGCACAGGTATGGTCACCGAGCCAGAAAAGTCCGTTCCTCTGCAACAATGTGAGGTTTAACTTGTGTCGTGCCCCGTAAGCCACTGGCACCAAGTGATCGTAGCATTCATTCAGCCCTCTGTGGAACGCGATCCGCATAGGTTGTAACAGTGACTCGGTTCCCTTATCCTGAGTCAGAATGGTTCCATTAGTCGACCGTATGAACATTTTCTCTAGTATTAGCGCCCCTACAACTAAGACAAAGCAAGAAGAGGAAAGCCACTGAAACTCATACTCGTGGGGTTTGGGCTCGTCGCGCAACGCTTCGTTCAGCTGCTTCTCAAACAGGAGTTTCTGCTTGATCCCCGAGATAATCCTAGTTGGATAATTGCTGGTATTGCTACGGCGCACCATGGTTTGGCCGTGGATCCGGATGGAATTAATCCTGACCAAGCCCTCCAAGCTGCTCGCGACAATGCATTGCCTGACTTACATTCACGCGATATTCGTCCGAGTTTGTCTAATACATTCAGTTTTCTCGAAACTGCAATAAATTCTTTAGATTCAACTGAAAACTCAACTGGGTTAGTTGTAGTAGAGAACACCCCGCTTGGAACTCTGGATGGTCAGCCTGGCGTAGATCACGTACGGACTGCCTTGAAGTTAGGAGCCCACGTAATTACTGCAAACAAGGGACCAGCCGCATTCGCCCACCGAGAGCTAGTCGATCTCGCCAAGAGAGAAAAGCGCAAGTTCCTGTACGAAGGCTCGGTTCTCGATGGACTTCCGGTGTTCAGTTTTTTTCGCCACCTGCTACCAACCGTACAAGTGAAAAGTTTTCGTGGAATTGTTAACACCACAACAAACCACATTCTGTCCGCGATGGAAGATGGCCAGACGATGGAAGAAGCGTTGAGCCATATTCAAGCAGAGGGAATCAGCGAAGCAGACTCATCGAATGATATAAACGGATGGGATGCAGCAGCTAAAACTGCTATTTTAGTCAACTCGTTAATGGGTGGCGCTATAACGCCCTACGACGTCGACCGTACTGGAATTCAGTCCCTCAGCGTTGACCACGTCATCAGTGCAAGAAAAGAAGGACAGCAAGTAAAACTTATTGCGTCAGCCCAATTTCAAGACAATGGGATCGTGGCAAAGGTGGCACCGGTTACTCTAACGATGAGTGACTCTTTGATCGGCTGTAATGGAACAGCCAAATCTATTGAGTTGGAGACCGACGTGCTTGGACGGATTCAAATTGGAAAATCACAGTCAGTTGTGAACCACACCGCGTACGCGTTGATGACCGATTTATTGGAAATTAATCGACACACACATCAACTACGTGTGTCAGACACGGAATAAGATCTGTTAGCAGTCGACAACTTATCCTGCATAGGCGACGGTTGCCGGTTCTTGGACTAAATCATGCCTGATCAAATTAGCGGCCCCTTAAGCGGCACCAATGTCCTGGATTTAACGCGTGTCCTGTCTGGACCCTACTGCACGATGATGCTTGCCGATATGGGCGCACGCGTCATCAAAGTTGAGCAACCCGGTCGTGGCGACGATACTCGTGGATGGGGACCACCGTTTGAAAAAGGAGAGAGCTCCTACTTCATGAGTGTCAACCGCAACAAGGAAAGTCTGACTCTCAATCTAAAACATCCCGAGGGCCGCACAATACTAAATAACCTGCTCGATGAGGCCGATATACTTGTCGAAAATTTCAGACCAGGCACGCTAGCACGTATGCAATTAGGATATCCCGACCTAGCAGCTCGGTGGCCTCGCCTGATTTATTGCTCTGTCTCTGGTTTTGGTCACACGGGACCGCGTCGAACTCAACCAGGATACGACGCGGTGCTGCAGGCCGAGGGTGGACTAATGAGCATAACCGGGGACCGTGACGGACCTGCTTATCGTCTCGGCGTAGCCATCGCTGACATAACATCAGGCATGTTCGCTGCCTATGGGGTAGCTATGGCACTGCTGGCACGACATCGCACTGGGCGTGGTCAATTCGTTGATGTTGGAATGCTGGATTCTGTTGCTGCACTCCTCACATATCAAGCAGGAATCTACTTCGCTACCAACCAAGCGCCGATACGGCTGGGTAACCGACATCCGACAATTGTCCCATACGAAACCCTGGAAACAGGCGATGGCGAACTAGTCGTTGCCGTCGGAAATGACCAACTTTGGCATTCGTTCTGCCAATTGCTCGGAGCCGACGACTTGGCTACCGACGTACGATTTGCAACAAATAAGGACCGTGTCGAAAGACGCGAGGCACTAAGACCCATTCTCGTCGAATACCTGAAATCCAGACCTGCCACAGATTGGATTGAACTGCTGACTGCCGGCGGAATCCCTTGTGGTGCCGTTCGGGATCTTGAAGCCGTTTTTTCGGACCCACAGATTATCGAGCGGGCCATGGTAGTGGCACTTGACCACCCCATCGCAGGTGCAATCCGAACATTAGGCGTTCCGGTAAAACTAGACGATACGCCTGGAAATGTGCGTACGCCACCGCCGACGTTGGGTCAACATACCGAGACGATTCTTGGTGATGACCTCGGCCTCACCGCGACAGCAATCGTTCAACTCAGAGAAAAAGGCGTGGTCTAGTAATTTTTAATCGACAAAAGGTTGAAGTTCCGAAAGCAAGAATTCCAACACTTGTTCATCTCCAAGCAACGACAATTCTAACCCCGCGCTGATGATCCTTTCATCAACCACTAGCTGTCGACCTCTCAGACGACTCACTCGACCTCGAAGCGCTAGCTGGTCATGGGCAGAATCGAAGATCATTTCGATAAAGTTCTCGCCAGAACCCTCTACCGAGATCCGAACCGAGTCAACTGGAGTTGAGACCCTAAAAGCGTAACCTTCGATTCTTAGGGCCTCGGCAACCGTCTTAAACATCGGCACAACTACAGTCCTCAACAACCTCTTGCCAACACGAACCTCGGATTCCGCACGCGCACGACGCTCCTCAGCTCCCCGTTTAGACTCCGCAATCATGAGGCGAATTTGTCTTCGAATTTCTGAGTTTTCAAGCATGGACTAGTAATCCATTTCTGTCTGGCGCGACATTCCCACCTCGTAAATCCGAACCAGCTCTATGAGCTTGTAGCCCTTTGTTTGATATGGCGGAATTACGCGCTCGGTTTTCAAGAACTGAATCATTCCTTCGTCAGCGTAATCAGGAGTGCCGATGTCCTCATCTTCACCTAGCGCGGCATCAAGCTGATCAAGTGTCATTAATTTCTCAGTTACGACTCGTTTGCGGGGAAGAACACCCCATAACAACTCTCGCTCTACACGGTCACGCGTTCGAAACTCTACAAAGATCTCATTGCTAAGTAGGTTGTAGTCAACATCCGTCCGAGTTGACTCTGAATCCTCGACACGCACAAAAGTGATCAGGTCGCACTCTAAGAACCAGTCGACCAATGTCTGAGTGAAATCACCTTCTCCAGACCACTGGTCCCGATTGAGATGAGGAGCCATAGTAATAAAGAACACACGAGACAGAAAAGGGGCTGTGGATGCACAGTCCCTATCTTAAAACTGTCTGTTCCTCGAATCCGTAATCTGTGACCTCATGCCTCCAACTATTCGTCGGCACTCAAACTGCCAACCTCCAGACTTGAGTCACAAGAAAGCAAATCGCAACACCAAGGACGACGGGAAGAAGGGTCGCCACAGTCGTCCACTTCGCACTCTGCGTCTCCTTGTAGATCGTATAAATCGTTGTGGAGCACGGGTTATGCAAGAGACTGAACAACATCAAATTGACCGCTGTGAGGAGAGTCCAGCCGCCAGAGCGGAGTAACTCTCCAGTAGCATCGTTGTTATCAAGTTCAAACATAATGCCAGCTCCAGAACCAACACTGGATACATCAGCTGTTAAGACTGTCAACATCAGAACCGTAGGAATGACAATCTCGTTAGCCGGAATCGCTAGTACATAGGCCAACAGGATGACACCATTAAGCCCAATCAAAACCCCAAATGGATTTAGCCAAGACACCATGTGCTCAGCTAAACTCGCTTCCCCTATATTGAGGTTAGAGGCCAACCAGATCACCGCACCCGCCGGCACGGCAAATATGACCGCGCGCCAGAGCACAATCAACGTCCGGTCAATCACGGACGTATACAAAGTCTGAAGAATGCGTGGTGGACGATAGGGTGGCAACTCAAGACTGAAACTGGTCGCTTCACCACGGAGCAGAGTCCGTGAAAGTAACCACGACGTGCCAAACATCACCACGATACCCAAAACAGCAATTCCAACAACCGCGCCGGCCGAGACAATCCCTGAAAGGTGTGCCGGCACTACCGCCCCAATAAAAATTGTTGCGATCAAGATTTGGGTCGGCCACCGACCATTACAAAGAGAAAAATTGTTGGTAATGATGGCGATGAGACGCTCTCGCGGACTGTCAATAACTCGGGTTGCCACCACGCCAGCCGCGTTGCAGCCAAACCCCATACACATGGTGAGTGCCTGCTTCCCATGTGAACCCGCCGCCCGAAAGAGAGCGTCAAGATTAAAAGCAACACGCGGGAGATATCCAAAATCTTCAAGCAAAGTAAATATCGGGAAAAAGATGGCCATGGGTGGCAGCATGACGGCCACCACCCAAGCCGTAGCCAAATAGACTCCATCGAAAACAAATCCACTCAGCCACCAAGGTAATCCTGCTGTCTCGGCAAGATTCTTCAGCCATGGATGGGCATTATCGATGAGAAGAGTTGCAAGAAAACCGGACGGTCCGTTCGCTCCTTCAATGGTGATCCAGAAAACAACTGCAAGTATCGCCAACATCAACGGAAACCCAAATAGCCGGCTGGTAAGAACGCCATCGAGGGCCCGGTCGAAATCGAAACGGGCCTTACTAAGTCCTCGCATCTGAACTTTATCGGCGATCTTCTGGGCTGCGTCGTAAAGACGCTCACTAATACGGTCGTGAAAATCTGTCGGAAGATCCCACCGCATCCTGCGAGCCGAATCGACCAGCTGTGTACGATGATTCGTGAGAACCGCCGGACGGTCAGACTCCTCACCCAGTTGACCTAACTCACCTGTCCGGACGCTCTCGACCACTGCTTCGTCAGCATTCAACAAACGGAGGGCGACCCATCGTGTATTTGGAACATTCGGGAAAATACTTTTCACCGACTGGGCCAGAGAAGCCACTGTTTTCTCAACGTCATCGGAATAACTTTGTAACCGGTAAGGTGTCGTTGATGTTTTCCCAACAGCTAGGCTGTGAGCCCTATCGAGAAGTTCCTCGACCCCCACATTATCTCTGGCAACTCCGCTGACCACGGGCACTCCCAATTCCCGCTCCAACTGGTTCGCGTCTATAGCGATCCCTTTCCGACGAGCTTCGTCGATCAGGTTCAGATAGACCACAACCTGGTCGCTGATATCTAGAATTTGGAGTGTCAGATTGAGGTTTCGTTCAAGACGCGTGGCATCAACAACTACAATAGTTACATCAGGCCGGCCGAAAAGTATGAAGTCTCGAGCCACTTCCTCATCCATACTTCCAGCTTGAAGAGAGTATGTTCCTGGCAAGTCAACCAGCTTTACCCGTTTTTCTTGATGGGCGAACGCCCCCTCTGCACGAACAATCGTTTTACCCGGCCAGTTCCCAGTATGTTGGCGCAGGCCGGTAAGAGCATTGAATACCGTGCTCTTGCCAACATTAGGATTTCCGGCAAGAGCAATCAGGATGTCCCATTTGTCTGGGTTCAAGCCAAGTCGAACCAAGCTTTCTGTCCGATGCTGGGAGCAACCACCACATGAACCGGACGACAAATCAGACATCATGCCACCTCTACCGTATCGCGACCATTAAGCCGTTGGACGCTAATCCACGCCGCCTGCTGCTTCCGTAGAGCGATAAGCGCGCCGCGTATCCGATAAGCCACTGGGTCCTTGGCAACACTCATCAACTCGGGTGTGATCTCGGTCCCAATCACCACTCCCAGATCCAACAATCGTCGACGCTGCGGCCCCTGACACGCCCGCGAGATCTCAACAACACGAACAGTCTCACCTTGTCTGACCTCAAGGAGCGTCGGCCGATCTGAGTCCGGCAATTCACCAATCGGCAATTGGCGAACACTGATGTTTCGTGCGGCCACAGGGTCCAAAGTCCACTCTCGACTTCCTGCACGTACATAAACAGCACGACCTCTCCGTCCGACCACTTCAACCCGCGCGCCAAGCACAAGTCCATCAGCCAGAAGCGCATCGTAAATCTCTCTAGGTTCATCTTCAAGATGAACAATCTCCACAGTTCGACCAGGTTCCACAGCAAGTATCTCGATACCGGGAACTGGTGGAATTTCGCCTGCAGAGGAAGGAATTGGATCCCCATGCGGGTCCCAGGCAGGATGCCCCAGTCTCGCTTCTAGCTGGTCCGCCTGTTCGGCAGACAGCGAATGTTCCATTCGTTCCGCTTCGTCGTGCCATTCAACAGGAGGAACGCCAGTGCGATCAGCCAAGTATCGTTCCCAGAGCCGATGTGTGCGTACTATGCGGACAGCAGTTTGCGCACCCTCTTGAGTCAGTTTGGGACCATCTCCCTCCATCTGCACCAGTCCCATCTCCGTCAATCGCGACAGAAACGACGCGGCCTGTCCCGTTGACACCTCTAATTGGCCAGCAAGGCTCTGTAATGAACTTGTCTGGCCGCTCTGCTGGCACATAAACACATGCTTAAGTGCATCCTCCAGGCGAACACGTTGACCGAAACGAGACAACCGGTAGAGACGAGGTACCAGACCAGTTTTCGGCCACAGCAGAAGTGCTAAGAGCACCACGACCGTAACAAACAAAACAAGAGCAAACCTTGGTTCTGGCATCGGTCTAGCGTCACAGCCTGTTAATAAGTCCCACGACCAACTTGTCTACCATTCGCGATGAAAGATATTTATTTGATGTTTGACAAATTAAATTTTGATAGTTCAAAATAAATATATATCATTATGTATGGTTTCAACAAGCCATCTTTCAGTGAAAGGTTATCCACTTGATTCCTTCAAGCACTGTTGAAAATTACTTGAAGGCTATCTATAAAACCCAAGCCGCTCAAGATGAGTCGAAACGCCTCGTCCCAATGGGACAGCTGGCAGGCTCTCTTGGTGTCGTACCTGGTACCGCCACGACCATGGTCAAGGCATTAGCGGACTCGGGACTAGTCGACTACGAACCCTACGCCGGTGTTCGACTGACGGCCGCGGGAAAAAAGCTTGCAGCATTAGTATTACGGCGCCATCGCCTCATGGAACTGTTCTTGGTCAAGGTGCTAGGTATGAGCTGGACTGAAGTCCACGATGAAGCCGAGCGACTTGAACATGCGGCTTCCGACCAATTGATTGATCGTATTGATGAAATGCTCGGACGCCCGTCGACTGACCCTCACGGAGACCCGATTCCCGACTCAGAGGGCACCGTGATCACTCCGCAGTATCAGACACTCCTCAACTGTCCCTTGAACGAAACTGTTGTGTTGACACGCGTAACCGATCAAGACCCTGAGTTCCTGAGATTCCTGGAAAACAGCGAACTGACCCCAGGTCAGACGATTTGTCTTGAAGCCCGCGACACCGCCGCCGATCATGTACTTGTTCGGGGAAAAGGTAACCGGCAGGTCGTTATTGGTCTGCGTGCGGCTGAAAAACTTCAGGTCATCCCAGCCAAGAAGGTTTCGTGAGAGTTTAGTTCGTCAGAACCTTCTAAAGAGACTCAAGAAACGCCAGAAGATCGCTCTTTGCTCTTGACGATACATTTCTAAGACGCTGAATCGTTGATTGTGCCTCTCCCTCGTGCCTTAACAAGGCATCGGCGATGGTCGCGGCACTGCCATCATGAAGTAATGGCCTCCGGAATCGCAATCCCCAGAGGGCCGGAGTTCGAATTTCCTCGGGTCGGCCAGCAGCTTGCTGAATTCCGTCACCGGTACCAATATCGTGCAGGAGGAGATCTGAAAACAATTGAACCGGTTTTCGGTCAAAGAGAGGATTGGGATTTGAGCCAGTCATCAACGTAGGCACATGACAGGCACTACAGCCCACCGCGTCAAACACCTCTCGGCCCCCAAGTACCTTTGCAGTGATTGGTCCTCTCGGTAATGGCGCCAAGAATTTCATGAATGCTTCAAAATTATCGATCCCCCTAAGGCCGGTCCCTAACTCTGGAACATCCTCAGGTTCAGGAATCGGATCGCAGGCGAGCAACTGAGCCTCAGAAAGGTTGTGTGTGAGTTCTTCCATAAAGAGATCGTTTGTAATCCCCATCTCGTTACGGTACGCATCAGCGCCAAACTCAAGGAGCGTTGCCACCTGGGCCTTCCAACCAAATCGGCCAATCCTCGATTCACCAGACCCACGATCCATCACTACGGCCGCGCGTCCGCTAATTCCATCACGATCTCGATCTTCCGGATCCTGAAGAGCCAGTAGAGTTTCGTCGGGTATTGCTTCAACCAAACCAGCACCAAAGAGGGGTATGGGGACTCGACGAGCGATCACATTTGCCTCGCGAGGAATCACCGATTGGCACCCGTGAGTCGGAATTGAGAACAACTGGAACAGCGAACCCCGGCGTGGATCGAAGTCCTCAAACTGACCATTGAACAACCGCCTTCCTGCTCGAACGGTGGTTACCGGGGCAATCCCACCGACCGCTGGAATACTGTGACATTCAGAGCAGCTCGTGCCGTTATAAGCTGGCCCTAACCCCTCTTCAGCCGTCTCGACTTCAAGAAAGTCGTCGAGACCAAGTCGGAATCGCTCAAACTCAACTGGACTAACGCCAGGAAGAGGCTCTCCCAGTCTTAGCAACTTCTGGGCATAGGGGGTGACCTGCAGCACCAGCGTCATGATCCCTAGCACGACAACACAGTTCACTACTCTGTTCATACGACCACTCAATGAACCCTTTGAACCGACCGCCCTTTGCATGTCCATTTCATTCTTCGACTACGACAATCTCACCCTGCATCAAGTTGTGTCCGGCACCACATAATCGAGAACATTCAAAACGAAACCTACCAGCTTCACTGGCCTCAAAAAGCACCACCACTTCACCCTGACGCCTTTTTGGCACCGTGATGTTCACGTTTCTACCCACGATTCGAAAGCCATGCATAGTGTCATGACTTCGTATCCTAAGTTCGAGTGCGGTTCCGACTGGAACCCGGACCTCTGACGGGGTGAAACTAAAACGTTCTGCGGCAATCTCTACGACCTGACGTTCTTGCGCTTCAAGCCAGTTAAGGTTTGAAACCATGAACATCGCCAATAATCCAATCGTGAGTGACAGTAGGCGCCAAACGAGTCCCCGTTTTGTCAAAACCACCATCCTAGACCGATGTTCAGTGAGTTGGGCGCCTTCACAACTTCGCTCTGATTTCGCAGTACCGTGTAGTCGAACTTGACAGCTACGTCTGGGTCAGGGAAATACGTCACCCCAAATATCCATGCATCCCGGTCGAATTGTTTGAGGGGTTGAAACCCTTCGGGCATCCGGTACTGCGTATCGAAGTTTTCGTACCGAAGAAACAACGCCACTTCCTTGGGCGCGGGTCTTGGACTGACAAAATAAGAACCTTCCAGATAAAACCCTCTGACCTCTCTGGCAACATTAGGGCTGACCCCCACTGTGCGTTGCCGAGAAGCGTTGAGTTCACCCATTCCATCTAGGAATCCGTGAGCATACTCGCCCCTAGTCTCGAATTCGCCCAAACGGTACCGACCATCAAATTCAAACATCGACACACTTGTGTCGAACCGTAGATTCTGGAAGCCCGTATCACCAGTCCAAAAACTACTCCCAAGAACCAAACCTGGTTTGCCGACATACTCAAGTCGGCCAGTGACTGCGATGGAACTCAGGTTCGACTCGGAACCTTTCTGTCGCCCACCTCTGAGCCCTTGTTCGGCATCAAAACCAGTCGAGTCGAGCGGTGACATCAGGAACGCGCGATACCGAATGCCAGGATGAAACTCCCCATGTACTCCGACCCCTGTTTCAAACCAAGTCGTTGGAATGATTACGGTATCGACAAAAGGTCTCTCGACACCGTGGAAGACCGGAGGCTCATGTCGCTCATTAATGATTCCAACTGGGGCAAGTAGCATTCCGGCCCGAATATTAAATGTCCGCGTGATCAAAAAGTCGACATAGGCCTGCTCAAGCTCCAACTCGCCCTCCGTCTCATTCGACACTACGGCGTGCTCAAGCTCCAACTCAGAAACAAACTTTACGCGATCGGAAAAACTGTGCGAGAAGAGCAAAACAAATCGGTGAAAATCGAGTTGAGCATCTTCGTCCTGCCGGTTGTTGTAGTGAAAATCCATGTAGCCAGAAATAGGACCAGTCACCGACGACGGGGTTTCATCGCCGCTGGACGTCTGTTGACCCGCTAAATTTAAAGTCTGTCCTCCGGCCGATTCAACGATTAGTAGCCAGCTCAAAGCTATAGCGAAAACGACAATAGCCTTTTCGCGCAGTGAAATCATTATTTTTGAATATAGCACGTTACTTGTTTTGATGCATCAAAATCTATAACCTGCATGAGCCGCATTGATGTCAGCGATTTCGATGAGAAAAATCCTAAGAAGACTTTATTTCTCCGGTAGACACATCGGTAGGTCTATACGCATAGTCGGCCGGGTCGGGAATACCAACCGACTCAAACGCCTGTAATCGCTCGCGGCACTTACTACAACGCCCACAGTGAATCCCCTGTTCCGGATTCATGCATGAAATAGTGGCAGACCAAGGTACGTTAAGTGTCGCGCCTAAGTTAATGACGTCAACCTTACTCAGTGTTAAGAACGGCGTCGCTATTTCGATTGGTTTCTCTAGTCCCATTGACAATACATCTGCCAGAGCCGAAAAGAATTCTGGAGTGGCGTCGGCAAACGGATTTCCAGCCAGTGGCCCGACTGCGATTCGGCTGATGTTGTTCAAAGCGCAATAAACAGCAGCTTTCGACAGCAATAGGATATTTCGGCCCGGCAAATAAACGTCTTCGTCAGGAGTATCGTACGCTGGGGGTGTTCCCTGAATTGCCCAGTGCGTCGGCGAGTAGACATCGGTTGTCAAACACTGAATTTCCAGAATCGGCCTGACGCCTGAGGTGAACTTCGGTGACGACAACAGTCGATCGAGATACTGTCGCTCAACTGACTCCCAAGCAAGTCCGCCATTGACATAAATCGGTTGTACAAGAAACTTCTCAGCCTCATGCGCAATAAGTACAGCACTATCTAGACCACCAGAGCACAACACAACTGATGCTGTGCCTTGACCCTCACTTCCGCCGTCAATTACCATCAAATGTCATCACCGCCCTAATTTTCCATGTACTCAGTCACGAAACGAATCGACTTTTGTTACGGCCACCGGCTGCTCAACTATGATGGGATTTGCCGGCATCCGCACGGGCACAACGCCGTGGCTGAGATCGAAATCCGAACAGTGTCTCTAGACGAACGACACATGGTGTGTGATTTCAGTGACATCAAACGCCTGATCAAAGGATGGATCGACCGCGAGCTTGACCACAAGATGATTCTCCGCCACGACGATCCTTTACTAGAACCTCTTCAGCAACAAAAAGAACCTGTCTTTGTAGTCAATGAAAATCCGACGGTGGAGCATATAGCCTTTCTTATTTTTCAAGAAACCCAGCGCAATGGCTTCCCGGTAGTGCGGGTGACGGTTTGGGAGACTCCCACATCCTTCGCGACGTATAGCGAGCCGGATACAGTGTAACCACGCCTCCACGCGTAGAACATCCGATTAGCCGACGTATCCCTTTTACTTTATAAGTTAAGAGACCCCTCGGTCCCAGGCGGATGACTGATGCTGATGTCATGCGTCCAATCTGGATGCACTTGAAGTTTCTGTCCATCGAGCGGAAGGCCGAAGAAGGGGTGCTCGCGAAACCGCTTGGTGAAAAACACTTTGTCAATCTTGCGCAATAGTCGAATTAATCCGCGTTCATCAGGGGCCGAAAGAATAATAACCCCACTTCCGGATGATGGTGGAAAATGCGAATCATCGAGAAAATCTGCGTCTAAACTGACTAGCGTTCGTCGAAACATAGCCGCGGTTTGATAATGCTCGCGGTCACTCGCGCGTCTCAACGTATCGTCCTCAACTACCGCCAAGACATCCCATTTCAGTCTGCGGCGCATATATAGAATCACTCCAGCAGGAACATTAGCATCGGCATAAATTCTTGGTTGGGAAGTTAATTTTTCAACGTGGAGACCTAGCTCCGATGCCAGTGTTCTCATTCTTTTTGCTCCCTACGGTCAGAGCCTGGCCGTTGTTCTTATACTGCACGCGCTTGGCGCTCAAGCTCGGCTACAAGAGTCTCACGTTGAGAATATAAAGATTTTCGTTGTCTACGCCCTACTGGGGAACCGACAACATATTCACATAAAAGCGGAAATGCGATTGTCGTATCACAATAGGCAACCACCGTCTCGGGTAAAACACTCGGGTTCACCTTTCCCCAACTGACCGCTTCGGAGGGCGTAGCACCTGACAACCCACCCCAAACCACTTGATCGGTCGTGATCTGGATAAAGTAATCGTTTCCACCTTTTTGAATACCGTAGACTTCCCAAAGGGTGGGCTGTCCCTGAAGATAGAAATTCTTCGGCGAGCCGCCTCCGAGAATTAGGCAACCATTTTTCTCTCCCGACAAAATGATCGCGCACACCTCATTTACATCAAGGTTCGGATCGATCATTAGCTCTCCTTGGTTGATTAATTCATGGAAGGCTAGATTCATCCCTATAGAACTATCGCCGGGTGACGAGGTGTACAAAGGAACACCCACAGCAGCAGCTTTCGCAACAACGGAATGCTCTGCGGATTCTGGATATTTCGTCAATAGATCCTTTCCAAGGCGATAGTGCAATTCGGCTGATGAGATCGGGCCATTCAATCCAGACCGCACAAAGAAATCTCGCAGATATGCGTCTGTCTCCAAGAGGACCTCGGCTGGAAACAAAACGTCATAGATTCGGATAATTCCCTTGTCATAGAGGTCAACATCATCAAGAAACGGCGAGCCCCTGTGCAGTGTGAAGTTCAAAGCGTAGTGGAGGTCGTGGTACAGGTTGGCTCCAGTACTGATTACAAAGTCAACCAAACCTCGATCCATGAGCTCTATGACGCAACCGCCGAGTCCAGCTGGCGTCATGGCTCCAGCAATCGTGATTCCAATCGTCGTATCGTGATCGGAATTGAGCATGCCGTCGGTATAAACTCGGCACGCCTCTGACAAACGGCCAGCATTAAAAGCCTGGAAACCATTGTCGATCAACTTACGTACGTCCGGGCTGCCGTGGGGGCGATAATATCTGATTGGCTTGCCGGTCAGATAATCATGCGGCTGAGGTGAAGAGGAACCAGGCGATCGGTGTGGCACACGGAGATTTTAACTAACACTTACCAATCCGTGTCAAAGCTTATGCACCGTTAACACGATACTATTCGACCCAGTCTGGCTGTCGACCGCTGATGGCTGTTATAACAAGGGCCATACCTGTTCCACCCGTCACTAGGCCGAAACCATCTGAAACCCAAGACTCCCAAGAAAATTCACACAGCAGAAGTACGGAAGAGAAAACAACTAAGACGATACCAACACCGCCAGCTACGACGCGGGCCCTGGTTAAACGTAGAAGTAGGCCGCGTGCACGTCTCACAAGCGGGCTACTCATTAATTACATACCCGTAATGTTGTAACCCGCATCGACCATCAATATTTCACCGGTAACACCGCGACTCGCCGACCCGAGCAGAAAAACCGCCGCATCTGCCACCTCGGACGAGTCAACGGTTCGGCCAAGTGGGGACCGCTGGCGATAATGCTGAAGAATCTGTGTGAAGCCTCCAATGCCAGCGGCCGCCAGAGTCTTAATGGGGCCGGCGGAGATCGTGTTGACCCTGATATTCGAAGGACCTAAGTCGCTAGCAAGGTATCGCACGGTCGACTCTAGAGCCGCCTTCGATACCCCCATGACGTTGTAATTCGGAAAGACCCGTTGACTACCCATGTAGGTGAGCGTAACGACGCTTCCACCACCCCGCCGTTCCATCAATGGCTTAGCTCCTCTAGCCAACGCCACTAGTGAATAGGTGCTCACATCGAGTGCTTGCAAAAAGTCAGGCCTCGTGGTCTCAACAAATGGTTGGGAAAGAGACTCTCTCGTCGCAAACGCCACACCGTGAACAAGAAAATCCAAGCCGCCATGTTGTTCTTCAATCGCCCGATACATGGTCTCAATCTCACTGTCCTGAGTGACATCACACGGAAGCAATTGAGATGGTTGGCTTAATGTCTTGGCAAGCTCAGTCGCATTCTTGGCAAACCGCTCATTCGCATAACTGAGCGTTAACTTTGCCCCTGCTTCATCCGCAGCTTTCGCGATTACCCAGGCGAGTGACCGCTTGTTGGCCACTCCAACTACTAAGCCATTGGTTCCGCTCAAGTTATTCATGTTCGCGGTGCAAGCCCTGGAGGTTTAACGAGAGCGACCTTTATCCCGCCGGGATGAGGGCAATCGATTTCCCGAAACCGTGCGGTTCTGCCCTGAACGTTCTGGGCGCGAAGCGCGCTTCCTTTCACCGGTACCGTTACCCTTCGACGCGTGCTGGGACCCACCATGGCCGGAACGATCACGTGACCCCTTCTTCTTGTTGGAATGGCCAGAATCACGGACAAAGCGACCATTTCTATTCTGACCACGCCCTCCCTGTGACCCGCTCTGTTCCTGTTGGTGCATTGTGAAAACTGGTGCCTGCCTCGGTGGAGGTGGCGCACCATCAGGATGTTTTAACGTCGCTCGAATAAGAGGTCGGCGAACCGGTCCCTCATCCACGTCATCGGAAATCTCGGTTGAACCACCATCTACCGGTTCAACCGAATCAGACTCGTCCGCTTGGCTGTTAACCCGATCGTTGTCACTCATCGGATCATCTGGATCCTACTTAACGTCATTTAAACCTAATCTGAATTCATCAGCACGGCCGCCGCAAGAGGTCAGCCTGAATGCCGAACCTACCTTTATACTTCTGCTTCCCGATTTTGGGAGGCTGGTATGGGACCCGCACACGAAGGAATTCAGAGTCTAGCAGAGGGCTTTCGCACAGGCAAACCCTGAAAACGAACCTCTAGCGACCTGACGCAGTGCCCGTCCTTCTTAGCCAAGCTCTTAACTCAGCCAGAGCTCGAGTTACAGCATCAGGATTTGTAGACTGCGGGGTCTGCCGTGCTTCAATTGAACCACGCGTGGAGATTTTGTCGACGATATCGTCACCGAACAGCTCGTGATAAGCCCGCCATTCATTGAGAGTTAATGCTTCAAAGTCTTGGCCGCGGTCAACTAGTTCGCGGACAATACCACCAACAACCTCGTGGGCTGTTCTAAACGGAAGACCGCGTTTAACAAGGTAGTCAGCAACATCGGTTGCTAACAGCATTCCGCTGGCCGCTGTCTCAGCCTGTTTTTCACGCAGTTCCAGCGTATTCACCACGATCGTGGCCGCATGCAACGAGTTCAACGCTGTCCGCTCTGCATCAAACAAGGCTTCTTTGTCCTCTTGAAGATCCTTGTTGTATCCACTCGGTAAACCTTTCATCGTAGTAAGCCATCCGAAATGGTGACCAAGGACCCGCCCGGTTTTACCTCGAATCAATTCTAATGCGTCTGGATTTTTCTTTTGAGGCATCAGACTACTACCGGTTGAAACCGCATCAGCCAGTTCAAAATAGTCAAACTCTTCTCCGGTAAAAATAATCAAATCTTCAGCCAGGCGACTAAGGTGCACCATAATCAGCGAGTACCCATGCAAGGCCGCGGACACAAAGTCTCGGTCAGCAGCGGCATCTACACTATTCGCCACAACCCGAGAAAATCCAAGCCGTGCCGCGAGCGCCTCCGGATTGATGTCGTAACTAGTACCAACCACAGCCCCAGAACCCATTGGCAAAGCATCCGCTTCGTCCCGTGCAGTATTCAAACGCCCATAGTCCCGCCGGAACGCCGCTGCGTGCGCTAGAAAAAAATGAGCGACCAGTACCGGCTGAGCACGCCTTAGGTGTGTGTACGCGGGCATAACTGCATGCCCCGCGGATTCAGCACGTGCTGCCAAAGCTGCTACAAGATTGACAATCTTGTCCTGCACCACCAGAAGACGACGTCTGAGATATAAACGTAAATCTAACGAGACCTGTTCGTTTCGCGATCGTCCGGTGTGTAAACGACGCCCTACATCACCTACACGTGCAATCAGTTGCCGTTCTACAAAAGCGTGAACGTCCTCATCTGAGCCAGTTAAGAAGTCTGGGTCGAGACGAGCATCTTCACGAATTTCGATAAGAGCTTGACGAATCACAACCGCGTCATCCCGCGTCAACACGCCCGCGGTTGCCAAGGCTTCAGCCCAAGCAAGACTTCCCTCTACGTCATCTTCAAACAGTTGGTTGTCAAACCCGAAGGACGCCTGAAAATCAAAGACCTCCGTGTCTGGTGCCTCTGAAAAACGACCCGACCATAAGTGTGATTTCTGGCTCATTGATCCACATCGCCGTTTAAGCTTGACCGTCCCGCCGGCACTTCGTCTCGCTCTAATGCAGGTTTACGTCGAGCAGCAGTCTCCACGGGAAGTCCCCAAATTTTAATAAAACCCTCAGCGGCACTGTGGTCAAAGCTATCGCCAGTGTCATAAGTAGCAAGATCAGTGTCGTACAATGCAATCTCAGATTTTCGTCCCACAACCCGACAGTCCCCACGATAAAGCTTTAATCTGGTAGTGCCGGTTACTCGTTCCTGGACTTTCGTAATTAACGCATCGATTGCCTCGCGAGTCGGAGTAAACCACAAGCCGTTATAGATGAGATCCGCGTACGTAACACTTAGATAACTCTTGAGTCGCTCAAGATCTTTCGGTATCACCAACGCCTCTAACTCTCGATGTGCCGTATGCAGGATCGTAGCAGCCGGCGCCTCATAAATTTCACGCGACTTGATACCCACTAAACGATTCTCGACCATATCAATCCGTCCGACACCGTGGGCACCTGCAATCTTGTCCAACGAGTTGATCAATTCCGTCAGCGGCATAGCTACGCCGTTAACTTTCGTGGGCACCCCACTCTCAAAATCGATTTCGACATAAGCCGGCACATCCGGGCAGTCCACTGGCGACTTCGTGAGCGTGTATATATCCTCCGGAGGCTCAGTCCAAGGATCTTCAAGCACTCCACATTCAATCGAACGACCCCACAAGTTAGAGTCTGTGCTATATGGACTCTCAACCGTCGTTGGCACCTGGATACCATGCTGCCGTGCGTACTCAATCTCATCAGGACGTGTCATGCCCCACTCACGGGCTGGTGCGATAACCCCGATTGACGGATCCAATGCCCGTGCTGAAACGTCGATACGAACCTGATCATTTCCCTTCCCTGTGCAACCGTGGGCAATCATCGTCGCCCCCTCAAACTGAGCGACTTCGACAAGTTTCTTTGCAATAAGAGGCCGACCGAGTGCCGTTGCCATCGGATACTTACCTTCGTACATAGCCCCTGCCTGCAGTGCCGGCACAATGTAGTCCCGAACAAATTCATCACGTACGTCGACAACATGCACTCGAACGGCACCGACTGCCAGCGCTCGCTCGCGAATATCATCTAGCTCCTTACCCTGGCCCAGATCCATCGTTACGGCAACAATTTCCGCATCGTACTTCTCTGCGATCCATTTCACAGCCACTGAAGTGTCCAAACCGCCAGAGTACGCCAATACCACCCGCTTCATAGTCCCTCCAACATTCCTCGCTAATTTAGATCCTGGCTCAGCCCCGCGCCCATCCTTCGAACAATCTCGTGACTTCCCGACCAGCCCGGGCATGCCGCGTAATCACCAAAATTGTGTCATCCCCGGCAACCGTTCCAACCACCTCTCCAAGATTCGCCCGGTCGATAGCCAGTGCCAATGGCTGAGCGAGTCCCGCGTCCGTGCGCAATACCAAGAGCTGCTGCACCTGATCGACGCTTCTCATATAGTCCATAACTGCTCGCCGAACCGCCGCATCACTATTCGCTCGCCCGCCAGACTGCTCATCTGCTTTTTGATAAGAACCGTCCACCGCTCTTTTAACGAGACGCAACTGCTTGATATCTCTCGAAATCGTGGCCTGCGTCGCGTTGAACCCCTTTGATCTTAATCGCCTCCTGAGTTCGTCTTGACTCCCGATCGACTCAAGAGTGACGAGGTCAAGGATGGCTGACTGTCTGTAATGTTTCATAATTATTCAGAGATATGAATTAGTATACATACCCAACATCCTTCGCGCAACATCAACATAATGGTTTATTTTCGAACAAAATAACCGTTTTTGACCTATGCATTGTTGACTCTCGAAGTCAGCATAGCGTATAAATACTCGTAGGTAGGTATAAATATTCATATTTCCTGAGGGGAACGACCGTGAAAAGGCTCAGAATTGGAATCGTAGGAGCAACAGGATATGGGGGTCAGGAACTAATTCGACTGTTGGTTCGACATCCTCACGCCGAAGTTGCAGTAGCGATGACATCAAGCGCCTCTGAGGAAACGCGAACGTTACCAGGACTGACAGGACTCTGGGACGGCGAACTGACAGGGTTCTCGATCAAACGGCTGACTAAGGAAACGGACGTTGTCTTTCTCGCGCTTCCTGACACTGCAAGTGCATCCCTCGCGGGCAATTTGCTCTCCAACGGGTTGCGGGTATTCGACCTTTCTGGAGCGTTCCGCCTTCGCGATTCTGAAACACGACAACACTGGTATCCGGAGACTCCAGAATTGGAGCAGGCTGCCGTATACGGCCTCACCGAAAGGCGGCGAGAATTGCTGAGAGGAGCCACCTTTGTAAGCTGTCCGGGATGCTATCCAACTGCGGCACTGTTGGCACTCGAACCTCTGGCCCAAGCCGATTTGTTGTCCGAGAGCGTCATTATCGACGCAAAGTCAGGTATTTCTGGGGCGGGGCGAAAACCAAGTATCAGGACTCATTTTTCAGAATGTCATGGCAATGCGGCTGCTTACGGAATCTTTGCACATAGGCATGGAGATGAAATTGAACAAGAACTCGGTCGCCAAATTACCTTCGTACCGCATCTCATTCCCTTGGACCGAGGGATCTTGGAAACGATTTACACACGTGTAGAGCCGGCAACTTCCCAGGCATTGGTTACAGATGTTTTTGAACAGGCTTATCAAAATGAGCGGTTCGTTCGACTCAGGGGAGCCGACTTTCCAGAAATCAAACATGTCGTGCAGACCAATTATTGTGATATCGGCTGGATGTTGGATGAAGCGACTGGACGCCTTGTGATTGTGGCCTGCCTAGACAATCTTATAAAGGGAGCCGCCGGTCAGGCAGTCCAAAATCTCAACGTGGCCATGGGTTTTGATGAATGGGATGGGCTTACATAGTTCCTCCGGTAAAGACATAACAAATATAGAGTCACATTCTCATGCCAAAACGCTCAACGATTCTTGTCAAGGTCGGTGGTGAACTTCTCGAAACGCAACAGCAAGTCAAAAGTCTCGCCACGACGTTAGTCAAGTTAGGTGCCCAGCAATCCGTAATAGTGGTCCATGGCGGTGGCCGTGAGATCGACGAAGAACTAAACCGACTTGGAATCACGAAGCAGGCAGTCGATGGCCTTCGAATCACTGATGCTATAACGCTTGATGTAGTGGTTGGAGTATTGGCCGGTAGGATCAATACCCGATTCGTTGCTGCGATCGGCGCCGCCGGGGGACATGCCGTAGGACTCACAGGTGTCGATGCCAACATCGTTGAAGTGCGAAAAGCCGGACGATATAGAAGTTCTAACGGTGAATCTATCGACCTAGGTTGCGTTGGTACGCCACAAGGAACTCGCCGACCAGAACTTCTTCGTGAATTAACAGGCAGAGGCTATATCCCCGTTGTCGCAAGTGTCGGCTGTGATCAAACTGGTCGTTTGCTAAATATCAATGCCGATACACTGGCTGCAGATCTTGCGCAAAGAGTTGGAGCCAGCCGATTAATTATTGCCGGAACCACGCCTGGCGTGCTTGATTCAAGGGGCAACACAATTCCCGTAGTTAACCCTGAGAACATCGCCAAACTAATTAGAGAGAAACAGGCGAGCGCAGGAATGGTGACAAAACTCCTCGCCTGCCAAGACGCTAACGCGAAGGGGGTCGACCGCGTCGAAATAGTGGACGGCAAACACCTGAATTTTCTCGCTAACGAACAGGAATGTGGTGTCACACGCGTCACGAACTGATACTTCATTCCAAGTGAAACACAACCGAGGATAGACCTGACAATGATAGACGCTAACGAGGTACAACAGATTGAAGCGAATCACGTTCTGCAGGTCTATCGGCGGATACCGTTGGTCCTCGTTCGAGGTAAGGACTCGCGAGTCTTCGACGCTAACGACAAGGAATATATCGACCTGTTGTCTGGTCTTGGCGTCGCATCACTCGGTCATGCCCACCTTGGCCTTGCAGATGCCATATCAACCCAAGCTCAAGAACTGGTGCATACATCTAATCTCTTTTTTCACCCTCTTCAAGGTCAGGTGGCCTCGAAACTTGCTGCGATGTCAGGCCTAGCAAGGACCTTCTTTACAAATAGCGGCACCGAAGCCGTTGAGGCCTGCCTTAAATTCGCTCGTCGATTCTGGTTTACAAACGGTGTGCCGGCGAGAACAGAGATTATTGCGTTTAATCGTTCCTTTCATGGCAGAACGTTCGGATCGCTCTCAGTAACTTCTGAATCTTTGTATCGCGAACCTTTTGAACCTCTCCTCAGTGGCGTAACTTTTGTGTCACCTGATGATCCGTCAGAGCTTTACGAAGCAATTTCTCAAACGACGGCAGCGATTATTGTTGAACCAATTCAGGGAGAGGGAGGTGTGTGGCCGATCTCCAAAGAGACAGCCGCTGCGATTCGACAAGTCTGCGCCGAGACGGGAACATTACTGATTGCAGACGAGGTCCAATGCGGCCTCGGCAGAACTGGAAGACCCTTTCATTCAGAGACTATCAATCTCCGACCCGACCTAATGGCAATCGGAAAAGCTCTAGGTGGTGGCTTCCCAGTCGGCGCCGCAGTGATGAGTGAAAAAGTTGCCGAAGCGATTGCATTTGGGGACCACGGTAGTACCTACGGTGGAAACCTTTTGGCCTGTCAAGCTGCACTTGTTTTCTTGAACGCCCTCGAAAATGGCTTAATGGACCGAGTGAAAACTGCTGGACAGCGCTTCCAAACAGGCTTGAACCGATTGGCAGATCAGTATGGAACAATTAAGGAAATCAGAGGAATGGGTCTCATCTGGGGGCTAGACGTTGAAAAAGAAATTGCCGAACAGATTGTACCTGCTGCACTGGATCATGGATTGATCGTCAATCGAACAGCCGGAACCGTTATTCGTCTTCTACCACCACTAACGATCACTGACGAAGATATCGACGCTGGATTGACCCGACTGAACGCGACTTTCGCGACGGCAACTGAGAGGGCGCTGTGAGTGACTTCGTGGCTAATCTACAAGTAGAGCCTCGCAAGAACGATAGAACCCTGGCAGTTAGACCTGCTGCTCCTGACGAAGCAGAAGACCTTTTTCGTCTAATCACTGACAATCTTGAAAATGGTCATTTACTACCACGACCACTGGGCGAGGTCGTTCTACACGTTCCAAGTTTCCTTGTTGCAGCAGGATCTACGGGGGTTGTCGGATGTGCAGAGTTGGCCCGTCTTGGACCTGGGCTAGCTGAAGTACGGTCACTCGTTGTCACAAACACTCATCGGAATCAGGGAGTCGGCACACGCTTACTGAGTCGCATGATCGAGACGGCTCAGGATCAGGGGTACAAGAAACTCTGTGCATTTGTTCACGACCCTCATCTTTTCATTCGACTCGGGTTCTCAATTGTGCCTCACACCTGGCTATCAGAAAAGATCTCCACTGACTGTCACCGGTGCGTGTGGTTTCGCCGTTGTCTGCAGTATGCCGTTGCACTTGAATTGAAACCTATAAAGGTAACGACATCATGAAATCTGATACCGCCTTCACACAGACCAATGGGGGAATAACAGCACCAAACGGCTTTCGGGCAGCAGCAGTCTCATGTGGGATTAAAGTTGACGCGCTTGATCTTGCCCTCATCGTTTCAGATAACCCGGCGAGCGCAGCGGCCATGTTCACGACCAACAAAACTGTAGCAGCACCAATCGCTGTGTGTCGTGAACACTTGAAGAGCTCTGGCGGTATTGCCCGTGCCATTGCAGTAAACAGCGGTTGTGCAAACGCGTGTACGGGAGAGACTGGATTAACAAATGCCCAGATAATGTCCCACGTGCTAGCGTCTGCAATTAATTGTCCGACCGACCAGACGCTTGTGGCTTCAACCGGTGTTATCGGGGTGCCTTTGGAGGTGTCTAAGATTGAATCAGGAATCATTACAGCTGCGAGAAACTTGGACCGCCATTCGAGTCAAGAAGCTGCAAAAGCAATAATGACAACTGACCCTTGGCCAAAAGAAACGGCTGTTCGGGTTAATACACCCGCTGGTTCGTTCACAATTGGAGGCATGGTTAAGGGCTCTGGCATGATCGAACCAACGATGGCAACCATGCTTGCTTTTCTCACTACTGATGCCTCAATTGATCCGCTTCAACTACACCAAGCCTTGTCATCAGTAACCAACGAAACATTCAATGCAATAAGCGTGGATGGCGAGTGTTCGACGAATGATTCTGTGTTTCTTCTCGCCAATGGCAGTAGTGGAATATCTGTCAGCAATGCAATTTATCCATTTTTTGTTGACGGTCTCAGACTGGTCTGCGAAAAACTTGCCAAAGAGATTGTTCGAGGTGGAGAAGGAGCCACAAAACTGGTCTCGATCCGCGTAACAGGAGCCACCACAAGCGGTGATGCTAAGCGTGCGGCACGGGCCATAGCAAATTCGCTTCTGGTCAAGACCGCACTACACGGCGCCGATCCAAACTGGGGTCGGTTCATAGCTGTTGCAGGTCGTGCTGGGGTAACGTTCGAACCTAGTCGAGCTAAAGTAAGGATAGGGCCCGCTGTACTCTACGAAAACGAGACAGCCTGGCCAGATAGAGAAATAGAAGCATCCAAACACATGAGTGGTGACGAAGTTGACGTAGTCGTTGATTTGGGCACAATGGGCGATGAAGAAGCGACTATATGGACTTGCGACCTCAGTGCCGAGTACATTCGAATTAACGCAGATTATCGAACATAAATAAATATAGGGCCAAAACAAAAACAAGATTAACCGGGTTGCAACCCCTATAGATTAGAGACCTTAGTTACATGAATAGCCATCTTTCTGGTCGGTGCTTCCTGTCGATACTTGATTTTGATCCAGAAGATCTTGTCCATAGTCTCCAGCTAGCTTCGACGGTTAAGCAAGAACGTCATTTGGGAAAGGAAGCCACCACATCCGCGGCTCTGGAGGGCACCTATATCGCGCTGCTCTTCGAGAAACCTTCATTACGAACCCGTTCGACAGTTGAGATTGCGATTCGAGAACTTGGAGGAGATTTTATCGACCCAGACGCTGCCGTGGCGTTAGGAAAACGAGAATCGTTGGCGGATGTCGGGCGCACCTTAGAACGCTGGGTATCAGGCGCTGTGGTCCGCACCTATGAACAAGCTCGTCTTGTCGACCTCGCGAAGGCCACCCGCACTCTTCGTGTCATCAATGCACTGAGCAATGAGGAACATCCCTGTCAAGCTCTAGCCGACTGTCTGACATTACAAGAACGCTGGGGCACGATGACTGGCCGACGAATTGCTTTTGTTGGCGACGGCAACAATGTCGCGACATCGTTT
>CAZWIL010000014.1:0-23852 GCA_964634175.1 uncultured Vicinamibacteraceae bacterium
GCGCTGACTCTTCGCCTTAACTGTGGAGCTGGCGAAGGGATTTGAACCCCCGACCTGCTGATTACAAATCAGCTGCTCTACCGGACTGAGCTACGCCAGCCGGACAAAACACTTATAGTAGCATAAGTTGTTTATGATCAGCAATTAAAGACTCGTTAAAGCCTTTGTTTGTAACCAGTCGAGCAGGTCCACCGGTCTTCGTCATGCCATCCAAAAATCAGGACTCTTAAGTGCTTCAGCGCAGCTTCCAGGATTAGTGGGGGCTCCGTGACGTCATTTTGAAAGCTTTTTCTCAGTTTTGGGATTAAATCTGACGTTCGCAAATAGTCTCTGCCTGAGAGCCTCGTACGCGACAACACCCGCAGCAACCGACACATTAAGGCTAGAAACCTGCCCGTGCATGGGGATAGACACGAGCCAATCACAACGCTGGCGGACCAGGCGCCTCAACCCTGAGCCTTCCGCTCCGACGACTATAACCGTAGGTTGGCTCCAATCAACTTCGAAATATGACCTCCCCTCGTCTGCTGCCAAACCAACCGACCAAACCCCTTGACTCTTGAGTTCATCAATCGTGCGAGCTATGTTAACAACCGGCGCTAACCGCACATGTGTCATGGCACCAGCAGACGACTTCATGGCTGCACTACTGGTCGGTGATGACCTTCTAGTCTGATAGACAACGCCATCGAACCCAGCCGCGTCTGCCGTTCTAATCAAAGCCCCAAAGTTCTGTGGGTCCTCGACACCATCAACCATCAGAATCAAAGCTGGGCCAGCTGCCGCTCTCACAAGATCGTCGACGCCATACTCCCTTAGTTCTCCAATTCGAGCAACCACACCTTGATGAACACCACCTTGGGCAAATCCATCTAATTTTGATCTCTCAATCCGTCTGACGTCTACACCAGAACTCCGTGCGATATTCAGTAGCTTTTCGAGACGTCGGTCATGGCGCGCACTCACAAACACTTCCGACACCGCGCCGGCGCGAAGAGCTTCACTGACCGGGTTGATGCCGTAGATCAACATCAAGTGCCACTTATTTCAAGGAGTGCAACTGCCTGAACGGCAATTGCCTCGCCGCGACCAAGAGCACCAACTCCTTCACTCGTCTTACCCTTAATAGATACAACATTCGAACTGACATTCAGCGCCTGCGCAAGCCGCTTGCACATGACATCAGAGTGATCTCGAATCTTGGGCCAATCGGTGATAACAACAACGTCAAGATTGACTACCCTAACTCCAAGTTCCTCGACCAGTTTCGTAACACGACCAAGTAGTTCTATGCTTGAGGCGTTCTTCCATTTCGGATCATCGTCTGGAAAATGCTTGCCAATGTCGCCGGCGCCAGCTGCACCCAGCACGCTGTCAGCAACCGCATGACAAACGACATCAGCGTCAGAGTGACCATGCAGACCATGACTGCCAGGAATCGTGACTCCAGCAAGTATGAGGGGACGGTCCTCAACCAAGCGATGCAGGTCATATCCCAAACCCACTCTTATCTGGACATTGTGTTCGACAGAAGGTGTCATCTCTCGTGCCAGTAACAAGTCAGCTTCGGTTGTAATCTTCATATTACGCGGGTCACCTTTGACTAAGCGAACCTGGTGCCCTGCTTTTTCCGCCAATGCTGCTTCATCGGTGCACGAAACTCCAGACCGACCTATTTCAATTGCTTCGAAAAGAACCGACTTGGAAAAAGCCTGTGGCGTCTGAGCACAAAAAACCTTTTCCCGAGAAATGGTTCGCTCCACTATTTCAAAGCCGGAGTCCAGCACACCGAGTTTAAGAGAGTCCTGAACACCGACCGCTGGAATCGCCGCACCACAATCAATCGCAGCTTCCAAACTTCTCTTGACAAGTTCGGTTGTGCAGAAAGGCCTGGCCGCATCGTGAACCAAAATAAAATCACTGTCGGGTGAAACAGCATCAAACCCCAATGCTACCGAATCCTGACGGCGCCCCCCTCCCTCGACTACACGAACGTCCGTCCGAATTTGATTAAGGCAATCCGGCTGAGACACCACAAGGTCGTTCGGCAAAACGACGATGATTTCGTGAACATCCTCAAGAATATCGAAAGGAATAATGCTTCGCTCAAGCAGTGTCTTACCGTGAAGTTGTCGCAACTGTTTTGGAATCGAGCCACCAAGTCGCTCGCCCCGTCCACCGGCTACCACAATAGCGGATACCTTCATATTCACTAAACGCTAGTAGAAAATTGTTTCTGAGACAATGTGCTGCGACCTACTCACTTTGTTCTTACGGTTCAATGAAAAGCGTCATGAAACCACATTCGAGCGCTTGACTGCGGTGGTATGAGTTGACACCGTAGACGCAATCACCTTGTGAACACGTTCAGCAAGTTGCCGAACGTTCTGACGCCGCAATCCAGACGTCGGAATCGGCTGATGAACAACCAGTTGAACCTCTCCTGGGCACGTCATCAATCGCCCTTTGCGCATAACATGGTTACTTCCGATAACAGCAACAGGGACCACCGGAAGTCCCGCTTCAACTGCCACCAAAAACGAACCGCCTTTAAATCGACCGACTTGTCCATCAGCACTACGTGTTCCCTCTGGAAACACGATGAGCGAGTGTCCATGCTCAACGAGTCTCGTAACTTTCCGTAATGTCGCCACACCTGCCCGCGCCCGATCCACTAAGAGGTGTCCCGTGTACCGAAGATGCCATCCCAGGACTGGGAATGTCCCCAACGAAGCTTTTGCAATGATTCGAAGCTCAAACGGTATTTTGGTGAAGAGTATCGGGATGTCATAGATACTCTGGTGGTTGGACACAAACACGTAGGAACCGTCGAACGGAACTCGGTCTACGCCAGTGACTTTCACGCGGACACCGGTCGTTCCGAGAATCAGACGCGACCACGTACGAGCACACCAGTGAGCCGTACGTCCTTGGCGATCAATTAAAGCCGATGCCAGTGAGATCGCCCCAAGACAAACGGTGTAGACAGAAATGGCAGGAATGAGCCAGAAAACTGTCCGCCACCAGTGATACGGAGGGATCACAGGTAGTCTCCCTGACCTCTCAAGCTCGTCTTATCCAAGCAATTCCTCTAGGGCTTCTTCGATAGTGTGCACTGCAACCAATTCGATATCAGAATGTTCGCTGGACGTATCTCGATTAGCACGAGGAATCACACATCTAGTGAAGCCGAGTTGCACAGCTTCCTTTATCCTGAGCGAAGCTTGGGTCGTTCCGCGCACTTCACCCGCCAAACCAACTTCACCAAACATCGCTGTTCCCGTCTGAATTGGACGATTGCGTAAACTCGACGCTACCGCGGCCACAACTGCTAGGTCTGCCGCCGGCTCAGTCAGTTTTAAACCACCCGCAATGTTCAGAAACACATCGTCACCTGCAACCGACAGACCAGCTCGCTTTTCAAGTACTGCCAGTAACAGTGACAATCGACTTTGCTCGATTCCACTAGCGGTACGACGAGCAGTCCCATAATTGCCAGTACTGACCAGTGCCTGAACCTCAAGCATTATTGGGCGAGAACCCTCAATAGAACACAACACTGCTGAACCTGCTACCACCGAAGCACGATCAGACAAGAATAGGCGAGAAGGATTCTCAACCGCTCGCAGACCGTCACTAGCCATTTCAAATACACCAAGTTCGTTAGCCGCACCGAATCGATTCTTTACAGCACGAATGACCCGGTGGGAGTAGTGTCGCTCGCCTTCAAAGTAGAGCACCGTGTCAACGATGTGTTCAAGAACCTTCGGCCCGGCCAAATTACCATCCTTGGTCACATGACCGACCACAAATATTGGAAGGTTGGTCCCTTTCGCGGTGAACAAAAGATTTGTCGCCGCTTCCCTCACCTGGGCCACAGTCCCAGGGGCAGACTGAAGTTTGAGCGAAAATAACGTCTGAATCGAATCGACAATCAACAATGCCGGATTTAGTCTTTTGACTTCATCAAGGACTCGTTCGAGACATGTTTCCGCCAATAAATAGACAGGTCCATCACCAATGCCCAACCGGGTTCCGCGAGCCTTGATCTGAAATTCTGATTCCTCTCCCGATGCATAAAGCACTGGCCCAACGGACCGACCCACGAGAGATGCTGCTTGAAGGAGAAGAGTGGATTTTCCAATCCCAGGCTCCCCTCCGAGCAGAACAACTGACCCCGGCACAATACCCCCACCAAGAACACGATCGAATTCATTCAGTCCACTTGGAAAACGAGGAGTATTCACCAAGTCGACATCTGCTAGAAGGCGAGCAGGCGAGGGTTCACTGACAATCCCATATCGAGACTCAACAGCACCTTCGGTCACCGAACGAAGCTGCTCTTCACTCATCGAGTTCCAATCGCCACAACTAGGGCATCGTCCCAACCATTTCTGCTCCTGCGACCCGCACGATTGGCAAACAAAGACGGTCTTCGAGTGTTTCACGTCAGATGCCTAGTTTTTGTAAAATCGCTCAATGCGACTCCCCATACGACACAGCACAGCATGGGGAACAGTACCGGTCCTCCGCGCCACCTCATTAGCATCGATACAATCGCTTTCTTGGGACCCGATAACCACTACTTCGTCGCCAGGCTGAACATCAAGCTCGGTAACATCGATTGTGATCGAATCCATACAGACTGAACCGACAATCGGTACACGTCGCCCACGCACAAGCACTTGGCCACCGCCAGACAACCTTAAATCAAGACCATCCGCGTAGCCCGCTGGAACAATAGCAATACGGGTCGGTCGACCCGCCACGAACCGTGCCCCATAACCTGACGTCTCGCCAATTCTCATACCTTTGACCGCGACGATGCGACTTCGCAATGACATAACCGGACGAATCTCCAGTCCCTCCGGCACAACTACACCTGGTGGCCACACGCCGTAGAGCAACAATCCCGGTCTCACTGCTTCGTACCAAGACCTCCGATCCGCTACTAACGCGGCACTGTTAGCGGAATGTCTACGAAAGTTACTCGCGCTAAGGGATTCGAGTTCTCCGACAGCAGCGCGAAACCTTATTTGCTGTTCTTTGAAAAGCTGCCCTTCGTGATTTTCGGCTGTCGCAAAATGGGTGTAGACCGCGTCGAACCGTAGATTTGAATTGCCGAATACCCCCGGCATCATGTTGTGAAGATTGTCATGGCGAAAGCCGAACCTATTCATTCCAGTGTCAATCTTGAGATGGCAACCGAGTTGGATACCCCGAGAAGCAGCAGCCTCTTGAAGGGCTCGAGCAGCCGAAGGTGATGACACAGTAGGAATTAAGTCAAATTCGAATACACCCTTCAAATCACTGATGCTGAGCGCTCCAAAGACCAAAATCGAAAGCTGAACGCCGGCTTCGCGAATTTTGACACCTTCCTCGATGTCGGCACACGCCAACATTGTTGCACCGCACTCCTCTAAAGTGCGAGCGACTGGAACTAACCCATGGCCATAAGCATTCGCCTTAACGACGGCGATCAACTCAGGCGGGCTTCCACTCACGCCGGCAGCAAGGAAGGCTCGAAGGGCATGATAATTCTCTTTGAGAGCAGCTAGATCGATCTGGGCAAAGGTGGGGCGAACCACGTTAGAACCGATTATTCCTGAACAGGGCTAAGATTCTTGAACCGCGTATGTTGTTTGATGAACGCGAGTTTGACAGTTCCAGTTGGACCATTTCTTTGTTTGCCGATAATCAACTCGGCCAGATTCTCATTCTCAGGAGTCGGGTCGTAATGTTCTTCTCGAAAAATAAACATCACCAAATCAGCGTCTTGCTCAAGCGCACCTGATTCACGCAGGTCCGACAACTGAGGGCGGCGATCCGAACGGGACTCCGGTGCACGACTTAGCTGGGACAGCGCTAATACCGGGACATCTAGTTCCTTGGCAAGCGCTTTCAGCGATCTTGAAATAGCTGCCAATTCTTGGTTGCGATTATCAAATCGACCGCGCCCCTGCATTAGCTGCAGGTAGTCAACTACTAGCAAGTCGAGACCGTGCTCTGCCTTCAATCGTCTTGCCTTCGCTCGCATTTCAAGTACGCCCATACCAAAAGAATCATCAATGAAAACTTTCGCCTCCGACAATTTGCCAAGAACTGTGGAAATCTTTCCATAATCCTGTTCAGTCAGATATCCTCCACGGAACTTCTGGGCATCGATTTCCGCCTCAGCCGTGAGCATCCGAATAAACAACTGTTCCTTGGACATCTCCAAGCTAAAAAATCCAACTGACCGGTCGGTCTTGAGGCCAACATGTTGAGCAATATTTAGAACAAAGCTTGTCTTTCCCATCGATGGACGTCCTGCAACGAGAACTAAATCCGCAGACTGAAACCCAGAGGTAAGTTTATCGATGTCTGAAAACCCAGAAGGTACACCTGTAACATGCCCCTTCTGCTCTTGAAGCTTTTCGATAGTCGCGAAACTGTCTTCTACGAGCTCTTTGAGCGGTACAAACCCAGTGTGTATACGATCTTCGGCAATCGCAAAGATTTCTTGTTCCGCTCGGTCAAGTAGTGTGTCCGCATCTTGTTCAGCCTTGTAGGCCATCCCAGCAATTTTGTTGGCTGACCCGATCAAGTTGCGGAGAGTAGCTCGTTCTTTGACTATCCTCGCGTAGTGCTCAACATTGGTTGACCGTGGCACGCCATCGGCCAGCGCTGCAATATAGGCAGCTCCCCCTACTCTTTCCAAATTACCCGAGCGGGTCAATTCATCCTTGAGTGTAACTAAATCGATTGCCTGGCCTCGTTCATTTAAACCAACCATCGTGTCAAAGACGTGACCGTGAGCATCGCGAAAGAAGTCTTTCGAGTCAATTAGCTCAGCAGCGACGTTAAAAGCGTCATTGTGGACAATAATCGCACCGAGCACGGAGCGCTCGGCCTCGAGATTATGTGGAAGGGTGCGTTCAGCCGCTGGGACCGTGGCAGTATCGGCCATCGAGTAACACTCGAATCACGCTCCCGACCCTATAGGTCGGAAGTCGATAGACAAAAAACATTCGTGTCGACAATAAGACACGAGTCCTATTCCGATGTAATTTCTTCTTTCGATGAAGTTTCCTCAGCTGCCTCATCTACTGATTCTCGGACCACACTGACCTTTAGTTGAGCAGTCACAGCACGATGCAGTTTGATCGGAACTACGTATTCACCCAATACTTTAATCGGATCACCTAATGTTATCTTTCGTTTATCGATCGAAATCTGCTTCGCATCAAGATAGTCTGCCAAATCAGCAGAGGTCACCGAGCCATACAATGTTTCTGTTTCGCCAACGCGACGCTCAATAACACACTGCAAGGCGTCAATACGAGACGCTACAGCTTCCGCTCCACTACGATCTTCTGCCTCACGCGCTTGTGCGGCAGCTCGCTCTCGCTCAACCTGTCGCTGGTTTGATTTCGTGACAGGCAAGGCCAACTTTCGTGGCAACAAATAATTTCGTGCATAGCCATCAGCAACCTTAACGACTTCACCTCGATGACCAAGATGATCGATGTTCTCTCTAAGGAGGATTTCCCTCATACCAGCCTCTCTCTCAATCCGTTGCGTAAGGAATCAAAGCCAACTGTCTCGCGCGCTTGATTGCCGTCGTTAGCTTACGCTGGTGTTTTGCACAAGTACCGGAAATACGCCGCGGTTGGATCTTGCCCCGCTCAGGTATCGCCATCATCAACTGCCGCACATCCTTGTAATCAATGTAGTCAATCTTGTCAGCACAAAACCGACAGGTGCGGCGCCGTCGAAATCCTCCTCCGCGACCGCCGCCACGTTTGTCCTTGTCTTTGTCTTTCGCCGGACGCTTACTAAATGCTGCACTCATTCTTCTACCTCCCGCTTCTCTTCAACGCCAGCGGTCTCACTTGGCTCAGTCGTCTCCTCGTCAGAAACATTTCTCGCTGGCGTGGTTGATATAGCAGACTCTGAAGCGGCGGCAGCAGGCTCATGAGCACTCGGAGGAGGAGTTCCTTTGCGTCGCTGACGCCTAGTTTGACGCTTTTCACGGGCACGGTCCGCCTTCCGCAAATCTTCGTCAACCCTCACAACCAAATGCCTGAGCACATTGTCGATGACCTTCAATTTACGGTCTAGTTCCTTAACGATTTCACCGGGTCCCTCAATCAGAGCAACCACATAGGTGCCTTCCCGTTTCTTGTTGATCTCGTAGGCCAAACGCCGACGACCCCAGTTTTCATTCTTTGTAATCCGACCATCCAAACCGGTGACAATCGTCTCAATTTGGGTATGGAGTTCAGCTACACCGTCTTCTCCAACGTCTGGAGAAATAACGTACATCAGTTCATATTGTCGTGATTCAGACATCAGACTCCCTCCGGACTCAACGGCCGCCACGATACGACGGCAAGGAGCACGCGTTCGTTAATGAGTTACCTATAGCCAACGTTTTGTACAGGCTTACGTCGTTTTGCAGAGTCATGCTTCTTCATCCATAACTTCAGTCGCCCGGTCAAGACCATTAAAACGATTCATCACCTGTGTAATGCCACTTTTGATAAAAAGCTCTACCGCATCAGCAGTCTCTATAATCAATTCCTTGACCCTAACTACTTCCTCGTCAGTGAATCTGGTTAGCACATGATTAGCTAAGTCTCGCTGACCAAGACCTCGACCAACCCCCATCCTCAAACGTGGGAACTCACTTGTTCCCAATGACAGAATAACGGACTGAAGACCGTTGTGGCCACCATCGGAACCGTCTGGTCTGGCGCGTAATCGCCCTAGCGACAAATTTACATCATCTAGGACAACCAAAATATCAGAGGTCTCAACGTCAAAATACCGCGACAAACCTCCTACCGCAGACCCACTGCGGTTCATGAATGTCAGCGGTTTCGCCAGCATTAGTCGACCACTCGTCCCAGTCTCGCGAGCTATCACCGCGTCAGCCGGACTTGTCGAAAAGCTTAAATCACGCCGGCGGGCGACCTCATCAACAACCTCAAACCCAAGGTTATGTCTAGTGCCCTTATATTTATCTCCCGGGTTTCCGAGCCCAACAATCAGTTTCACTCGATATTTTGCGTCGGGTAAGTCAACCAAATGGATCCTAAATCAAGACTCAGATGAACTCTCGCCCTCTCCAGCCTTCTCTTTTGCAGCTTCCTCCGACTCGCCACCCTCGGCACCATCGCCATCACCCTCGCCCTCGGCAGCCTCCTCATCCTCTTTTTCTTCCTCAACCTTCGGCGCGATTACGTGCACCAACAAGGTATCTGAATCGGTCACTGGAGACCACGGCAAATCACCTGACACCTCATGAAGACGAACACCCTGGCCGATCATTAACTCACTGATGTCCACCTCAATTTTTTCAGGTATGTCGGCTGGCATACATTCAACCTGAACATCCCGTTGAATGAAATCAACGAGGCCACCCTGTTGTTTCACCCCAAGGGACTCGCCCTTAAGGATAATAGGCACGCTGACCGTGATTTTCTTGTCCAAGGCCAGTCGATAGAAATCAACATGAAGCAGTTCATCGCTGGTGGGATGAACTTGAAATTCCTTAACCAAGACCTGGTCAGACTTCCCGCCGTCAACTGACAAATCAATCAACGTGTTAACCCCTGATTCAGAATGAAATATTTCCAGTAAGGTTTTCGGATCGACAGTCACAGGAATTCCCGCAGAGTCTTCGCCTCCGTATATAACAGCAGGAAGCTTCCCAGAGCGGCGAAGCCGCCGAGCCTCATTCTTTCCTCGTCCGGTCCGCGCCTCGGCAGTCATCGTAACTTGCATAAATTCTCTTCTCTCTCGGTCGTACTAATCCAATTCGTTTAATCGTGCTTAAACGAACAATGATGATACCGATGTCTCCTGATGAATACTTTGGATAGCCCGAGCAAGTAAAGGAGCCACCGACAACACGTGAATCTTGCTTGATGCAGCGACTTCTGGTCGCAACGGAATCGTATTTGTAACAATGACCTTCTCGAGTTGCGACTCCGTAATGCGTTCGAGCGCCGGCCCTGATAGCACCCCGTGAACAGCACACGCAATCACTCGGGACGCACCATTGGCACATAACGCCTGTGCAGCCTGCTGAAGGGTTCCAGCTGTATCGACGAGATCATCCTGAATAATGCACAACTTATTTTTGACGTCCCCAACGACATGCATAACTTCCGCGTGACCATCCTCTGACCGTCGTTTATCAATTATGGCGAGATCAGCATCCAATCTTTTTGCATAAGCACGTGCTCGCTCGACGCCACCGGCATCTGGAGACACGATTGTGATGTTTTCACCAGGATTCATCTTTGTTAGATGGTCAATAAAAATCGGTGCTGCGAACAAGTGATCGACTGGAATATCAAAAAACCCTTGGATCTGGGCTTTATGTAAATCCATAGTCAAAACCCGATTCGCCCCTGCCGCACAAAGAAGATTTGCAACCAATTTGGCTGAGATCGGCACCCGTGGCTTATCTTTACGATCCTGACGTGCATAACCGTAATAAGGGATCACGGCTGTGATTCTAGCGGCCGAAGAGCGGCGAAAAGCATCAATCATCACGCATAACTCAAGCAAGTGCTCATCGACCGGTGTTGAGGTTGGTTGCACTATAAAAACATCAGTACCCCTAATGTTTTCATCGATCTGAAACGACACCTCGCCGTCTGAGAATCGTTTAAGATTCGCTCGACCAAGCGATCCATCCAGCCGGTCCACTATTTCCTGTGCCAGCTCAGGATGCGCGCTACCAGAAAAGAGTTTCAACTCACCGTTATGAGTGGGCACGTCCTCAATCCTAATTTTCCCTAATTGGCTGGGGCGGAAGGATTCGAACCTTCGATTACGGGAACCAAAATCCCGCGCCTTACCGCTTGGCCACGCCCCATCCCTTGGACGCAGCGCACAAAGACACCTCGCGCCCAGTGTGCAATCGATTACTCTAGCCGATGAACCGTGAAACGGGCAAGGGGCGAAACAACAGTTAGCGCCCCCTCGACTCCGGTTCAGTTAAAGAGGCGAATTCTCTAGACCCAATCGTCCGGGTCAAAATCGTTTGCCATCCACGAGAACGCACCTGTCGGCGAGCAAGAATAGCGTCTGCTTTTCGACGATATAGGGCAAACACTGTTGAACCACTACCAGTCATAGCAGCAAGAGACGCATTAGTTGCTTGCAACCGATCAATCATCGCTCCGATCTCAGGATGGCGCCTCACCACCGGCTCCTGAAGGTCGTTTCGCAACAACCTCAGCCGTTGTCGCCAATGCCGAGACCTCTTAGTCGGTAATTTCGCAGGTAATTGATCGAACCATTTATATGCCAAAACCGTTGGCACCCCGAAGGTTGGACTAGCCAGCAACACCCAGCAGTGATTGAGATCCGATAGTCGTCTAAGCCGAACACCACGGTCGAAACCATCGGAGAGACCACCTGTCAAGAAGTAAGGTACGTCAGACCCCACAGACGCTGCTAACTCTCGAAGACGTTTTCCGGATGGCGAAACACCCCACACTGAAGATAACCCTCGAAGCGCAGCTGCCGCATTACTGCTTCCACCACCGAGACCAGCAGCCATAGGTATCCGTTTTATTATTGAAATGGCGACACCTTTGGGATCACCTTGACAGCCCATATCCCTCCATAGGACCTCGGCTGCTTGCCATACAATATTCTTCTTGTCAGTAGGAACCCTTGCACTGCGACTGCCAACTGTTATGCGTCCTCGGCAATGAGTAAAAGTCAGCGTGTCGCGAAGTGAAATCGATTGCAACAGGGTTTGCAAATCGTGAAATCCATCACTCCGGTGACCGAGAATTCTTAGGTCAAGGTTTAGTTTCGCCGGAGCGCGTACAATCAGAGGCATAATTCTAATCTCCCCGTAACCCGATCACCGCGGCGGGACGAGCAGACCATTGCTTTTCAGTGTCTCTCCCTCAAACTTGAATTCCTCTACAGTCATGTAGACATAGTCATCACGAGCCTCAACGCTGAACACCTCCGGTCTCAACTCAATGTTGACACTCACTTGCGAAAGTGTCACCACCAACGAACTCCTCTGCCCGTTATCGCTTCTTGATCGAAGATCGATGCGACGAGGCAAGCCACGGACATGACCGGAATACCAAGCGGTTAAACCAGGCCGCCGGCCGGCAACAATTACCGGTACATTGTCGACGGTCTGCAGGTAAGCTGTGCTCTCAGAATCAACCTTCACACCAATCCATCCGTTATCGTAAATTTTGGCTTCCTGTGGCTCTGGAGCAGGGACAAAACATCCCGTGAGAACGGCCAGAAACTCCTCGGCTGAAAGTGAAACACCGGCAATCATTGAGAGTAAATCCTCGACAGCCGTAGCGGTGACCACTCGCCTTTCTCGTGGCAAAACCAATACCGCTGCATCATCCAGCTTCGCCACAAGAACAAATCCAGGTGACCCAAACGGCGCTACACCAACCAGCCGCAGTGAAGCCGGACGGGAAAGGGCACCAAGAACTTCACCTCTAAATGTTGTCTCTCTCGATTCTGCATTAACCTGCATGGCTACTTGCATCGTTCGAACCCGCCGACATGAATCCGTCGCTTGATTAAAACGACCTTGGTAATCAGCAAAGGGACGACTGGGACCCTCTGGCAGATTGAGACCCGTAGAAGCACAACCAATCTCTAAGAAACACACCGCCGCTATCAACACGACTTTTCGGTTCGAAAGCAAGTGTAGACAGTATCGACAAACAACGCTTGACGTAGGTAATCTCACTGAGAGAAATAGAGCCGGCCCTCACACTACGCCGGCACGCCCACTCAATCAACAACAGTCACGCTAGAGTGCACGGGAATGGCGCCAATCATGGCACTAAGGACCAAGTCTTCGTTCGGCTTCTTGAATTTTCTGTTCGATATTCTCAACGTCGATCTCTGCACCATCACCAGCGAGTGCAGCTTTCCACGCACCGATAGCTTCATCGTGACGACCGAGTTTAGATAGTAGATCGCCGAAATGGTCTTGAATGACCGAATTCCAAGTCATTTGCTCGCTAGCTCGTCTGAGATGGGCTTCCGCAAGATCAAGGCGCTCTAATTTAAAATAAGCCCAGCCCAAACTATCAAGATAGGCGCCGTTGCCTGGATCCAACTTAATCGCCCTCTCTAGCAGATTAACGGACTCTTCAAGACGGTCACTCCGGTCGGCGAGCATGTAACCAAGATAGTTCAACGTTGCTGCGTGATCAGAGTCACGCTCAAGTACACCTCGAAACGCCCGTTCCGCGTCCGCGAAACGATCACGCTGCTCAAGTGTGGCTCCAAGTTGAAACAAAATCGACAGATTTTCTGGAAATCTCAGACTGGCCGATTCAAGAACCACGACAGCTTCGTCGCCACGATCATAATCACGGTAAAACGCGGCCAAAAAAAGATGAGCAGTCGGGTCTTGACCATTGTCGTCGAGGGCATCTCTAAGGACATTGACTCCGCCGGTAATATCGCCGCCGTCACCAAGAATCCTAGCTTCCAACCTAGTCACAGTCAGATCACCAGAGTGGTGAGGCCTGATGGCCTCTAGTGCCGTCGTTGCATCATTCACGCGGCCGGCTGCCAAGTAAGCCTGTATTAAGCGAGCACCATACGCCAATGACATTGGCAGCAGTTCGACCGCTTGTTCGTAGGAATCGATAGCATTGCCATGCTCTTGCAATTGTTGGTAAGCGTAGCCGATACGCCCTAGTAAACTGGCCAGTTGGTACGGCCGAACTCTGCCCTGCCGAGTCGCCTGGCTACCTCGCACGGCTTGGCTCTGACGCTGCACAGCGACAGCCGTTTCGAGTGTGGCAATCGCATCGCGATACTTATGTTGAAGAACGTATACCTCGGCCAACGCATACGGTCCTCGAATGCCGTTAGGTTCGACCTCCATCAAACGACGTGCAACAGAGATCGCTTCATCAAAATTTCCCAAGTCACGTTCAACCTCGGACAACTGATAGAGCACCCCGACATTTTCTGGCGTCGACTGAGACAATTGATACAGCACATCACGAGCACGCTCAGATTGGCCATTTTGAAGCAACGCGGTCGCGAACTCGCGCTTCGCGCCGTTACTCCGAGGGTTGCGTGCAACGGCTAGCTCATACGCCTCAACCGCCTCAGTCCAACGGTCAACTCTTCCATATAACTCACCCAACCGCCTCAACGCTCTCGATGACGGACGGCCACTAGCAATGACGCCTTCAAGCATAGAGACCGCTTCCTCGATGCGACTCTCCCTCTCATAGGCATAGGACAACAATAGTCCCGCCTCAGTGAACCCGACTTGATCTTCAACCAGCGCCTCGAGAAGAGGGATTGCTTTGTCACTCTGACTAGCAGTCAGGTAGACGCGCGCAAGAGTCAACTCGACGTTCAGGTCAGGAAGAATCGTGTTTCTGGCTTGCTCAAGATGATCGATCGCTGTGGCAACGTCCTGAGGTGCCGGATTTGACTGACCCAGACGAGCCGCAAAAATAAGACCTAACACCCGATGCGCCGTTACGTTATCAGGCTCGCGTCCTAGCGCTTCGTTCGCAGTACGAATAGACTCTTCAAGTCGGTCGCCAGTCCGATAGAGGTCAGCCAACTCAGCCAACATCTCTGCGCTCGTAACGTCTCGATCGGCAGCATCTCGATACGCCTGGATTGCTCCTTCGATGTCGCCGGAACGTGACAAAAAACGTCCCAGCATGAAAAAGCTATATCCATCGGCTCGCGGTGCACTAGCCACTTCGTCCGAATTCTGGGTCTGTCCAAACCCAAAGTCAGGAACGAAGAGCATCAGCAACATCAGGACAGCGGCGAGTGTTCGTCTCCCCATCGACATTCGATTGTTCCACAGGATGGGTGCAACGACAAGCAAACCTGTGCCGACGCACCGATTGATCTTGGTAACGTGACGCAATTTCAACAACTTTTGGTATATTGGGTTAGGAGGTTACAACGTGGGGATTGACCCTGAATTACTTAAGATCTTGGCTTGTCCTGTTTGTAAGACACCAGTCGTCGCTATTCGCGATGAAACAGGACTAAAGTGTAAACAGTGCCGACGGGTGTATCCGATCAAAGATGAAATTCCCGTCATGCTTGTCGACGAAGCCGTGGTGGAATCCTGAACCGCAACTGCCAACCACCGCGCTCACGGCCACGACCATGGAGCCGACCCACGCCAGGCTCGAGCGTGCCGGCATTATCTCTCTACGCTTGTTTGTCGGGTCAGTCCAGCTCTCGATAGCCGTGTCCGCGGTCTTCTTAACGGCGAGTCTTGGTCTCTGGATCGCTATTCTGATATCACATGGAGAACGCTTAGAACTGCCTGATATTTTCTGGCCACTTTTAGCATACGCAGTGTTAACCCTTTTTTCTGTAGCTACTTCCCCTGACCCAATCACCAGCTTAACCGACTCGAAAGAGTTGCTACTTTTCCTTGTTGTACCGCTTGTCTATCGCTTAGGACGAGGTCGTTCGGCACACACCATCGCTTCCATCATCATTAGCGTTGGTGCCGTCACGGCTGTGCTTGGAATTGTCCAGTACGGCATCTTAGAGTTTGACAACCTAGGACAGAGACCCCTTGGCTCCATGGGACACTACATGACCTATTCCGGTCTCTTAATGCTGGTCATAGGACTCGCCGTCGCGAGACTTTTATTCGGGACCAGTGATCGACTCTGGGCAGGTCTAGTGCTTCCAACCCTTCTTGTCGCACTGGCACTGACATTAACTCGAAGCGCTTGGGTCGGTACCTGTGTAGGAGTTGGCTTACTTTTCGTGATTCGAGACCGTCGGCTTCTTGCTGCTGTCCCTGTAATAGCAGCACTCTTCTTTGGACTGGCTCCCCAAACGGTCATCGACCGAGCATATTCAGCATTTGACTTACAGGACCCTACCAATCGGGATCGGTTCGCCATGGCTCGAGCAGGGGTCAGAATGATACGAGATTACCCCCTGACTGGCGTCGGACCCGACATGGTCCAAGAGGTTTACCCAGCCTATAAGGATGCTGGCGGGGTCAATGAAGTGAACCCCCATTTGCACAATGTACCGTTGCACATCGCCGCCGAACGAGGCCTTCCCGCAGTCGCTGTGTGGTTATGGTTTATTGTGACCGTGGCTCGTAAGCTAAGGTTGTGCCTGAAAGACCCAAAGTCTAAGGCGCTGGCCGCGGGAGGATTAGCCGCTCTGCTCAGCATGCTCGGAGCCGGAATGTTTGAGTACAATTTCGGCGATTCAGAGTTTTTAATGTTGCTACTGGTGTTATTAACACTTCCCCTCGCCGTAACACGACCAGACGGAACAACCGAACAACAACAGAAAGCCCAAGGGCAAACGGCTTCCGCCGCAGCCTAGTGCTTGAAATGACGGCGACCAGCAAATACCATCGCAAGTCCGTTTTCATCAGCGGCCGCAACCACCTCCTCATCTCGTTTTGAACCGCCAGGCTGAACAACGGCCGTGGCTCCTGCTGCAGCGATTGCATCAAGTCCATCACGGAAGGGGAAAAACGCGTCAGATGCAGCCACCGTTCCCTGAAGCCCATCTTTACATTTTAGTGTGGCAACGTTTACAGCATCCACGCGGCTCATTTGTCCAGCGCCAACCGCGGCAACCCTGTCAGCATGAGCAAAAAGTATGGTGTTGGACTTAACATGAGCACAGACACGCCACGCAAAGCGCAGTGCAGTCCATTCAATCTTGGTCGGCTTGCGTTTAGTCACCACCCGAAGTGTCGTCCCTGGTACAACCTCAACACCATCACTCCAAACTGTCGCAGCTTCAATTACACGATCTCTTTCTTGCACCAGTAGACCTCCAAGGATCGAACGTATCTCCCGACTCGACGCGCCTCCCTTAGCTCCTGCGGTAAAGTCGGCAATAACTAGACGAAGGTTTTTCTTCGTCGCCATGATCTCTCGAGCGTCTGTCGTTACATCAGGTGCAACTACAGCTTCGATGAAGCTGCTCGTGATGGCTGCTGCAGTATCAGCATCCAGGCGGCGATTCAAGCCAACGATACCGCCAAATGCGGACAACGAATCGACTTCTCTAGCTATTACATATGCCTTGTCTAATTTCTCGGCGGTCGCAACGCCACAGGGATTGGTGTGCTTGATCACAACTGCCGCCGGCTCGTCGAACTCGAGTGCCAGACGTGCAGCAGCATCAAGGTCAAGAAGATTCGTATACGAAAGACCTTTCCCTTGGACGACCTGCGCAGACCCAAAGCCCCACACACCGTCTGGATACACCGCAGCCACCTGGTGTGGGTTTTCGCCATATCTAAGCTCGCTAATCCTTGGCACTGACACCATCAGTTGATCGGGTGTTGGACCGTCACAATCAAGGGGAACATGCTTAAACCCATTCTCACCCGCTTCTACTCGAGATAATGCGGCTGCAATCGTGGTGTCATAACTAGCCGTGTGGCTAAATGCCTTCCGAGCCAACTCGAACCTGAATGCTGAGTCGGGGCCATTTGGTTGGTCAAGAGCCTCTAGCACACGGCCATAATCAGACGGATCAACAACAATCAGAACTGACAGAAAATTCTTAGCCGCAGCGCGAACCATACTCGGTCCACCAATATCAATTTTCTCGATTAGCTCATCGAAGTCCGTGTCTGAATTCGCAGCCGTCTTCGCAAAGGGATATAGGTTGACAACTACCAAGTCGATCGGTTCAATTCCATGCTCGCTGATTGCAATCAGATCATCTGGTCGGTCTCTCCGAGCCAAAATTCCTCCGTGAACACCAGGGTGCAAAGTCTTTACACGACCGTCCATCATCTCTGGAAAACCTGTAACTTCAGACACATTCAATACACTGAGGCCCGCTCCTGACAGTGCACGCGCGGTACCGCCAGTCGATACCAATTCAACGTCACGAGCGACAAGCCCCCGTGCCAACTCGACCAAACCGTTCTTATCAGACACACTCAAAAGTGCTCGCATCGTTCCCATTACCTCACACAAATTAGAATGATTCCGTGGGTCACATAGATGTAACTGCTTGACCCGATATGTTGGTTTCCAGTGTAGTTTCTTTATCAATCACGCGGAATCAGGAGCCACATCAGGGGTAACCACAGTTCCCTGGCAAATGGTACCGCTCGGTCGTCAACTAGGACCTGGCAATCATCATAACGCCCAACAATCTCAAACAAGTCTCTTAACGCGAGAGCATCACCGATAAGGAACCGGGCACGGTGGCGCAATCCAACCCCGATTCCGACCTCTCGATACTCAGGAGCCTCTCTAGCAAGCGCAACTGCATGTGCGTAATCCCCCGACTCAAACGGGGAAAAAACTAACGTTATTGAAAACGTTCGGTCGCGTGGACCAAAAAGAACATCGTGGAGGTCCGGGTCCAATTCCGCCAATTCCGCAGCAGTCGGTTCTTCCGAGGGAACGACGTAGGGCCAAAACCGGTCCAACCGCCGATTAGACTGTCGTGGACTCGGGTCGAGCAACTCGCGATCGGGAGAATTCCGGGTTTCGCTCATGGGTGAAAAGTGAGCGTGATGGTATCCTGAACTCTCGGCGCCGGCAAGACTAAGCCCCAATGAGCAACTTTCGTATTATCCCGTCAATCGAACAACTCCGCCAACGGGATACCGTCATGAAACTAGAAACTAGTTACGGACACCGTACCGTAATAGAAGCACTTAGAACAGAAACTGAAGCACTAAGGTCGAAACTGTCGGATGAGTCGACGGACCTAACTGAGAGCGAAGATGCCGCCAGAACCATTGAACGTAACGTTGCAACCAACCTCAGCCGCTCTTTGGCACCATCACTACAATCTGTAATCAACGCTACCGGAGTCATTGTTCACACCAATCTAGGGCGAGCGCCGCTGGCGAACTCCGCTATTGAAAGGATCGTGACCGTCGCTGCTGGGTATTGCAACCTCGAGTACAACCTTGCCGACGGCGACAGAGGACACCGAACGATCCACGCATCAGAATTACTTACGCGGCTGACAGGCGCAGAAGCTGCAGCCGTAGTCAACAACAATGCAGCAGCCCTTCTCCTAATTCTTACAGCGATAGCATCTGGCCGAGAAGTCATCATTTCACGTGGTGAACTGGTTGAGATTGGTGGCGGGTTTCGGATTCCAGACGTAATGCGACAGTCCGGCGCTCTCCTTCGGGAAGTGGGCACCACAAACCGTACTCGACCTGAAGACTACGCAGCAGCCATCAACGACAACACCGCGCTGATTCTTCGAATTCATCCGTCAAACTTTCGGATCGAAGGATTCACGGAAAGACCTAGTCTGCGGAGTATCTCCAAAATAGGGCATGACTTCGGTATACCTGTTGTCGAGGACCTAGGTGGCGGAAATCTCTACGAAGCCGACAGCCATGGCACACCTTTAACGGAACCGACTGTACAACAGAGCCTAGAGGCAGGAGCGACGATATGCTGCTTCAGCGGCGACAAGCTCTTAGGAGGCCCTCAAGCTGGGCTTATCGTAGGACGTGAGATTTTCGTAAGGTCCATCTCAAATCACCCACTCATGCGGGCTGTCCGAGCCGACAAACTGACCTACGCTGCCCTCGAAGCCACATTACTTGAACACCTATCCGAACGTGCAGACGAAACAATTCCCGTTAATCGAATGATCAAGACTTCTATCGAACAGCTTCGCTCCCGGGCTCATGAAATCGTCTCAAGTGTCACGGCACTGTCCAAGGTAGAGGTGCAATTAACAGATGGACCAGCAACTATCGGCGGTGGCGCCGCTCCTGGAACCACCATACACAGCTGCCTACTTCACATATCTCTATCTGGATTGACAGCGACAGAATTGGAGAAGCGGCTCCGCGAATCGAATCCTCCTGTCATCGGTCGAATTGACCACGAGCGTCTTCTCCTGGACCTCAGGACAGTCTCACCTGATCAAGACCAAGCGCTGACAAGAATCTTAGTTAATCTGTAAGTGCGGAAGTGGAAAGAAGGAGACACTGCCGCAGTACAGCAACTAACGCCATTACGAAGTTTTTGAACCAGGGAGACGATTTGGGCATGTGAGACATGAAAGGGATTCTCCATCTGCTCCAGCCAACTCTGGTCCTCCACATGACCCTCGGAGACATGGATACTTAAAAATCACCCCCACAGCCATGGCCAACATGACGAGCGCAATCACTGCAAGTGATAGGAAAAATAAACCCATTTGCTTTCTTATCTTAGCCTGTAGGGTCGACCGTACGTGAAAGAAAAGATGGAGTGAATAATTCTCGATAACTTCCATCTTCGTGTCGAATGATCAAAAGAACTGCCAAGCCAAGTTCCTTTGCCAAGTCGTATGCTTCGTCAGGTCCCAGCACTTCAAGTGCCGTTGCCAATGCGTCGGCTCGGACACACAGCACGTCAATCACACTTACTGCCGCCAATTCATGGGTGACCGGCCGGCCCGTCCTTGGATCAATAGTGTGCGAATATCGCACTCCATCTAATTCAAAATAGTTCCGGTAATCTCCAGATGTAGCTAGAGCGGCATCAGTTAACTGAACAACTCTGTTGAGCAATCCTGAACTTTCTGTCGGTTGCTCGATACCGATACGCCATGACTCTCCCCCTTCACGATGGCCTTGAGTCCGGACTTCGCCGCCAATCTCAATCAGATAGGAATCGTAACTTCTGGCATCCAGTAGGTCAGCTACGCGGTCCACCGCGTAGCCTTTCGCGACTGCCGACACATCCGTTTTTACGTGGATGCTAGTCTTCCGGATGGCCGGGCTGACATCATTGACCTCAATCTGTCGAAAGCCAACAAAACCTAGCAAACGATTAATGTCGAAATCAGAGGGTAGAGTGTTAAATGGACCAACTGGACCAAATCCCCAAGCGTCCACAAGAGGTGCCACGGTAACATCAAACGCACCGCCTGTTACTTCACTAACCTCCTGAGCATATTGGAAGACCTTGGCTGTATCAGGTGAGACTCCAAACCAGTCCGAGGATTCCCAATCATTAAAACGCGAGACCTCAGAATCTGGTTTATACGTGGACATCATTACGTCGAGTTTGTCGAGTTGATCTTTGATCGATATTTCCAGTTCAGCTTTCCCCTGGTCGGACATAAATTCACTAACTACCGTCACGGAAAACGTTGTGCCCATTGTCGCACCCAGGAAGGTGTACCTATATAGATCGGAGCCAGATGCACACCCAACGATCAGTGGAAATAGAAATGCAAATAAAGGCAGGCGAGAAATAATCCTACCCGAAGTCATCGAACAGGATGTTGTCAGGCTCAACGCCTAAATTGTCGAGCATCTCCATGCAAGCTTTGAGCATTAATGGGGGACCACAGAGATAGTACTCAACATCTTCCGGTGCTGAGTGTTGTTGAAGGTACTGGTCAAGCAGGACCTGATGGATGAATCCAGTATCCCCCGTCCACTGGTCTTCGGGTAGTGGTTCAGATAAAGCCAGGCGCCATGAAAAGTTAGGATTGTCCGCCTGGATAGCATTAAAGTCGTCGATATAGAAGGCCTCTCGCAAACTTCTTGCGCCGTACCAAAAACTCACCTTACGCTCAGTCTGCACACGGCGAAACAGATCAAAAATGTGCGATCGCATGGGAGCCATGCCAGCACCACCGCCTACGAAGATCATCTCGTTGTCAGTATCCCGAGCAAAGAACTCACCGAACGGACCTGAAATTACAACATCGTCCCCTGGTTTAAGACTGAAGATGTAGGAAGTCATCTTGCCGGGCGGTGTGCCCTCAGGCGCCCGAGCTGGCGGCACCGCAACACGAACGTTCAACATGATGACACCCTTCTCATCAGGGTAGTTCGCCATGGAATATGCGCGAGTCACCGGTTCGTCCAAAACTGCCTCAAACCGCCATAACTTGAAGTTGTCCCAGTCCAAACGATACTCATCTTCTACGTCGAACTCTCCATACAAATAACGGCCGGTCGGTGCTTCGATTTGAATGTATCCACCGGCGCGAAACGGCACCTCTTCTCCTTCGGGCAACTCGAGAATCAGTTCCTTGATGAAAGTGGCAACGTTATGATTCGACCGAACCTTACACTGCCAACGTCGAACACTGAACAAGTCCGCCGGAATCTCAATCGACATGTCCTGCTTGACCTTGACCTGGCAAGACAGCCTCACATGCTCTCGAGCTTCACCTCGACTGACATGACTGGTCTCGGTTGGCAAAAGTGCACCGCCGCCATTCATGACCTTGACCTTACAAACCCCGCAAGTCCCTTTACCTCCACAAGCTGACGGAATGAAGATTTGATTGGTCGCTAAGGTACCGAGAAGCGTACCCCCAGCTGGGGTGTGTAAACACTTGTCTGGATCATCGTTGACTGTAATCGCGACATCACCAGTAGCTACAAGCTGACGTCTAGCCACCATCAAAAGTCCCACCAAGGAGACAATTGTGAGCGTAAACATTGCAACGCCGAGGCTGATGGTCACCATGGTTAGAGTTGCACTCCCGCGAAGGCCATGAATCCAATGGCCATTAGTCCAACTAAAATAAAGGTCAACCCAAGCCCTCTCAACGCTACCGGCGGATTACTGTAGCGAAGCCGCTCTCGGATACCGGCCAACGCAACGATTGCCAACAGCCAGCCTACTCCTGATCCGAAGCCAAACACAGCGCTCTCCGCCAAGCCATAGTTGCGCTCCACCATAAAGAGTGACGCGCCAAGAATGGCGCAATTGACGGCAATCAAGGGCAGAAAAATTCCAAGTGCTGCATGTAATTTTGGAACGAATCGGTCTAACGTCATTTCAACGATCTGCACACTGGCAGCTATCGTTCCAATGTAGACCAACAACCCGAGAAACGATAGGTCCTCCGCTTCTAGCGAGGGATGTAACCACTCCAAAGCACCTGACTGTAAAACATTGACATAAATAAGATTATTCATAGGAACCGTGATCGTCAGCACGAACACGACGGCCAATCCCAATCCCAAAGCAGTCTTGACCTCCCGAGACACTGCCAAGAAAGAGCACATGCCCAGATAGAAGGCCAGCGCCATATTCTCCACAAAAATCGCTTTGACCCCGAGGCTGAGATAATGCTCAATCATTCGCTCTCCACCTGCTCAGGTTTCCAAGTGCGCAGTGCCCAAATAAAAAATCCAATGATGAAAAATGCCCCAGGTGATAACACCATCATTCCATTGGGGGTGTACCAACCTCCCTCACTGGTCAATGGAAGCAATTGGATGCCCATCAGCGATCCAAAGCCAAATAATTCACGAATACATGCCGTGCCCATTAGGATTGCTCCGTAACCCAGACCATTACCGAGCCCATCGATCAAACTCAACGTCGGAGGATTTTGCATCGCGAATGCCTCCGCTCGACCCATGATGATGCAGTTCGTAATAATCAGTCCTACAAAAACTGACAGTTGCTGAGAAAGCTCGAATAGATAGGCCTTTAAAATCTGGTCAACCACAATGACCAGTGAAGCAATGATGGTCAATTGGACGATGATGCGAATATTCGTCGGAATGAGATGCCGTAACGCACTTACAAAAAAATTCGATGAAATTAAGACACCAACAACGGCAGCACTCATAACCAATGCCGTATCCATCTTTATCGTCACGGCCAACGCGGAACAGATCCCCAACACCTGTAGCGCTATCGGATTGTTGTTAAACAGCGGATCGATTAACGCATCTCGCGTCTTACTTGCCAGCGCCATCACACCCCCTCCTCGGCCCGTAATCTTTCCAAATACGGCCGGAAACCCTCTGCGCCAAGCCAAAATTGAAGCATGTTAGTAACACCTCGACTGGTCATTGTGGCACCGGCCAGACCATCGACTCGAAATGGATCAGT
>CAZWIL010000015.1:0-8102 GCA_964634175.1 uncultured Vicinamibacteraceae bacterium
CGATTCGAATTGCTTGCGACAGTCTTCGTATCGTCCAGCGTAATACAAGACGATGCCACGTTGCCAAAGGCGAGGTATGGCGCTTGGTGCCAGTTTTACTAATTGATCAAAACCATCAGCCGATTTCTTGATGTTTCCTAAAAAGAAATCACGAACGGCTTGGTTGAAGACGACATCTGGATCATTGCTGGACTCAGGTGGTTGAGCAGCAGGCGCCATCGCAGTGAGGCCAAGGACCCAGACAATAGCCAGTTGAGGAAGCAACAGCTTTCGTCTTTCTGGTCTCATGGGTGCAATCATAGTGCTATTTGGCGCATCTGTGGTACCTTCCCCACATGTCGCGGACGGAACATTGGTGTCCACGGGTAATGTTCTTATGCTTTCTCCTGGCTGGTGGTCTAGGATGCCGCGAATCCGTCCCAGCCACTGAGCAGCATGCGGGCTCACTTCGTTCTACTGAGATGCTCTTGGACAATGAGGAGTACTCGATACTGGAAATGGCCACTGCACACGGCGCTTTCACCATCGAGGTCGCAGTTGATTCAGATGCCGATACTCTGGCGATCGCAGAACAGTTAATTGCGCCGATTATTACTCAATATGTGGAAATCTTAGTGTATTTCTATGATCGGGCCGATGATGGTGAATTGCCGTTGAGCCGTGTGCAGTGGACTAATGAGGCAGGATTCACCGAGGTGGACTACGAATGAGGTTAAACCAATGAAAAAAGTTTCAAAGCTGACGCTGGATGATGCGAGGGTCATGATGGCTGCCGCCGAAGCTAAATCTCGAGAAATCGGTGTCGATATGGATATTGCTATTACTGACGATAGTGGCAGTCTGCTAATGTTCCATAGGATGGACGAAGCCAGAATCACCAGTATTGAAGTAGCCATTAGTAAAGCGTTCACGGCCGCTGCGGCGCGTAGATCAACCCGTGCCTACGGGGAAATCAGTGGACCAGGTGGACCCGCTTTTGGGATTCATGTCAGCCATCAAGGTCGCTTCATGGTGGTGGCCGGGGGCCTTCCTGTCTTTGTTGATGACCAAATCGTTGGCGGTGTGGGCTGTAGTTCAGGTCATCCGGACCAAGATGAGCAAGTGGCTCAGGCTGGTATTGCTGCATTCATGGATGAGGTGGTCGGTTCAGGGTCGTGACCAATATTTTTATCGCTTGAAGGGCGAAAAACGTCATAAGAATAAGGGCCTTTCAGCGTTTTGCAGGCATTGATGGTGACGGAGTCACCGTGGGTTTATTTTTCGACTTGATCTCTTCGAGGACAGTGGTAGTCTAATTGAGATTTCAGCTAATTTAGTGCTTAAGTTCTACTAGCAGAATAACTTTTTCAAGGAGGTGGTCCTGCCATGGCAGACATGGAGATCATCGACACAAATTCAGACGGTGACGTAAATCCGGACCAAGGTTTTTCAAGGCGGAGTTTTATAAAAGGAGTTATCTCCACCGGAGCTGTTGTTTCATCGAGCAATTACATGTTTCGAGGGTCGGGACAGCTCTCAGCTCAGTCATCGGCTGGTTCGGTTGGCCGGTTGTTGACATTAAACGTCAATGGACAGAGTCGTAGAGCAGATGTCAGCAAGCAGGAGACGCTTGCGATGACACTCCGGTACAAACTGGGTCTCACCGGGACAAAAATTGGTTGTGATCGGGCGGAATGTGGTAGTTGCACGGTTCTCGTTGACGGCGTGCCTCATTACGGGTGTTCGGTGTTGACACACAACGTACGTGACAGACAGGTAACAACGGTCGAAGGCCTAGAAAGTTCAGACGGTACTTTGCATCCTGTACAGCAGGCGATCGTTGATGAGCAGGGTTTTCAGTGCGCGTTTTGCATGTCTGGTTTTATCATGAGTTCCGTTGCGTTGTTGGATGAGAATCCGAATCCCACTCGGCAAGAAGCGGCGCAAGCGCTGTCTGGAAATCTTTGTCGCTGTGCCGACTACGAGAAGATTCTGACGTCTGTTATGCGGGCAGCTGAATATACGCGGAGGTCCTAGATGGCTGACTACAAACTAATCGGGAAGGATTTCAGCACTCCAGACCTAGTAGCTAAAGTGACGGGCCGTGCTAAGTACGCCGAAGATTTTCGGGCTGAAGGGATGCTTTTTACGAAGCTGTTTTTGAGTCCGATGCCGCATGCACGCGTTCGGAGCATTGACGCCAGCGAAGCACTTGCCATGCCAGGTGTCGAAGCGATTTTGACGGCGGATGACCTCCCTGAAGCCGAAGCACCGAATGAGGTGGGACTGACCAATGAACCCATGTACGAGGGTGAGCCCATTCTGGCGGTCGCGGCGACCGACGAGTTGACGGCGGCGGAAGCCATAGAGCGTATTCATGTAGACCTAGAACCTCTGCCATTTTGCCTCGATCCGTTGGATAGCCTCCGGCCTGGAGGTCCCAACGCCCGATTGGACGGAAACTCAGTAGTCGACGGTGCAATGACGACCCTCAAATGGAAAGAGTCTGATTTTTCAGACGCCGCCGAGGGGCAGCTTCCAATCGGAGAACCGACAGACCAGTGGGAGTTCGGTGATGTCGAGGCTGGGTTTTCTGATGCTGACTTTGTTATTGAGGAGACGGTTTTTCATCAGTCTTTGTCTCATCAGCCACTTGAGACCCGCACGACAATGGCTCATTGGCAGAACGGCAAGGTCTATGTGTACCCGTCCGTTCAGAGTACCGCGCGAGCAGTGGGTCCTGTTGCTCGATGGGCTGGTGTGAGTCAGAAAGATGTCGTAATTGTTAACGAGTACACAGGTGGTGGTTTCGGGAGTAAAATTAGTGGATATCCGCAGTTGGTGCTTCCGATTCTGCTGTCCAAGCAGACCGGAAAGCCGGTCATGATGCGTGTGACACGCCGTGAAGAGAACTTCTTTGGACGTGCTAGGCCTGGTTTCCAGGGCCGGGTCAAAATAGGTTTCCGGCGAGATGGGCGTATAACCGCCCTGGACCTGTTCTTGATTCAAGATGGGGGCCCCTACGGCCGTTCGGGAGATTTTCTGTCGGCGGGTCGAATTGCGTCGTTGGCTTACCAGCCGCTGAATATGCGTGCCCGCGGTGTGACGGTGTTTACGAACACTCCTCCGAGAGGTGCTCAGCGGGCTCCGGGCGGAGCTCAATCTATCACGATGTTGTCGCCGGTTCTTGACAAAGCCGCTAGACAGCTCGGAATCGACCGAGCAGACCTACTGCGAATCAATGCTCCAGAAGGTCAGGCCGAATACAACGAGCGTGATGGTTCTCGTGTCAACGTGTCGAGTGCGTTCGTCAAAGAAGCAATCGACAAGGGCGTCGAATTATTTGGATGGCGTGAACGACAAGCGCGGAGTGGCCAGCGTCGCGGGTCTAAGGTCACCGGAACTGGTATCGCCTTGAGTACGTATTCGGGCGGTAGTTCTGGTTATGACGGGCTTGCGGTCATTAAGCCGGACGGTAAGTTATATATCCAAACTGGCGTTGGGAATCTTGGAACCGGTTCATTTGCGGATACTTCTCGAGCATACGCCGAAGCGATTGATATGCCGTGGAACAAGGTGGAGATTGCTTGGGGTGACACGGCCAAGCACTTGCCTTGGAGTTCGTCGCAGGGTGGCAGCCAAACTACCCATGCTCATACACGGGCCAACTGGGCGGCAGGACAGGATGCCAAGAGAAAACTTCAGGAAATTGCGGCTCGTGATTTTGGCGGTGCGCCAGAGGAGTACGAGTTAGGAAACGAGAGAGTGTTTCGTCGTGGGAACCGGTCTCAGGGAATGACCTATGCCCGAGCGGCGGAGCGGGCTATTGCGCTGGGCGGACGATATGACGGTCATGAGTTACCCGAGGATATTAATTCTATGACGGTAGCCTCAGCACAGGCTTTGGCTGGGCAAGGATTAATGGGGGTTGCTAAGGACAACTATGGTCTCGGTGGGCGGACCATGTCATTCGTGGTGGGATTAGCCGAGGTTGAAATTGACGTGGAGACCGGCGAGATAAGCTTGGTTGATTACGCGGCCACAACGGATTGTGGCCGTGTCTTACACCCAGCGACGTTGGGTGCTCAAATCCTTGGGGGAGGCATTCAAGGTTTTGGTATCGCGCTCAGTCAGAAATGGGTTTTTGATCGGCGCTGGGGTCTATTGGTATCGAAAAGGTTCTATTCGAATCGGCCACCAGGCATTACCGATATTCCTTTGGAGGGACCTATGAAATGGGCAGCCGTTGACAAAGCCGACCCGTTTACGCCGGTTGGCTCGAAGGGTATCGGCGAGCCTACGGTTGGTGCTGGCGCTGGTGCGGTTCTGTGTGCCATTGCTGACGCGATGCGGGCAGTAGGAAACGGGTATTTCCATCGCTCGCCAGTCTCACGTGACATGATTTTGGCGGAGCTTGAGCAGCTTCCCACGGCACACGGCCGATTAACGACGCACGTGTAGGAGGGAATACGACATGGCAATTATTCGCGACGTGATGCCGGCATTTGAGTTGGTTCAACCTACGAACGTAGATGATGCGATGGCCCTTCTCGACCAGCATGGAACAGATGCATGGGTGTTCGCTGGTGGGCTCGATAGTCTCGACTGGTTCAAAGATCGGGTTAAGACACCGAAGGTGGTGGTTTCTCTGAGTGCTGTCGACGAATTGAAACAAATTCGTTCGAATCAAGATGGCTTAGAGATTGGCGCGATGGCAACATTGGTTGACGTTATTAACCATCCGGAAGTGAAGTCTGGATATCCTATTTTGGCTGATGCCGCACGGGCAGCAGCGTCACCACAGATTCGGAACCAGGGAACCATCGGTGGGAACGTGGCTCAGGATACTCGGTGCTGGTATTACCGAGATGGCTGGACTTGTTATCGCGCCGGCGGAAATATCTGCTATGCCAGTCCTCCAACTGCGATGAATCGGGAGCACTGTATCTTGGGAGGTAGTCGTTGCGTGGCAGTAAATCCTTCGGACACGGCACCTGTTTTTGTAGCTCTTGACGCCAAGATGGTCATTCGACGTGGAACATCCGAACGGGTCGTTGATGCTGAGGATTTCTTTATTGGCCCTGCGGTTGACATCACTCGTATGACCGTATTGGAACCTGGCGATCTGCTGACCTCGATCCGAGTGCCATCTACTTGGGCAGGAAGTCGTCTGTATTACGAAAAGATTCGAGATCGTGGTAGCTGGGACTTTCCGCTCGCGAATATAGCGTCGGCCATGACTGACAACGGTGGAGTAATCGAGCGAGCTAGGGTCGTGGTTAATGGTGTGGCTCCTTATCCAGTTCGACTGAGGGAAGTTGAGGATTCACTGTCCGGCCAGTCAATTAGCGAGAATTTAGCTGAGACTGTTGGCCAGATCGCTATTCGACGCGTTGAACCTCTGACGCACAACGGTTTTAAAGTGTCGCTGATGAAAAATCTTGTCAAACGCGCAGTTCGGGGTGGTGCAGCGAGCTAATTGGATTAAACGAGTCCCTGAGTTTCAGCCCCCGAGGGCGCCCTCGTCGTCAACCCGCCGTGAGATCTTTTTCTGACAGTCGGTACATACCCATAACGTTGGTTGTGCCGTTGCGGGTCGGTACGCCAAAAAGGTTCCATTTTGACTATTGCAACCGCATAGCTGACACACTTGGATCGAAGTGGTCCGAATGTTTACACGAAATTTAGTGTCTTGATGCAGGTGTTGTTGCACGTTAACCTCCACGAAAAAATCAAGAACTAAATAACTGAAGAATAGCTACGACATTCTGTGTTGACGCTTCCGGTAAATCAATAGAAAAATCTGGTGTCGGTAGGTTGTATAACCTAACGTCTACTGCCGAGGGCGTCAGGAACTTCAAGGGGTACGATTTGGACCGACTAGGTGGTTACAGAAATGGCGGAAGCGCCTGGGAGTCGAACCCAGCCCCCCCGCGTTGGCGGGGAGCGACCGATTTTGAAGACCGGGAGGGCCACCGGGCCCCGTTCGCTTCCATAACTTTATCTGTTGGTTGTGTTGAGGCGGAGAACCTTGATTACAAGATTGTCGGGCGGATCACAGGTATGACCTAGCGCGAGGAAGACAGCCTCTCGAACTGGAACAAGAGAAATCTAAGTGCTAAGAGAAACTAGGTCTGTCGGCTCAGGACACAGGGCACTAGTTTTCGATCAATCTAACTTCGCCCGCCCGTGGGCCCTTTTGCGATTCCTCAATGGTAAAGTCCACTCTCTGACCTTCTCTTAGAAGCTCAAACACCGCGCCACGAACTGCACTACGGTGAAAGAAATGTTCTATACCACCTTCATCGCGGATGAATCCGAACCCTTTGTCAATCAATAGACGTGCGATCGTGCCATTCGACATACCGGCCCTCCGAAGCTGGTCGCGCGAACCTCAAAGACGACGAGGTCAGAGGCTGCGCTCGCGTGAGCCCTGGCGGCTCTCCTTGACACCCGTTTGAAGCGCTTACTGACGTATTTGCGCTTCAAAGACGACTTCAGACGTCAGGGTATTGGGGTATCTGCCAGAAGTCAACCATTTACGCACATTTAGCGGAATTGCATACCCAGGAGATGGCGACTTGGCAGAGGTCGTCCTGACGGGGTGTTATCTTAACTTTCAGGCGTTGATTTTGTATCCGCCACCGTAGCGGTCGACGCTTCGGTGGCTTTGTCAGAGTTGATTGGCGCAGCAGATTTTGGAGGCGCAGGTTTTTTTGGTGGTGGAGTCGTGGTCGACGCTCCGGTAGCTTTGTCAGAGTTGATTGGTGCGGCAGGTTTCGGCGGCGCAGGTTTTTTTGGTGGTGGATATGTGGTCCAGAAATGGCGTCCGCATTCTGGACATTCCCAGAACTGATTTGGCGGCCAGTCGTCGTTAGGTCCGGGGTCTTTGAGGTCCATCTGGTTACCACAGCGTTGGCACCGGATTTGAACCTTAACGTCATGCATGGCCGAATTTTACAGTGGGACGCTTCAGTTGGCCAGTAACTTGATTTTAGTGTCCTTGCGTAGTCAGTTGTTCGACAACAGTCTATCTTCAGCTTGTTGTGAGCGTTAGACTATGAACAGTGTGGTAGGTAAGGCTGTGAGTAGTTGCTGACCAGGGTTTAGAAACGTGGATTTTCGTCTGACATGAGTAACATTGTTCCAGGCATTGTTCTCTGCGGTGGTCGTTCTCGGCGGATGGGCCAGCACAAGGCGTTGTTGCCGACTGCTCAAGCTAACGAGACGTTTATTGGCCGGATCGTCAGAGTGCTTCGGGCGGGTGGTGTTGATGATGTCGTCGTCGTTGTCGGACCCCATGTACCACCCCTAGATGTGGCTTTCACAGGCCAGGAACCACTACCTCGAGTGGTAATCAATCCGTTTCCTGACCGGGGCCAACTTTCGTCATTACTTGTGGGGTTGAGTGTGGTGGACCGACCAGGTGTTGCTGGAGTGTTTGTCACCTTAGTCGATGTGCCACTGATCGATTCCGAAACGATATGCCAGTTGAAAGAGTTGCATCAACAAACTCGCGCTCCGGTGGTTCGACCCGCTCGCAACGGCCGTCATGGCCACCCCGTGATTTTTGATCGCGCTGTATTTTCTGAACTCAGAAAAGCCGATCACGCTGTGGGAGCGAAAGCAGTCGTTCATGCCCACTTGACTGATGCGGTTGAGCTTGCCGTTGATTCTGAGGGTTCATTTCTTGATATTGATACCCCGGCTGATTACATGCGGGCATTTAACAGCGCACCGCCTGAAGAAACCGATCGCTAATCAAGTCGATTCGTTGATTGTCCACCAGCGGTAGGCTTAGAATAAAAAGTGTGGGCCAGTGGCGCAGTTGGGAGCGCGCGTGAATGGCATTCACGAGGTCACGGGTTCGACCCCCGTCTGGTCCACCATTTCACTTTCCTCACCTCGTGCCGTTCAGGCTACCTGCTTGTTAAGCTATCGTTCCGAACGATTTGCAAAGTTTCGACTTTTGGCTCTGTCGGTCATTTGTGACGGGCGACCCTGAACTCTTGCAACAGGGTTGCACCAAGATTGCCGGGCTGTGTAGTTGCGAACCTATACTTTATTTTATGGCAGCAGTTGGAGCGGTGACGTAACCAATGGCTAAGCTGGTCCAGACGCTA
>CAZWIL010000015.1:8112-10239 GCA_964634175.1 uncultured Vicinamibacteraceae bacterium
ATTTGTGACGAGCCACCCTAAACCATTGCTACAGGGGTGTACCAGAATTTCAGGGCTGTGTAGTTGTGAACCGATACTCGATTTTATGTTGGGTGGAGCGGTGACGTAACCAATGGCTAAGCTGGTCCAGACGCTACTTGGTGGGCACGCGTAAGAAAGCCCCGCAGGAGTTCAGCAGCTTCAGTTGGGGTGCGACCATAGAAAGGCATGAGGGCAGTCGTTCCGCCTGTCAGTGTGACGAGGCACGCACGCCAACGGTCGGGACGTACAGCCGATACTTCGATCTTGTAAACACAACCGTTAATGGTCTCTTCGAACCGGTGTAATGTCACGTCGACGAGGTCTTCGGGTATTCGGTATGACAGTTGCTTTATGCACTTGTCGATAGACGCAAAATTCTATCGCGATGAGCGGGAACGTCAAGCGAAGTGACAGGCGAAAATTTCATTAACAGGTAGGTATCTGTTGGAACACGGAGTGAACAGAAGCAAGAAAAATTTTTCTTGTCACATTTTCCACAACGATCGCACAACCTTTCAACATCTTTTGCACAGACAGTGTTAACGCAGCGGATAAAACCGTCAATATCGAGTCGTTTAAGCAAAGGGCTTGCAACGTTTTCAGCTGGTCATTACTGTCCGTATCTTTTCAAACATTCCTGTTCGACGTGGTTCTCGCCAGGCGCACGCCGTTCTAATGACCTTGGCGTTGGCAGCGACAAGCACCTGCGATCTTGCCCGAGTCACACCGGTGTAAACCAGCTCTGACGAGACCAGTTCATGTGTAGTTGGTGGTAATACGAGCAAGACCGTATCAAATTCACTGCCCTGTGATCGGTGGACGGTTAGAGCCCATGCCGTCTCATGGCGCGGCATCGCTTCGATCGCGACGCGACGCGTCTGCCCTGTGCCCGGTACCGGGAAGTAGACACCGGTCTCGTAGCCGCAGACCTTATGCAACACGACACCCACATCACCATTCATCAGTCCACTGTGTTGTGGATCATTTACCGTGACGATCACCGGCCGCCCATGCGCTGTGGGTCCAATACCAACTCCATCCTGCTGCAACCGCTTTTCGATCCTGGCATTCATCCCGGCGGCGCCATACGGTCCGCGATTCAGTGCGCAGAGCACGCGAATCCGCGAGAGCGCCTCGAGTGTTTCTTCCGGGTTTGTTGCCTGGACCACTGGCTGGACCTGTGGCCAGATCGCATCCACTGCATCATCAAGTGCATCCGACGTGTAATGCACCGTGTCACCTGGCCGTTCAGCGTCCGTCAGTACCTGTAACGCTGCGTCACCATCATGATTTCTCACGGCGGCCGCTAACCGACCAATGCCTGCATCCACATCGAATCGATAGTTCTGGTCCAGTTCTACGTGCGCCCCATTCAGTAACCCCTCATCGGCAGCTGCCACCAGTTCCCCCAGTACTCGACCGGGCCGAACACTTTCAAGCTGCCGATGATCACCAAGAATGATCAGCCGAGTACCAGTCGCAATCGCCGCGAGTAACCGGTCCCAGAGCATCAGGTCGAGCATCGACGCTTCGTCCACCACAATGATGTCGTAGGGCAACGGGTTTCTGTCATGAAAACGGCACTGACCCGTTGCGCGATTCCATCCGAGTAACCGATGCAGCGTCCGCGTGTCTCGCGCGGCCACTTCAAGCCGAGAGACAACGTCGGTAAAATGGTTATCCAATCCCGCCAACGCATTGCCGATGGCTTCACCGAGGCGGCGGGCGGCTTTACCCGTCGGTGCTGCCAACGCCATCCGTAGGTTGGGATCCCGATTCGCCAGTAACACCAGTAACTTGGCTGCCACCGTCGTCTTGCCTGTCCCGGGACCGCCGGTGACGAGTGCGAACTCCCGTTGCACGCCAACCATCGCCACCCGACGCTGCGCCGACTCCGCGCCCGGAAACAGCGTGTCCATCGCTTCTGGGTCGACTCCGTCAGTGATCCGGTCGGCTGTGACCAGTTTCCGCAGCCGACCGGCTACGCGACTCTCGGCTTGGTCCAGACGCCACGATTGCAGTCGACGTCCCCGCAAGACTAGTGGTGTCTTCCGGTGCCCATCACTGACGGCCGTACACGTTGCTAGTAGCGTTACCTCTTCAGGT
>CAZWIL010000015.1:10339-20083 GCA_964634175.1 uncultured Vicinamibacteraceae bacterium
CCGGTGCCCATCACTGACGGCCGTACACGTTGCTAGTAGCGTTACCTCTTCAGGTGCGAGGTCAATCGAGGTATGTCCGGCCGCCCACGCGTCGAAGAATCTGTCGACTACGGGCGTTGCCATATCCGGCACCGCCCATCGCCGCTTGAGAAGACGTGTTGCTGCCGAGCTCATGAGTGTTCTCCGTCAAACAACGCATCGAGGTCAGTCAACAAGGCGTCTGGAGGGAGGAGTTCAAGAAGTCCCTCGCTGGATCTCGGTTGTACGCCGCGCAAAAAAACTATGCATCCTGAGGCTGCTGTCGCCGGGGCATCAAACAATCGTAGGTAGCGCCGGAGCGCGACCAGATACAGATGAACTTGGAGGAGATAGTGCTGCGATGCGGCACATTCCCACAGCGCCTTCTGTGCATAATCTTGTGACCTTGACCCCAAGTAATTACTCTTCCAGTCAAGTACGGCCCACTGGTCGTCACTGCGGACGATCCGGTCGATATATCCGGTCAACATACCTGAAACGGCGGAACCGGGTAAGCCGGTCAGACTTTTCGCATACTGTCGTTCGTCGTCCGTTCGCGCGTGTTGAGCGAACGTTTCGGACAATAGGGTTCCAGTGATCGCCGTCGTGCCGAGTGGGAGTAAGAATTCCCATTCCGACTGCGATTTGTCGGAAGCCGCTGCGTCCAGACCGGCTTGCAAAGTTTGAAGCTGGACGGTTTTGAGATGGTCGAGCATCTGTTGAACTGCGCTTGCGGACTCATCGGAGTACAATCGCTGCCGCTGCAGACTCCGTTTTACCAGCGGAGTCGGTTCCTCGGCGAAATCCCACGTTTCCAGTAACTCGTGTAAACAATTGCCGGCACGAGTCCCTCTGGAAAAATTCCAAAGTGGCACCAAGTCCGTTTGGGGACTTTCTATCTCACTTGGGTTATCAATCGTCACCGCGTTCGCAACGATATCGCGCCGATCCTGTTCCTCATGTCGACCGTGCGCGAGGCTTGAAAAACTACTCACGTTCCACGCGTCAAGGACAAGTGCTGGCGCCGGCCGCGTACTGAGGTCCTGGTGATCGCGCCGCTGATCTTTCCACGTGTTCAGGGTGGGTACCGGAGGGGGGCAGATCGTGATGACGTCCTGGTTGTCGCGACATAATCGCTCAAGTGACTCCTGGTGGGTGCAGGAACCGTGCGCCTGTTTCTTCTCGGACATCGCTGCGCACCAGTCTTCCACGGACTCCGAAGCGGAAACCCTGGTTCGGAGAAGCCAGTCCAGTGCGGTCACTGGCAGCGAGTACTGTTGGCGACCGTACCCGATCGGGCCGGCGAGAATTGTCACACGACGGCATGCCCGGGTGAGTGCGACGTAGGTCAATCGGATCTCCTCTATCAGTCGTGCAGTCTTCACGCGTAACCGATCAGCGTCAGCGACAACGCCCCGTTGCTCCCCATCTACAAACACCCATTCTCCATCCCGGCGAACTAGTATCCGCTTGTTGTTGTGTCGCGATTCCAAAGCGGACCACAAGTACGGACAGAACACGAAGTCAAACTCCAGGCCTTTCGCCTTATGCACTGTGACAACCTGCACTGCCTCGTCATCCTTTTCGATGCGGTATGACCGTTCATCCGAGGCCACCTCTTTTGACATGCGCTGTCCGTCAAACCAGTCCAATAACATTTCTGGTGAACGCTGTTCATGTGATTCCTGCGTTTGTAGCAGTTCGAACAGGTGCCTCAGGTCGGTCAGGTAACGTTCACCAGCCGGCGCTTCGGCCAGTCGTAACAGGACACTGGACGAGTTCTCGAGTTTAGCCATTAACCCGGCAATTCCGCGCCGCCGCCAGAGGTCGCCCAACTCAGAGAATAAGGTCAGTTGCCGCTCAGCGTCATCGTCCGTCATCGACAGCAAGTGCTCTGCGTCGTATCTAAACAGACGCGTCGCCAACGCTGCCCGACGCCACCCGTTATGCTGCGGCGTTAAAACCGACCGGAGAATTAAGATGAGGTCCGATGCCATGTCGCTTTGCATGACATCCTTGTCGGAGCGAACAACGGCCGGCACCCCACGAAGCTGTAATGCCGTTGCGACCTGTTCCGCTTCCTGATTGGTCCGCGTAAGTACCGCTACGTGCGCCGGGTTGACCGGTTGAACCGGCGTGCCAGCTGCTTGATCGAGCAACTGAACAATCGCTGTCGCCGTGCAGTCGGCCGCCCGGTCGCGACGTGCGTCGGCCGCTTGCCAGTTATCGAGGTCTTCATCCGGAACGAGCCAGGCTACGAAACGAGCTTGGCCGTCGTCAGGTAGGGGCAACTCTGCATCCTTACGCACTGCGGTCGCAGCAGGATAGGCCAGCCTCGAATCTCCGAAAGCGTTGTCACACCCGAAGAGCGCATTCATCGCTGCGACCAACCCCTCTGCCGAGCGATAGGTTTTCGAGAGCTGTGTGACGCGGGCGTTATCAGCCGGTCGCGCCGATAGGTACGCGTCAAGATCTCCTCCACGAAAGCTGTAGATGGCTTGCTTCGGATCTCCCACCAAAATCAGGCGACCCGGCTCCGGCTCGGCCTGGAATACCGCCCGGAAAATCTCCAGTTGCCGGCCATCTGTATCCTGACTCTCATCAATGAGTCCCACGCGCCACCGTGTCGCTAGACGACGGGCAAGCACCTCTCGATTACCCTCTCTGCACAGCGAGGCATGAAGACGTGCGATCAAGCCGCTATAAGTGATCGCATTTTTCTGGCGAAGCGTAAGTTCCAGTCGTTTTTGAGAGGCGTCGCAGACGTGCTTCGTCCACGCCCACGTGAGACGCTTAATCTCCGTCGTGAACTCCGTTGCTGTGCGCACGACGGGTAGTTCGGCGACCTCCTTACACGCTGTTTTTCCTGCTCTACTTCTGCGACTAAACCACGAAGCTCCGTCCGCAAGCTTTGTCGTAATTTCAAACAGATTCGCCGCGGGCTGTTCTGGGTCCATGTCAGTGAGCAGACCGTGCCACTGCTTGAGTTCTCCCACGGATAATTGACCAGATCGATTCAATCGTATTCCGTCACGCTGCGCGAGCGCCTCAATTACAAGAAGATCGTCACGCTCTTTCAGCACGGCGGAGGTCGCCTCGACGATTGCTTGTCGTGCCGTCTTGAGTGAAGTCGGGTTGGGGTCGAAACGGGCTTCCGGCCGCCGCGTTACCTCCTCCCACGATTTCAGATCTTGTTTAACCGACCACTTGCCAACGGATGCCGCCTCGGCCAGTATCGGGTCACAGCCAATGTCCGCTCGCCAAGTGTCTTTGACCGCATCTGCTCGGATCTCGCTGTCATTAGGAATGAGCGTCACAGCAGCAGAGAGACCACATAGAAACGGTTCAGCTGTGAGGACTCGCTTACAAAATGCATGGATCGTTGATACCCAGAGTTGGTCACTTTCCTCAAGCGCTAACCGCAACCGTACCTTCGCCGCAGTGCGGGTTTCATCATCGAGCGTGGCGAGTCGTTCAAGTAACAGTGCAATCCCGGGTTCAGTCGTTTCCGGTGGAACGTCTTGATCGTGACAGGCCACTAACGTCGCCAGCTGCCGTCTCGTCCGATCCTCGAGTTCACGCGCTGCGTCCTCCGTAAAGGTGACTAGCAAGATCTCGCCAATGTTGTTCACCACGCCATCGACGAGTAGACGGGGCACGAGATGCGCGATCGTCCAGGTCTTGCCCGTTCCTGCACTTGCCTCGATGACTGAGATGCCGACCGGTATATCGGTCTGCTGTAAATCGAAATCAGTCATGCACGACACCAGCCCTGTCTTTCTCGGCACCCTTAACCCAGTCCTCCACTCGCTCAAATACGACCTTCGCTAGTTCTTGCCATTCGTCAAGCGTGGCCCCGACGAACGGATCTTGGCCACGCCACACCAGCTGCGCCGCGGGTCCATCGCCGTCGCCAGGTAGGTCGTTGTATTGGGTGTTCCATGCTTGCATGGCTTTTTCATGCACAGCTCCACCCTCACCTTCCTTGAAAATTGCCGCGCTCGTCGCAGGCTTAAACGGAACTGGGCGCTGTCTCATCTGATGCCACAGCTGCAGCAAGGTGTCTAGCGACGTCCGTGCCACCGCTTTTCCAATCGGGCGCATGCGATCAATCCGTGTCGCCTTATCTCGTCGTGAGACCACTACCGTTTCAATGTCTAGTCCTGCCGCGGACGCAAATGTTGCGCGTATCCAAGTTTCGAGACGGTAGTGTGGACGCTCCTTCAGATCACCCGGAATGATGACTACATGTACGGTCCGCTTTTCGTTCACATAGACTGTGCCGGAAATCCATGGTGCGGTGTGCCGGTACACCAGATGATGTGGAACCAGCGAACCGCTGGCCTCTTGCCTGGCCAGTTTCGCCATTGAGTGCCCCAGTTTAATCACCTGTTTACCCATCGTCCTGCCGAGTTGACCGTACGGCAGTCTGCGGTCAGCGGCTAGCCGTTCTTCGAGATAGCTGCCGTGATTGGCCAGCGTTGCGTCGATCACTTCGCGCAAGATCTGCCATCGAATCAAACCCGACGGAGCCTCCATTGGTTCGCGGTCCAGCGCCTGCGGGTCTTCGCCATCCCGTGGCAAGACCACCTCTAACGTCTCCAACCATCGTGACCACGGGTCCTTGAAGTCACGTATCAATCGGTCCAGTTCAAGGTCGCTTCGTATTGGAGTGCTATCGACCCCGCCGCCGGCTGATGCAAACGGTCGTTCTTTTTCACGGTTTTGCTGAAATAACCGAGCCACATCGGCGTACCGATAATCGAATGATGCGTCTTTCCCGGCGAAGTAGCTTTGATGAAAGGGTTGTAGCCGGTGATCGACGAGTAGTAACTGTTTACACGGTTCTTGCTCGTCAACCCGATTCGAAGACGTCCTAGTCGCCACCCGCAGGAAGGAATCGACACACGCCGAAAGTGGTTCCTCTTTATTGCTTCGAATATTTCGTGCGGTTGCCGTGACGATGACGCGGTCTTCCGCGGCCAGCACAGCATCAAGAAATAGCTGCCGGTCATCTCGTAACGGGTCACGGTCACTCGGCTGTGGTGCCGCTGCGAGAAGATCCCACGCCGGTGATCGAGATTTTCGTGGGAACGCCGAATCGTGCATCCCCATCAACACCAAGACGCGACAGGGGATTGCGCGAAGTGGTTTGAAGCCCCCCATCGCTATCCCGCCTCCGACACGTGCCATAGACCGAACTTCATCATTGACGAGACGCTCCAGCCAGTCACCGACAGCTCCAACGGATATCGGTTCCGTGCATCCGTGCTCTTGTTCCGCCATGCGTAGTTGATCGATCAGGTCGGCGGCGATCGTCGGGTCAAATCGTCCGTCATCAGATGCAACGATTTCGTCCAGTGCGTGGTCTAGTCGTACTGCCCACTGGTGTGGGCTGGCATCGTCCTGCCATTCCTCAAACAGACGGATCAGGCCATCAACCCAGTTCAGAACCGCGCCGACCGCTTCCTCTGCATCGTCAAGGTCACCTGCAACGGGTAATACTGGGTGACCGTCCACGTCACAGATGTCGTCAGCGCCTCCGAACCACAGTCCGGCGAGTAGCCGATCAAGCGAGGCGCGCCATGTCCCGGTTGTGAGGTCGCCGGCATCCATCGCCTGACGATGTACGCCATTTAAGCCCCACGTAATTCCCGCCGCACGCAGGTCTCTTGCGAGAGTCTCTGGCTTGGCCCCGAGCAACTCGATGCGCGCCCCAATCGCGGGCAATTCTAAGAGTGCGATCCCTTCACTGAGTGGCGTGCGACCTGCAGCAAATTGCAGCATCGCCTTCAGTGTTTTTACGAGGTGATCACTGCGGTCAATACGTCGTTCGGTCAGACGTAAGGGTAAGGCCGGGTCTCCTTCTCGGCAGATTGCCTCGGCCAGTGGTCCGTAGGTGTCGAGGTCCGGTGCCAGTACCAGAATTTCACTCGCTCGAAGGTTCGGCAACTCCGTAAAGGCATTTAGTAACTCGTCGCGAACGATTTCCACTTCACGTCTGGCACCATGGCAGCGGTGAACTCGTATCGAACGATCGTTATCAAGGTTCAGCTCAGTGTGCTCCAGATTAGCTGGCTGCCGTGCGGCCCTGACATCGACCTGGATCTGTTGCAGCAACGTGGTGGTAGGTGATTCGGGCAGTGGTATGACCTCGTATTCCTGACCACTGTCGACAAGCTCGACATCAAAACTCTTAAAGCTTTCGATCGCTTGTTTACCGAGGTGTGAGAGAAGTGGATTTCCTTCCCAGGCCGGGTCCACGACTTCGCCGGTCCGCATCTGTGACCGCCCCGCTCGAAGGTCACCTAGGTACTCGGTCGATGGCAGCAGTGTGCGCAAGCAGACATGGGTCCGACCGGCGAGGGCACGCAATAGCGGTAAGAGCGTCGGCGGCAGCGGCCCTGTGGCGAGCACTTCCAGTGTGGCAGGGAGGTCACGACTACCGTCTGCAACTCGTCTCGCCAGATCAGATAACCGAACTGCCGGGTCAGGATAATTGTCCAGCCCCGACGCCAGACGGCGCCATAACTCTTTCTGCCACCCCTCATCTTCACGGGCAGTATCCGGTAAACCTTCCGCGCACTCGTTACGAGTCCATGCCGCGATCATTTTCGGACGAAAATAGAGATACTGATCGAAGCGGTCGGCCAACTCTCTCGCCAGAGCCATCTGTGCCCGGCTGTCAACACACACGGCCTCGAAATGACGGCTGTATCCTTCACGCACCATGGCCGCGAGGAGTGGGACCAGTCGCCACGACAATCCTTCAGGGCGCCACGATGGATGGATGGGGGCCACACCGACCAGTTTGGCAATGTGTTCAATGAACGCGCCGGGTAACAGAAACGAAGCGCCCATGGACACCCCGCACCGGCGAGCAAGGGTGACCTTGGCACGTTCGACCAATGGTAACGACGGCATGAGTACCGGCACCACAAGACCAGCAGGTGTGCTCGGTGTACCGAGTGACCGCACCAGATCGTCAAGCAACAGTGTCGCATTCGACGCGTACTTGAGTTGGAGTGCCATCGTTTAATTATGGTTGTTGCAATTACAGTCCCTCTGGCATCGAACCAAAATAGATGCGCCTTAGGCCGTCGGCGTTGCTAGACCCATACGCGGATGGGGAACATTATAAAAAGAAGAGCATGAAATTTCGTCACTGTACTGACTAACGGCCTTGTGACCGCACTAACACGCACGGGAAATCCCTCGCTTCAAAGGATTACCAACCGAGAGCGCCTGTTTAGAGACAGCTGTAGTCTACGTTTCTAACGAATAGAACGACCAATGAAATTTGAAACCCCTCAGCTCCGAAGCAGCCTGGGGTCAGCCGAAAGCCGGTCTGCCCATTGCTGAGCGTTTGCTTCGGCCTCTTCCTGAGTTTGACCTACCAGAACTACTGCTCCAGCGGCGGTTGTCTCATTGTCAGCCGTTACCCACGAAGTCCAATGGCCGGCACGTTGTTCACAGTGGATGGTGAAATTACTTGGATTGCTCATTTGTAGACTCAACCAACTAGGCAATCGTATAACAGGCGTGTTTCACGAAGCCAGCCAATCGACAAAAGGGGGTGGCGAGGAACCCTCAATCGTAGGGTTGTGCTATTTAACTAACAAGTTGCGAGATTCTAAGGGCATCCCGTACAATCAAATTTTCGGTCGCCTATTAGCCGGAGTCGAAAGGAGTTTACTCACGATGGCATTGACCTGCCCCAGTTGTGGAAACGAATCTGACTTTCAGGTCAAGACACTCCAGCTGCATGTTGTTCAAGTTGTTGACGACATCGTCGGTGTTTCAGAAGAAGCTAGGCCCGCGGTCTTAGAGGTCTTGTGTGACGAGTGTGAGTCTGAGCTCGATTTTCGAGAGGTTGATGACACAATCCGTCGCGAAATACTACATATCCTTGGTGCCCAGTAGTCGAGAGTCATTTTTGTCTAGGCGCGTCCATCCGAAGCAACACAGAGTCATGTTACCTAAAGGCCGGCGTTGTAGTTCTTGACAAGGTCTTCCGCCGCACCTATCGTAAATCTTCCATGTCGAGTTACTATCGAGTTCTTGGAATTTCAAGATTTGCGGGTCTTGACGAGATTCGGCGCGCTTATTGGTCGTTGGAAAGACGTGTTCGTTTAGAGTCAGCAAAAGGGCTCCAAGTTCAAGGTCTTGACGAGATTCGTCGAGCTTATGATGTGTTAAGTGATTCGAACCGACGGTCTCTGTACGATGCTAGATATCCTGCCGAGTCGAGTCTTCTTGAAGGTTGCCGTATCGTTTACGATGATTTTCGAGAATTAAACGATGGGATGGTGAATGAATTTCCGTCAACCGCGATGATTGCTGATGTTGTATCGACGATGGATAGTGATCTTCTAGCTGATCGAGTGTGGTCAGTTGAGACACATAGCACTGAGGTTGAAATAACCGCTTCGGAAGCTCGAAACGGAGTTCGTGTTCCTTGGGATCTCGTGTTTCGATCGGACTGCCCGATTTGTGGCGGCAGGGGAGAGGTCTGGTCAAGTTCATGCGGTATCTGTGCCGGAACCGGGAGCGGTATGATGTCTAATCAATTAGAACTTGCGATACCACCTGGTGTTCGCCACGGTGCTTGTCTTAAATTCACTGTCACACCGCCGTTCGCGGCTGAGATTCAAATTAGGGCTCATATTGCGATTAAATGAGGCTAGTTTGTGTCGTTAGTTTCTGCGTCAACTGTTGACGTGCCTAGATTTGTGAAGGCTCTCTAATCTTGGTAAAGATTATTGTGAGTCTCAATTTTGTTTGCGGCATGCAGACTGTTACATCTGATGCTTTGAGGTCAGGAGACAAGCGGTTAAGGCGCTAGGGTTTTTTGTTATGTCCAATGAGTCAGACCAGCCAAAGAGAACGACCTTGCCAATGGCAGCTCAACCCGGTTCGACCAGTCCGCCTCCCCAGGGGCCTGTGAGCCGTGCAATTCCTGGCGTGAAACATATCATCGCTGTCGGCGCTGGTAAGGGAGGTGTTGGTAAGACGACTGTGTCGGTGAATTTGGCTATTGCTCTTTCAAGGTCAGGCAATCGAGTCGGCATCATCGATGCCGATGTCTATGGTCCTAATATCCCAATCATGCTCGGACTCGACGCGCAACTTGAGAGTGATGGTAAAAAGATTGTGCCGGCAGAAAAATTTGGTCTTCAGGTCGTGTCAATGGGTTTTCTAACCAGCGCGGATGCACCGATTATCTGGCGTGGACCGATGTTGCATGGCGTGGTGCGGCAGTTCTTTCAGGATGTTCGCTGGGGCGAACTTGATTATCTTGTGGTCGATATGCCTCCTGGAACTGGAGATGTCGCTCTGAGTTTGAGCCAGACAGTCCCAGTGTCTGGAGCCATTGTCGTTACGACACCCCAAACTGTTTCATTAGCGGATAGCCGTCGCGCAGTTGCCATGTACAAGAAGCTTGAAATTCAGACTTTGGGAATTATTGAGAATATGAGTCACTATGTTTGTCCGAGTTGTCATCATGGCAGTGATATTTTTGGAGAAGGTGGTGGTCAGCGCGTCGCCGACGAACTTAATGTTCCTTTTCTGGGACGAATTCCGATTTATACGCCAATACGTGTTGGGAGTGATACAGGCGTTCCCCTTGTTACCTCCGAAGAGGATTCGCCTGCAGCGAGGGCGTTTCTTGATACGTCCGAACGGATTACCGCCCAGGTTTCAATGACCGGTCACGAGACGCCG
>CAZWIL010000015.1:20183-22840 GCA_964634175.1 uncultured Vicinamibacteraceae bacterium
ATGATCGGGTGCGGCTGTGACGATGACACCGTCAAACGGAGCTTCCTCTGGCCAACCTCCGTAGCCATCTCCCATCCTAACGTGTACGTTGTCGTAGCCTAGATCGTTGAGTAATTCGCGCGACTTGGTTGCAAGTTCGGGGACGATCTCGATTGAGTAAACCTCGGTCGCGATTTCTGCGAGAACCGCAGCTTGATACCCGGACCCCGTCCCGATTTCTAGAACTCTTGCGTTTGGTGGCAGTTGGAGGGCTTCGGTCATGTAGGCGACGATATATGGTTGCGAGATTGTCTGACCTTGGTCGATTGGTAAAGGAGTATCAGCGTAGGCACGGCTTTGAAGTGAGGCATCGTTCGGTACAAATCTATGACGGGGAACGGTCTCCATGGCGGAAAGGACCAGTGGATTCGTGACGTCACGCCTTCGAATTTGCCGCACAACCATATCGCGCCTTTCAGTCGCCCGATCATTCGAATTTGCTTGCGCTTTTATTTCAACCGATATCGAGGGTGGTAGCGAACTAGGCATTGCTGTCAACGAGAACAAGGTCCATAAAGCGAGTGTGAACCTCTTTCGTTTGAGTCGAAAGTGGTCACCAAAAACAAGAGCCCTTCTATTTTGTCGTTGTCTCCACTCGGTATTGAGTAGTTGGGGCTTCACTAAGGTCGTTCTCCAAGCCATGAATCAACTCGGTAGCTTTGCGAGTTTGTCTGAACGGTCCGTGGTTCAAGTTTCCACAGAGCGTCGGGCTTCTCACCAAAGACCACGCGGAGAGGAAGAAGGCGTTCTCTTCTGGCGACGAGAACTGAAGCTTCTTCACCTACCCCATACTGCTCTAAGCGGCTATCCCAACTGCTCGCCCGGACTCGGTAGCCGTCGATCGCTAAAATTTCATCGCCAACGTTGAATCCCGCTTCGAATCCTGGAGTTCCTCGTGTTACCTGCGTGACGATTAAGTCATCGTCACGCATACGTGGGGTTAGGCCGATCCATCCAGGAATTTTCTCTTCGTCCGTTGGTGTGTCCATTGACTCGGACATAGTTAGGTTTAATCCGAACCAATCGAGTGCCTCGGAGTAGTCCAGTTCGTCGACACTATCTAACACCTGATCGAACCAAGGATTTAGATTGACGTCGATTCCAAGGGCGTCTTGAGCAGTTGCACGTAATTGCTCTGGTGTGTAGCCGTGGGTTCCAGAATAGCGCCCGTAAGCTAGTCGCATTACATCGTCAAGAGTGCGAGTTCCGCCTGACATGCGTCGCATCTTGGCGTCGAGGAGGAAGCTGACCACAGCTCCTTTCGTGTAGTAGTTCACCGTTGTGTTACGACTATTCTCGTTTGGTCTATAAAACTTGATCCAGGCATCGTACGATGCTTGTGCGAGCGTTTGGACCTGTCGACCCGGAGTTGTCTGAAGGCGACGTATCTCGTTAGAGAGTGAAGTAAAGTACTCGTCACGTGATGACAAACCTGCGCGATGGACCAGCAGCGCTCCATAATAGACGGCCAAACCCTCGACAGCCCACAGACTTTTAGTGTGCACCTCTTGTTCGTAGTCGAAGGGACCAAGTTCGATTGGTCTTAGACGTTTTACGTTCCACGCATGAAAGATTTCATGACTAACGAGCGTTAACCAATTTAGATAATCTTGTCGGTCCTGCATTTGCCAGCGACTGGTCATGAGGACAGTCGAATCTTTGTGTTCCAATCCTCCACCTGATTCGGTGATGAGATTCAAAATAACGTAACGATCGTACGGAATCGATCCCCATAACTCGTGTTGTTGGCGGACGATGAGTTCTACGTCACGAGCAGAACGTGTTCCGTCCCATAGGCCATCGTCGCCGACGTTAACTAGATAATGTGGCGTTTCGTCGACGGTAAATTCATAAATGTCTGGATTTCCTACCACGATTGGTGAATCTATCAGCGTGTCAAAATCGACGGCACGGTAGCTATTCGGCTGTCCGGTAGGGGTAGGAGGTAATGCCGTTACGCTTTGACTCCACCCTGGTGGGAGTTCCACGGTGACGTCGTGGGGTCGCGGCTTCAAATCGGCAGTAGTGATAAATGTCGCCGCTCCGTTGACCAAGGCGAAGTCGCTGTCTACCCAGTTGGTACGAACTGACATTTCGTGGCTGTAGACCCGATACGAAAGGATAATTGGTTCGGATCCACTTGTCTCAACCACCCAGCGATTCTTGCGAGTGCTTTCGATAATTAATTCAGAGCCGCTCTGGGTACGTGCCGTGATGTTCTCCAAGTTTCTGGCGAATTCCCGAACAAAATATGATCCGGGTGTCCACACTGGCATCATGAGGTCAATCGTCGGTTGGTCTGTAGATGGAATTAGTGCCTCGACCTCCATGTAGTGACTGTGTGGTTCTGGAAATCTAAGAGTGTAAGAAATAGGTTCGAGGGATTGAGCTCTGACAATAAGCGGGTTAGTCGCTGCCCAGACGAGGGTGAAAAAAACTAGGTGTCTGACGGTCAATGTGGGGCTTCCTTGATTGAGTTGTCGAGAAACAACACTCTATCATCGAATTGCTTGGAAGTTTAATTGCGGTTCTTGGTCTTCTACCAAGTGTCGACTGGTATCCAGAATCGGGAAACTTTTAGTCGCAATGGTGGTGAGTGTGTTGAATCGAATAGACCC
>CAZWIL010000016.1:0-12096 GCA_964634175.1 uncultured Vicinamibacteraceae bacterium
CGCTAATGTTTCAAATTCGCCTACGATGGTTAGCCACTTTTGGATGGCGTGGCCATGACGGCGTCGCCATCTTTCCACGCCGATTGCACAATGGGGTCCCCAGAGCAACATGGCCGCGATGGGCGTGAAAAATAAGTTGTGTTGCCAGTCGTGCATTTCAAGGAACCATTTGAGGCGGCGCACGGCATCTACAGGTTCAACTTGTGCCGTAAGCAGCTCGGATTGCAGTTGGCCCAGGCGGTCGGCGTTATAGTTTTCCTTGCGGAGTTGACCCATTATGGCAGCCAGCACTGCTAGTTCTTGAGCGGGTTGGTCGCTGCGGTGCAGTACTTGGCTAACTGAGCGGTGGAGCGTTAAGCCCAAGATCACATTAATGAGTAGGAGAGCAACGGGTGCACTGCCAGGCAGTAAACCCAGACTCCAGCCCGTCACCGCCAGCATCATTCCAAGAGTCAGGATTTGCAGCATTGTTGGAAGCCAGCGCTGGTTTAGTTGTTTGGGCGTTGTTGCCCATTTCATAAGCGAAATTGAATCGACGGCATCCCGGGCTTCCACGCCTACGGTGTAGAGGTCTTCTAGCAGTTGAGGCCGTGTGGCAAGGTCGGCAACCGCGGCCTGTCGGTGGCGGATAATTTCAGGTTCGGCCGGTTGTAACAGCCATCCAGAGAGAGTTTCTGTGCCGGTCGTTGTCTGGGCTGTAGAGAGGAGTTGAAACAGTGACCCGTCTCCAAAAATGTCGAGGTCATCTGCGTAGGCATGAGAGTTGTCAATAAACTGAGAGCCGGCTTCCCCCGATCCAGCCCACCGGTCTTCAAGGCGAGCCAGTCCACGCTGATACCAAGCAACCGAACGAGATGCTGATTCGTGGGCACGTATCACACTGTTGTGAGTGCGCATAACGGCCACAAAACCGATACATGGAATCAGTGCCCACCAGCCTGACCAGCTCCCATGCGCGAATGACCCCCATCCAGCCGCAAGAATCAGGGTGACAAGAAGAAGCCTGGTATAGCTAAGATAGCGGTCCCTGACAGCAAGTTTCTCTTGGGTAACTTGGCGTGCGGCTAGTTTGGTCTTGTGGTGGTGTAATAGGTCAGAATGGTCCACGGCCTACACTCTGATGAATGTTGCTTGGAGGTTTTCAGTGTCTAAACGCCGCACTGCCGCGACCCATTAGGAACCAACGAGAACACGGAGGGATTAAATGGCTTAATTTAAGGAGCCAGTTACTTGAGCAGCTCGATGGTTGAGATTTCAATTACGAGTTGCCCATTAGTGTCACTAGTTTCTCCAGTAGCGGTGACTTGTTGCGCCATTAATTCGGCAAGCTTGTCGCCGTTACTTGCTACCCAATCTCCAGTGATGGTGTACAACCCATCGTCCGTGAGAATGCCAATTGGGTCACCATTTCTAGCGCACCGTACCATACACGCGACGTGTTCATCACTGGGGCCTGCTTCTCCCAGATGAGACCCGCAATTGGCTTCGACCAGCATCCCTGTGACGGTGTTTTCGGCGGCTACGCCCGTCAGCATGGAAAAGGCCACGAATATTGTCACGGTTAAGGCGTTCAGGAAAATTCGCATGGGCTACGTATACGTCGGTTAACTAGCGGCTGTCAAGGATTGAGACTCATGAGAGGGAATGCCAGTTACGTCAGCGTTCTTCGGCACCTTAAGATCGGGCATCGGTTTGGCCGAGAACATCTTTTGGAGGAGGGAGAAACCAATCCCACCCAATTGGGTGGCGCGAGAGGCACGCGCGCTGTCAGTTGACAAACCAGTGTTGCCAAATGCTTGGAGCATCACCTTCGACGCTATAACGAACGCCACACGATTTCTGAACGACTTTAGAATGTCGGACCGGTTCCAAGAAGCCCTGAGGCCATAGAAACTATTCCAGACGTTCTGGGTTCCTTGCCGAATTTCCTCGCCCGACATCACCGGGTGAGGTGTCAGGAGCTTTGGTCGTTTCGCTTGAGGAATCAGCCAGTGACGCGACGCCGGGATACCGTCGACGGTGATCATGTTGTCACCCTGTTCTTTCTCCCACTGTTCAAAATCAAGGGTTCCTGGAAACGGGGTCAAAGTTACGAATTGTGCAAAGGTAATGTCGGATCGTTTGGCTAGCTCTGCGGTTGCTTCGAAAGTAGTTTGGCGATCACTTGGAAGACCAAAAATGAATGACCCGAGGATGTAAACACCGTGTTTTCGGAACTCCTGAAGCCGTTCAACAAGTTCCTCGCCGGCAAGGTTGAAGTCCTTGTAGACGTCCTTTAGCCCTTCCGGGGTAACAGCCTCAACGCCAACAAGAGCACCTCTGATCCGGGCTTTCCTCATCGCATCCAAAAACTCAGGATCTTCAGCAGATTCCATGGTGATCTGTGTGAAGAAATTCAGGTCGCTTGGCAACTGAGCCATGAGCTCCATCAGCTCAAAGCGTTCATCACGCAAAGCCTTGAGTTCGTTGTATTTCGTTTTATCTTCCCGCCGGTCCGCCATCCTCAAGTCTTCAAGCGTCACAGGGTAGAAATTGTCGTCTGCCAAGGCGATGAACCGGAAGCCCATTCGCCGAAGTTCAACGATTTCTTCAATGACGGGGTTTACCTGCCGCTGACGAGGTTCTTGTCCGTCGGTACGCCACACGGAACAAAACGAGCAATGTTTGGGACAACCACGGACAGTCTGAACGGATGCCCACGCATATTTCTTGCGGTTCATCAAATCCCATCGGGCTTTTCTGAATTTTCCAGCGTCAATTCGGCCACCGTCGTAAATAGTTTTTGACGAGCCGCTGACGCAATCTTCGATCGCTTGGCCCCAAGCGACGTCACCATCACCTTTTACCACCGCGTGGGCGCCGCCACGTTCCATCGCCTCTTCGGGAAACAGGGTCGGATGACTGCCACCATAGATCACCCAGGCACCGCGCTCACGCGCGCGTTGTCCCAGTTCGTAGCCGACTAATGCGTTGCCCGTGTGAATGCCGATACCCACGACGTCGCCTTTCTCAAGGCGGTCTGTATCGAACGGTTCCAGTGATTCGTCACTCAAAATCGGGTCGCCCCATTTGGCGGGGGTAGCCGCCGCAAGCACAAACATCCACCTTGGAGTGATGAATGCCGTCCCGAAGGAGAAATGACTAGGGTTGACGATATGTATACGCACGAACCTATTCTCTTCAATATCGAGAAACTAGCCAGAGTCTATTTTCGCCAGAATCAAGATTTAGCATTCCAGTGTACTCTGTTTGGAATTTTGGCGTCGCGGGGTGGTCGTGAAAGTCCAGCACCCACCACTGTGTGTCATCTGTTTCTTGGCCGGACGCTTGCATGACCCCAATGAGATGCGAGTCCTGCCAAACCGGAAAACATGTTGGATTTCGCTAGAGTTCAATACTGTTCCTTTGTGGTTTTGGAGTGTTTTTGAGGAAATGATTCACACACTGATCGGAACACCGACCAACGTCTGCCGCATCATGACGGGGCTAGCTATGGTGCCGCGATGACTAATGCTGGGTTGACACTGGCAGTCGCCTTGGCGGCCGGAGTAATGGCTCAATCGTTATCACGCCAAGTGCGCCTGCCCGGCATTGTTCTGTTACTCGTGACTGGGGCATTGCTCGGGCCGGAATTCTTAGCGGTAATTCAGCCAAGTTCTCTGGGGGAAGGACTGTTCGCAATCGTTGACTTTGGTATCGCAATCATTTTGTTCGAAGGGGGCTTGAATCTTCAGTGGTCCCGTTTGAAACGGCAGGAAGCCGCAATCCGTCGCCTGATTACAATCGGGGCGGTAGTCACTTTAGTTGGAGCAACCCTGTCAGCGGTTTTTGTAATGGGTTGGCGGTGGGACCTCTCGCTTCTCTTTGGTAGCTTAGTCGTTGTTACCGGACCGACCGTCGTGGCACCTCTTCTCCGGGATATGCGGTTACAGCCTCGGCTGCGGACGATTCTCGAGGCGGAGGGTGTCTTCATAGACCCAGTCGGAGCGCTATTGGCGGCGGCGTTACTTCAGATTGTTCTGACTCCGGGACTTGGCACACTTGCCGCTGAAGTTCAATTTATTGCCGTTAGTTTGGGTTTTGGTGCCGTTGCTGGTGTCGGGATGGGATTGATTCTGGTGGTGGCTCTGCGTTACGGATTCCTTGTGGCCAGTGGTTACGAGAACATCTTTACGCTGGCTGCCGTTGTTTTGCTCTTTGAGGCGTGTGGTGTGGTCGTGCCAGAAAGCGGCTTAATGGCCGTCACGGTTGCAGGTGTCGTAGTAGGAAACTTTAGAACGCGAGTCGGTGAGGAGTTACGCGAGTTCAAGGATCGACTAACTATTCTGCTTGTTGGACTACTTTTCGTTCTGTTGGCCGCTGATGTGTCTCTTGAAGATGTTAGAGCACTCAGAGGTCCGGGATTAATTCTGGTGGCGGGGTTAGTCTTTGTGGTCCGGCCGGCCGGTGTCTGGTTTTCGACGAGAGGCTTAAAGCTCAATACACAAGAACGAACATTCATTGCGGCCATAGCGCCCCGGGGCATTGTGGCGGCTGCTGTGGCATCGATCACGGCGGCGAATCTTGAAAGTCAAGGTATTGATGGTGGTGACCAGCTTAAAGCACTCGTCTTTCTCGTAATTGCTGTCACGGTCATAGTTTCCGGATTGACGGCTAAGCCGCTCGCCAGCTTGCTCTCCGTCCGCCTTCCCCGTCGTGACCGTGTTGCGATTCTGGGTGCGCGAGGGCTCGGGTTTCCACTGGCCGAGCAACTGCGGAAAGCAATGATTCCCGTGGTGTTTTTGGAGTTTGATCCGAAGCGGTCACGGGTTGCCGAAGAAGCCGGGTACGCTGTCGTTTTTGGAGACCCGCTGGAGGAGCGGACGCTCTTGCGGGCCAGACCCGAACTTGTTGGCAAAGCTGTCGGCGCTACGTCGAACGAGCATTTCAATAGCCTTTTTGTTCGCCAAGCACTCGATGAATTTGACGTGCCGCGAGGTCTGATTGCGGTTGAATCTCTCTTTGGCGAACAGAGCCCGAGCCTATTACCATCGGTGAATGCGGACGTGTTGTTTGACGGGCCTCACGATCATGAACGGTGGGATGTCCGGTGGCGTCACCAACAAGTATTGGTCGAAGAATTCAAATTTAGTCTCATCGGAAACAGGCCCACCGATCAAACGGAACCAGCAACGCCAGCCGCGACTCGCTCACGAGAATTATTTGCGATCGTGGCAGTAACTCGGGGTAATCACGTTGCTCCAATGAGGATGGGATACCAATTCCGGGAAGGAGATGTTGCCGCCGTTGCCATTCACAAGCCCGCCCACGCAGTGGCTACGCAGGTGCTGCGAACGTTTGGTTGGCACGCACTAGGAAAAAAATAAGACGGGCGATGAATATCTGCGATCGGGAGAAGATGGTAGCTGGCAGTGCGCTAAAAGGTTTTTGACGATTCCGGAGTTTTCACTCGTTCTGTTTGTTTGCCCATTGTTCCAACATCCAGTCACCAGCGTTCTTTAAGCTGCTGATGTAGGCTCCCATCGCGAAGTGTCCGATGCCGGAAAGGGCCGTCAGTTCAACCAGATTCCCTTGTTCCTTGAGGCGCTCAGCGGCTTCAGCGGCAGGTTGAAATGCCACAAGTTCATCATCTCGGCTGTGGACGATGTGGATGGGCATGGCGGCTAGTCGATTAAGCGGCATGGCGCCTATTTCATCGAGGACGCCCTCGTCTACAGGTCCAGCCATTGGAATGGCGCCAGTGAAGAGATCGGCGTGCCTTGTGGCAAAGAACCAAGTGCCACGGCCACCCAGACTGAACCCTGTGACCAACACCCGCTCGGGATCCACAGCGTGTTGAGTCATTACTTGTCTAATCAATGCGATGACAGCTCGGTCTGACTCATCCGTTGCCCAAGAACGGGTAGGTGCATCGGGTGCGATGATGATGGCGTTCCAACTGCGGAGCGCAGGTTCCACAATGCTTCGCATGAAGCCGCTTCCGTAATAGGGGCTCCGCGCGCCACCAGGGTGAAGGGCGAGGATGAGTGGCAGCGGGTCGATTGCACCACTGTCTACGGTTGTCGGAAGGGAGATGGCATAGGTCATTTCGACACCGTCTGGCGTCGAGAACACGTCGTGAGTAATCTCAGATGAGGTTGACGCCCGCTGTTCTGCAAAGAGTGAAGTGCCTGTTCCGATTATCAGCGTCACTACCAGCGCAATACATCTCATGACCGTATTGTCCTTTATCGAAGCTCAGAATGGTTCATAATTTCTCAATCGGCCCAGTCTGTGATCAGCGCTTCTATGACAGTTCGCACACGATTTGCTCCGAGTCCAACCGGCTACCTTCATATTGGTGGTGTCAGAACCGCTTTGTTTAACTGGTTGTTCGCTCGACACCATGAAGGCCAATTCATTCTCAGAGTGGACGATACTGACCGAGAACGGCATGTCGAGTCAGCGCTTCAGCCTATTCTCAACGGATTCCGATGGCTCGGTCTCGATTGGGATGAAGGGCCCGAGGTCGGTGGACCATATGCTCCGTATTTTCAATCTGAGCGTAATGACTGGTACACCCGGGCCGTCGAGCGGTTGTTAGAGGTGGGTGCTGCTTACGTCGATTTTGCGACAGGCGAAGAGATTCAAACTGAACGGGAAGAAGCACAGCGAGACAAACGACGATTCACCTACAGCCGCAAATGGATGGCCGAAAACAGTGCCCGGGCTGATGCTTTTCGAGCCGAGGGTCGATCGTCAGTGGTCCGGCTGAAGATGCCGAGGGAAGGCACCTGTGAGTTTGAGGATCTCGTTCGTGGTCGGGTTGTGGTCGAGTGGGCGCTCGAGCAAGATCACGTCATTCAGCGTGCCGATGGAACTTGTCTCTATCATCTGGCGAGTACTGTCGATGACCATGAATATCGGATTAGCCATGTCATCCGCGCAGTGGAGCATCTTTCGAATACGCCCCGGCAGATATTCATCGCACGAGCACTCGGATACGCCCTGCCGCATTACGCGCACTTGCCTTATGTTGCTGCTCCTGGCAGTAGTCAGAAATTGAGTAAGCGTAAACTTGAAACGTATTTTAAGAATCACGAATTCAGACAAATATTTGATCAAGGTGTAAATGTGATGAGCCAGATCGGAGGTTCCGTGTCATCCGATCAGTTTAATCCCGTTGCTGTTGATTTTTATCGAGATGTCGGCTTCCTGCCAGAGGCTCTAGTGAATTATCTCTTGCTGATAGGGTGGTCACTCGACGACAAGACAGAGACCTTTTCGCGCGACAAGATGATTCAGGACTTTTCGTTAGAGCGGGTGAATAAGTCGGCAGCCAGTTTTGATACTCAGAAGCTTTTGGCGTTTCAGGAACGTCAGATGCAGGCGCTTTCACTTGATGACAGGGTGAGAATGGTGTTCCCGTTTCTCACTAAAGCAGGTTTGGTTTCGACAACTTCACCCCGAGACGTAATAGCGCAGCGAGTTGCCGAGGTAGTTGCCGCCGCAGGCAGCCGCATCAAGATTGCTGGAGATATTCTGCAGTACCGAGAGTTTTTTGAAGAGGATGATGACATTGCCTACGATGCCAAGGCAGTCACGAAACGTCTGTGTGCAGACGGGGCAGTGGATCGACTTCGAAAGTTTCGCGATGAGTTGGCAACGGTTGAACCGTTCAATGCTGAGACAGTCGAGCGTCTCTTGCAGCAGTTTATTGAACAGCAAGGTATAACGATCGGTCAGATTATTCACGCCCTACGAGTTGCTGTGACTGGCAAAGCCGTTGGGTTTGGCGTGTTCGAGGGGTTGGCTGTTCTCGGACGGCAGGCCTGTCTCAATCGGATCGATCGCGCCGTGGCGATGAGTCAAACAAGCACGCGGAGCGAGCTAGGATGAACGACATCAAGACTCGAGCAACCGACTTCATTCGTCAGATCGTAGCGGACGATATGACTGCTGGCCGTCGAGATGGCCGGGTACACACGCGTTTTCCACCAGAGCCAAATGGCTATTTACATATTGGTCATGCGAAGGCGATCTGTCTGAATTTTGGGATCGCTCAGAACTATGGTGGTTCTTGCAATCTTCGGATGGATGACACTAACCCAGAGACGGAAGACGAAGAGTTTGTCGCCGCGGCCAAAGAGGATGTTCAGTGGCTGGGGTTTGATTGGGACAAGCGCCTCTACTATGCGTCCGATTATTTCACGCGACTCTACGACTGTGCGGTACAACTAATCAAAGAGGGAAAAGCGTATGTCGACGACCTTCGGGGTGATGAAGTCGGGCAGTACCGCGGCCAATGGAATGAGCCCGGGCGCAACAGTCCATACCGAGATCGGTCGATTGAAGAAAACCTAGATTTGTTTGAGCGTATGCGGCGCGGAGACTTTGAGGATGGCAGTCGTACGTTGCGGGCGAAGATCGATATGGCGGCTGCGAACATGAACCTGCGAGACCCGACGATTTATCGAATCCGCCGGTCCCCGCATTATCGCCAAGGTGACAAGTGGTGTATCTATCCCACGTACGATTTCACGCATCCGTTGTCAGATGCATTTGAGGGTATTACGCATTCGCTGTGCACTTTGGAATTTGAGAATCATCGACCGCTCTATGACTGGTATCTGGCGCAGCTTGATTTTCAGGATCCGCCGAGACAAATCGAGTTTGCCAGGCTTAACCTGACTTACAGCGTGCTGAGTAAACGCCGGCTCCGCGAATTGGTTGAAGACGGTTCCGTCAATGGTTGGGACGACCCAAGGATGCTTACTCTGAGCGGCATGCGTCGGCGGGGATACACACCCGTAGCCATTCGCAACTTCTGTGATCGAATCGGGATTTCGAAATCGAACAGCGTGGTGCAGTTTGCCCAACTGGAAGATGCAGTTCGGGAAGACCTGAATCAGCATTCACCTCGCGTTATGGCGGTCTTGGATCCGATCAAGGTCGTCATTGAAAATTATCCCGAAGGCCAGGTGGAAGAGATGGATGCTGTCAACAATCCCGAAGACCCATCGGCCGGAACGCGGAAGGTCCCATTTTCTCGGGAATTGTTTATCGACCGAAACGATTTTCGGGAGGACCCTCCCCGCAAGTATTTTCGCCTCGCACCGGGTCGGGAAGTTCGTCTCCGCTACGCGTACTTTATTACCTGTGTCGATGTGGTGAAGGATCCTGACACTGGCGACGTGATTGAACTGCGGTGCACCTATGATCCGGAAACACGAGGTGGGTACGCTCCCGACGGCCGGAAGGTACGAGGCACGATCCATTGGGTGTCTGAGGCGCAGGCGTTGGAAGCAGAGGTTCGGCTGTATACCCCACTCTTTTCTGAGGAATTTCCTCAAGACACCAAAGATGAAGAAGCGTATAAGGCGGCGATCAACGACAACTCACTTGAGATTCTGACAGGGTGTCGCGTCGAACCGAGTCTGAGCGGAAGTACGGCAACCACGCGTGTCCAGTTTGAACGGCAAGGTTACTTCTGCGTCGATCCCGATTCATGTGACACGAAGTTGGTGTTCAATCGCACGGTTACGCTACGTGATAGTTGGGCGAAGATCGAGAAGAAGGGCAAGTAGATGAACTACGCAACACGAATTGTGGTGGTTGGCATATTGATGTTGCTGTGGATCCCGACAATACATGCTCAGGATGTTTCCGGGGCTTGGCAGTTTGAGGTCGAACTTGAGGGCGGCAGGACTGGCAGTCCGACCTTTGTTTTCACGCAGGACGGCAACGTTTTGTCAGGAACATTCGACGGAACACTTGGTGAAGCGGATGTCAGCGGCACGATACAAGGTGACCAGATTGAGTTCGGGTTTGAGGTGCAAAGGATGGTTCCGGGACTTGGCAGTTTGAGCACGAAAGTCGCCTACACCGGCACCGTAAAGGGCGACACGATGACCGGCACGTGTGACTATGGTGACTTGTTGGGGTCCGGGGAATGGCACGCGGAGAAGGCCGAAGCCAATTAAGGCTACGACCTACTCGCAGGACCGAGACCCATCGCCCGGCGCCAAGCTGCAATCTGACCCAGGTGGTCCATTTCATGTCCCGTCATCAGGAATACGACCATGTCGCCAAGCGTCGGGAAGTAGCTTCGCACGTTCTCGTTGGGATGAGGCGCCGCCAGGGACGCCGGGTCAATGTTCTTGATGGCGTCAGTGTTGCGCTCATGGTGTTCCCTTAACGCGCCAAGAATCTCTTCCTTTGACGGGAAGTCCGAGACCTGATTCGATGGTTCTCCGCCTGTTGCAAACGTCTTATCCCAGCCGTCTGGCAGATTTGATGTCAGACCGAGTGCCTGACCCAGACCATCAGCCGCAACCACCAGATGGCCGAGTGACCACGCGGGATGATTGACCACGCCGTTCGGTTGTTCGACCATTTGCTCGGCGCTTACGTCCTTCACCAGTGTTTCCGCGTTCATGAGATTGAATCCATACACATACGCTATGTGGTCAACCATTTAAATCTCCTGAGTGGGTTCAGCGTTCAGTAGGAAAGCTGGCATTATACTAGGGTTGCGGTCCGACTTGGGTGCCTCCGATTAAAGTACGAGCATTGTGGTCCGGTCTCGGTCAATCAAACAAAACACGATGACTAGAGGTACTAGTTATTCTCACAGTAGATTGTCGCAAACTATCATGGAGATGCCACATGAGTACAGATATTAACCGTCAGGTACAGATTGCCGCCCGGCCGCAGGGATTTCCAAAGACCAGCGACTTTCGGTTAGTGGAAACTGCCGTCCCGCGGCCCGGTGATGGTCAGATGCTCTGCCGGACAATCTATCTGTCACTGGATCCCTATATGCGTGGCCGAATGAACGCAGGTCCATCCTATGCCGCTGGACTAGAACTTGGTGACGTTATGACGGGAGGGACTGTGTCCGAGGTGGTCGAGTCGAACCTCGACGAGTTTAGCGTGGGCGATTTTGTTTTGGGTGGCAATGGCTGGCAAGAGTACGCGTTGTCGGACGGTCGGGGTATTCGAAAGTTAAACCCGGCGGACGCACCGATTTCTACTGCAGTCGGAGTGCTCGGTATGCCAGGTCACACGGCCTATGTGGGATTACTTGATATCGGGAAGGTACAGACAGGTGAGACGGTTGTGGTATCGGCTGCGTCGGGAGCGGTTGGTGCTGTGGTCGGTCAGATTGCGAAGATTAAAGGTTGCCGCGTGGTCGGCATAGCCGGTACGGCCGAGAAATGTAAATATGTTGTTGACTCGCTTGGTTTCGATGCATGCCTTAGTCATCGTAACGAGCGATTATCTGAGGAGCTTAAAGCCGCTTGTCCACGTGGGGTCGACGTCTATTTTGAGAATGTCGGCGGCAAAGTATTTGACGCGGTACTGCCTCTGCTGAATAACTTTGCACGGGTGCCAATCTGTGGGCGGATCGCGACTTACAACTTGACCGAAATGCCACCCGGGCCGGACCAAGTGTCGAAGGTGATGGGTCTGGCATTAATCCGACGACTTACCTTGCGTGGGTTCATCGTTACTGACCATGCTGACCGGGAGATGGATTTTCTTCGTGACGTAGGCGAGTGGGTACGGGATGGGGCGGTAAAATACCGAGAAGATATTGCGGAAGGACTTGAGCACGCGGTTGAGGCGTTTCAGGGGCTGCTCACGGGCCAGAATTTTGGAAAGTTATTGGTCCGGGTGGCCGCCGATCCAACACGTTAACGTCATAATTTTTTCGGGCACCCCATGACCTTTGGTTCTCGCTCGTCCAGATTTCCAGATTCTCTTGTCCTGCTGTTTGCGCTCATTGTGCTGGCGCAGGTGACAACCTACGTATTACCGACTGGCGAGTTCGATCGGGCCGGGCGCCAGGTGATTCCTGGAACCTACCATTTAGTCGAAGCCGATCGACTGCCCTTACACACGTTTTTAACGGCCATTCCGGCCGGGTTGGCCGCCGCACAGGACATTATTTTTTTTGTTTTTGTGATTGGTGGCGTTATCGCTGTTGTCCGTGCCACTGGCGCGATCGATGCTCTGATCGGCGCTGCTATACAACACCTGAGCCATCGGCCCGTCACGCTTCTGTCCGGGATGGTTCTACTCTTCGCCGTCGGCTCGTCGACGATTGGCATG
>CAZWIL010000016.1:12106-22827 GCA_964634175.1 uncultured Vicinamibacteraceae bacterium
GGTGATCCTGGTGACGATGTGTGTGGCAATGCGTATGGACGCTGTCGTGGCCGTGGGCATCATATACATCGGTGCGGGGGTAGGCTACGCCTGCGCGGCACTCAACCCGTTCACCGTGCTCATTGCACAACAGATCGCTGGTGTCGAATTAATGTCCGGACAATGGTTTCGTTGGGCGTTACTTCTGATCTGCGTCACGATTGGTGTGGACCACCTGCTGCGATATGTTCGAAAAGTCCGCCAAGACCCCAGCGAAAGTCTAGTGGCGGATGTCGATTACTCCGACGGATTCGAATTGCCTGCGCAGGTTTCGTTTACACCACGGCGCGTAGGTGTGCTGTTCGTCTTTGGTCTGGCCGTGGTGGGATTTGTCTACGGCGTTGGAGTATGGGAATGGTATTTGACGGAGTTACTTGCGGTGTTTCTCGGCGTTGGTCTTCTTGCGGCGATTATCGGAGGACTTCAGGCGAACCAGGTGGCTGTGGAGTTTTGTCGTGGTGCCTCCGACCTGACGAAGACTGCGTTGCTTATCGGGTTTGCCCGCACGATCGAAGTCGTTCTGTCGGACGGACATGTCATTGATACGATCATCAATGCATTGGCGCAGCCGCTCCAGGAACTTCCGAGGGGTTTGGCAGCGGTTGGGATGCTCGGTGTCCAGACGGTCTGTAATTTCTTCGTTCCGTCAGGTTCAGGGCAGGCGTATGTGACCATGCCGATCATGGCTCCTTTGTCTGATCTAACCGAGTTGAGTCGGCAAACTGCGGTCTTGGCCTACCAATTTGGTGATGGTTTCACGAACATGATTGTGCCAACGAACGCTTTGTTGATGGGGATCCTGGCCCTTGCACGGATTCCGTATCAACGTTGGTTACGTTTCGTGTGGCCATTACTTGTCAAGTTCTATCTGGTAGCTATTGTGGCGCTGCTGGCCGCCGTGCGCTTCGGATACTAGTGGCGCTGTTCTCCACTCTCTACTTCTCTGGGGTGCCCAGCCATTGGGTATTAAATAGGGCAGTTCTAGATGTTTATCAGTGCCTGCACAAAATGGGTGTTTCTCGGGCGCGAGAGGATTGTGTGCCGGTCTGTTGTCTATCAGATAGAAAGACCATGTAGAATCAGCCTACACATGATTTTTGGTGGGATGAACGACCGTGGGTGTTCGGCCGTGAGCCATGGCCGTGGTGGCGTGCTTGCCCTGACGGCATTCGCGCTCGTCAGTCTGGTGGCTTGTGGTCAGTCGTCGGAACAGCCTCACGAAGGGGTTGGTGCGGCGCTCGTTTTCGAGCCTCCTGTCGAGGAAATGACCCTGCAATTCGTGAGGGACCCTGTACAGGTCGATGACGTGACGATGCAGGATCTGGACGGTGGGACCTGGTCGCTGTCTGACCTGCGTGGCAAGGTGATCCTTGTGAATTATTGGGCGACGTGGTGTGGGCCGTGTCGGTATGAGATCCCCCAGTTGATGAAGCTGCAGGAACGCTATGGTGAAGACCTGCAGGTGATCGGCGTTTCGACCGATGCCGGGGATCCAGCGAATGTCGAGGCTTTTGCCCGCGAGTTCAATATTAATTACCCCATCGTGATGTCTACGCCGGAAATTAATCGGCAGTTTCCAGGCGTCTTCGCTCTACCGACATCCTTTGTGATTGATACAGAAGGTCGCGTCGTGCAGACCCATGTTGGACTCATTAATCCTGCTGTCTTGGAGCAGGAGACACGTTACCTCGCGTCACTACCGACAAATGTCACAGTTGAGTTGATCGAGAACACGCAACAGACCCGCCTCGCTAATGCGGCGCAGGCAACTGAGATTCCTGGCTTGGACCTCTCTCACCTGTCTCCCGAGAAAAAGGAAGAGGCCTTACAGCGGCTGAATCAAGACGGATGCGTCTGCGGATGTGAACTAACGTTGGCCCAGTGCCGCATCAATGATACGGCCTGTGGAGTGAGCTTGCCGCTTGCCGAGCAGGTTGTGAACGAAATCGCCGGCGCAAACTAGTCCGGTTACAGCGCACCATTCTTCAACAATTTGCCGCTGACCTCGTCAATTTATGTTGTTGGCTGTTTGGCCGTGGTGTTCCTCTGCAATCCGTCGAATGCCGGGGTGTCACCGATAGTCGGAACGTCCTCAGCGGAATCCCGTCCGAACAGTCCACGCAGGCCTCGGCTGATGTCATCGAGAATCAGGTAGGCGGTCGGTACGAGAACGAGAGTAATTACCGTCGCAAAGATGACCCCGAACGCAAGGGAGACCGCCATCGGTACCATGAACGCCGCATCGAAGCTCTTTTCGAGCATCAGAGGCGCCAGACCAAAGAATGTGGTGAGTGACGTCAAGAGAATCGGGCGAAAGCGATTGGACCCAGCCTCGCGCAAGGCAACGTTCATATCGGCATGAACCTCTCGCTTGCGATTGATGAAGTCGACCATGATCAAACTGTCGTTCACGACCACACCAGACAGGGCGACCAGTCCAAACATTGACATCATGGTGACGTCGATGCCCATCACGATGTGGCCCCACACAGCGCCGACTAGGCCAAAGGGGATCGCGCTCATGATGATCAGTGGCTGGACGTAGGATTTGAGCGGTATGGCGAGCAACGCGAAGATCATGAGAAGGGCGAGTAGAAACCCGCGCTGTAGTCCTCCGATTGCATCGGACATCTCAGCTTGCGCGCCTTCGAAGGTGTAGAACACGTTTGGGTAGCGTGACAGGACATCAGGGAGAATCCTCGTCTCCAATTCGTTGATGACCTGATTCGAAGATGTGACACTTGCATCGACTGCGGCGGTGACGTTGACCGCGCGATTGCGGTCGACACGAGCAATCGACGCAAAGCCTCGGCCGGGTTCCACGACAGCCACTTGTCCGAACGGCACCTCGCCCCCGTCGGGGGTCCGGATTCTCATGTTCTCGAGATCGCCTATCGAGCGTCGTTCATCCCGCGGGTAGCGCACCATGACCCGGACGTCGTCTCGGCCCCGCTGGATTCGCTGTGCTTCTTCACCGTAAAACGCCTGGCGCACTTGTCGCCCAAGATCTTGCAGCGAAAGTCCAAGCCCCTCGGCCGCTGGCTTAATTCCGAGTTTCAATTCCTCCTTGCCAGCTCGGAACGAGTCGGTGATTTCGTACACTCCAGCAAAATTCAGGAGTTCTCTTTTGACGTCGTCGGCCGCCGCGCGCAGCGTGTCAATATCGGGACCTGCCAATTGGACGTCGACGTCGTTACCGGGATTCATAATCGAACTCTGGATGGTGACCTCGACGGCCTCCGGGATCCCACCGATCGCGTCTCGCCATTTGATGCCGAGTTGTTCGCTGTTATAGATGCGCTGTTCCGTGGGTAGAAGTTCGACGGTCACTTCGCCGACGTTCGAAGCCGATGTGTTGATAACCCGTCCCATCGGTCCACCCCCTCGTGCTGCAATCGGCTGGTCGCCGACTGCCGCGTGGGTGTGCAGGAAGTAGTCATTTCCAGTTTCTTGGAGTAGGTCTTGTCGCACACGGGCGGCTCCAGCCTCGATTTTGGCGACTGCTTCAGAGGTGACGTCCACTGGCGTGCCTTGCGGCATTGTCACCGTCGCCGACATAAAATCTGCTTCGATCGACGGGAAGAAATGAAAATTCGGCCGCCCCGACAGCACCATACCGATCGTCAGAATCATTGCTGCACCGCCCACTGCCGCCGTCAAATACCGCCACTGGAGTGCCGTCTCGAGGAAGGGGCGATAGATTCGCTCAATGACGAGTTTGAGACCGTTGGCGAACTGTCCCTGAAATCGTCGCCAAGGACCCGGCCGCTTGGGTTTGGGTATATGTGATAGATGCGCCGGCAGGATCATCAGCGACTCCACCAGCGAGAAGAGCAAACACGGAATTACGATGAGTGGAATAACGCGAAAGATCTTGCCCATCATGCCTGGCACGAACATCAAGGGCATGAAGGCTGCCACAGTAGTTAGAACGGCAAAGACAACCGGTTTCGCAATCTCCTGTCCGCCCTTGATCGATCCGCGCAAGCCGTTCCCGTCTTCTTCCTGGTGCCGGTAAATGTTTTCCCCCACGATAATCGCGTCGTCGACGACGATACCCAGCACGACCACGAAGGCGAACAACGACATGACGTTGATTGAGACATCTAGGCCGGGCATCATCGCGAGCGCGCCGAGGAACGAAATTGGGATCCCAAGGCTGACCCATACCGCGAGCCGGAGCTCCAAGAACAAGGCAAGAACGAGAAAGACAAGCAGAAATCCAGTTGCCCCGTTTCGCAGCATCAGTGAGAGGCGGGCGTTTAGTAACTTGGCCGAATCTTGCCATACGGTCAGCGCGACGCCGGCCGGTACTTGGCTTTGTGCAATGGCGACGTACTCGTACACGCGCTCGGCGATTTCGATAGCGCTCTGGTTGCCGGTTCGGAATACTGACACCAGAATGGTCGGCTGTACGTCGAAACGGCCGTACTGGTCGGTTTCCGCAAATCCGTCGACAACAGTCGCCACGTCGCCCAACTGGAGTCGGCTGCCATCGGGACGCGTCCAGAGGACGATGTTTTCATATTCCTCGCCGCGATAGGCTTGACCGACCGTGCGCAGTAGGATCTCGCCGCTGTCGGCTCGCACCGATCCGCCCGGAAGGTCGAGTGACGAGCGGCGCACAGCATTGGCAACCTGATCAAACGTTAGGCCGTGCCGCCGAAGTGCGACTTCGGACACCTCAATGGAGATTTCGTAGGGAGGGGCACTGATGACTTCAACCTGGGTAATCTCGGGGATTGCCGTCAGTTCGTTACGCACCTGCTCAGCCGTTGCTTTGAGGGTGAACGTATCGAGATTTCCCGACACCGCAATATCGACGACGGCCTGCGAGTTGTTCATGTCCCGTATGATCGGGGCCTCAGTTTCGATCGGGAATGTCGTGATTGCATCGACGTTACTTTTGATTTCGTCGAGGACTTCTCGCGCGTCCGCTCCCAATTCAAGCTCGACCATGACGGTGCCCATGCCTTCGGCTGCGGTCGACTGGATTTGTTTAATGCCGTCTAAGCCTTGGATAGCCTCTTCGATACGTACGTTGACCGCCTCCTCAACTTCTTCTGGTGCGGCGCCGAGATATGGCACTTGGATGTTGATCCGATCGAGGTCGATCTCCGGAAACACCTCAGCCTTCACCATAAATGTGGACGCAATGCCGGTCACGATGATGAAGACCATCGTCAGATTTGCAGCGACGGGGTTTCTTGCTAACCACTCGATCATTCCGTTCATGATGTTGCCTCTTGCACAGTGTTGGTCAATTCAGTCGCGACGTCGTTCTGAAGACGTTCGAGTTGGTCCACGGGGCCGTCGATCTTGATCGAATGGACTACAGAATTTTCTTCGCGGTTGATCAGATTTGCCGTGATCCGAAGGATGTCTCCAATGCGCTGGATACTGCCGCTGATTACCCAGAGGGCGTTCTCTTCGGTTGTGACAATCGACGTCGCACGAGCTATGTTGAGCCGATTGGTGATTGTTGCGGCGACCGAGTCAGCTAGTTCAGCATCCTCTGGTCGCTGGCTGATATTGGTGAAGGGTCGAATGGTGATTGGCGTACCGGCAGCCGTAGTCGTGTCGCCGGTCGTGCCGGTCAGCATCTCAACAACGGTTTGGTGAATCGCTGAGGCAACCTGATCCTGCACACTCGAGAGATCATCTGTCACGCCATCAACCTTGACTGCTCGCAAGACGGAGTCGTCGCGCGAGTCAATAAGGGTGGCAGTGATGCGCACTAGGTTTCCGCTCTGTTGGATTCCGCCGCTTACCGTCCACTGAGGCTGAGCTTCGGACGCAACAAGGGTGACTCCTTCAACCATCTGCAGGCGTTCAGCAACGGTGGTCCGGATAGCATCTTCAAACTGTGTAGCTTGAGGTGTCTCGGTGACATTCTCGAAACGTTGAACCGTGATGGAAATCCCCGACGCAGTGACAACGGCCGCCGCCGCAGGCAAGGTTTCTGGGATGGTCTCGCCCGTTTCAAATGTGTCAGTGATACTTTCATGGATCGCGCTGACCAGGTCAGATTGAATCTGCGGCAATTCGGTGACCGAACCGTCCAACTTGAGGGCTGTGACGACGTCACCATTGCGAGTGTCGATGATGCGAGCCGTGACACGGACGGAACTGTCCTGCTGTTGTACACCACCACCGATCACGAGGATGGCTTCAGTTTCTGTTGGCACGAGGGTGATTGAGTCAACGTCTTCAAGCTGGGTTCTCACTGCTTGGGTTAGGTCAGTGGCCAGACTCGTATTTCGATTGGTCAGCGTGATGTTTTCAAACGGAATCAGAGCGACTGCATTTCTTGGTAACGGTGTTGATTCGACAGCTGGGACTGTTGGTGGTGGCGCCTCATCGATCACCGGTGAAGGTGGTTCGGGGGTAGCCGCACTTGATGTTGGGGCATCACGCGTGTCTGGGGGGAGCGTGTCATCCGTGAGGTCGGCTTGGTCGTTTTCGATCTGTGCCGAGCGGTTTGGTGTTGCCGAGGCATCATTCAGCAGTTCGAGAAGCCAGGTCGGTGGTTCTGATTCTGAAACCTCTGTCTCCGGCGTGGTGTCCGGGCCGGCGTCAACGACGGCTGGGGCTGATGGGGCAACCGGAGGTAATGTCGTAGTGGTGTCCGGTCCGGCGGCGACGACGACTGGGGCTGATGGGGAGACCGGAGGTGCTGTCGTGTCGGCGAATCGGTCGATGTCGAGGTCGGCTATCTGTACGAGTAGCCCGTCGACCGGGCTGTCGAGTGGGGATACAGCAATTATCTCTCCGGCCGACAGGCCACGATTAACATAAATGGAATCCGTCGTTGCTCGGAGGATTTCGATATCGCGAAATCGGATACGACTATCCTCGTCAAGCACAAGAACCTGGTTGCGACCGCGGAGCGCAGCACGGGGAATCACCGCAATCTCTTCAAACGACCGTCCCTGAATCTCGGCTTCAACATACATTCCAACTGACAACGGCGGGCGCCTCGGGTCATTGGTTTGGGCATATGGGTCCTGCACCTCGGCGACAACCTGCACCATACGGGTGACGGGATCGAGTTCGCTCTCGGTGCGTACTACCCGACCGTCCCATTCATAGGTGGCGCCCGCGAATGTTGTGCTGAGAACGACTCGGGGTCCAACTTGAGGGACTTCGCCCCGATGCGCGAGCGGGAGGTCCAAATAGGCAAGCTCTTCATCGGGAAGTGCCAGACCGACTTCAGCCTTGTCGATTGCATAGATTGCAGCAATTGGATTACCCACCGTAACGAATTGCCCCACGTCCACGCTCTTGGACCTGACCCGGCCCGAGTAAGGTGCAATAACATCCGCCCGTTCGAGGTCGCGTTCTGCTCGTTCGACGTTGGCTTCTGCCGCGGCGACAGATGCCCGCGCGTCTTCCAGTTGGGGTTCTCTGAGGGTCAACGCGCGAGGGTTCCCGCGACCGAGATTTTCCCACTCTCGCTGCGCCACCTCTGCCTCAGCTTCTTCTTGCGCGAGTCGAAGGCGGGTCTGTGCCAATTGCGATCGTGCGCTAACCGCTGCCTGTTGGTAATCGAAACGGTCTAGGCTGACAAGCACGTCGCCTTCTTCAAAGAAACCACCCTCAGCAAACGACGGTGCGACCCACGTAACACGTCCGGCGACCTCGGGAACAAGTTGTGTTTCAGTTTGCGGGCGTACGGTGCCCTGGCTTGCTACGGAGACCTGAACTGTTTCCAGGGTTACGAGTTGAGCCCGAACACCAGGCGCGGAGACCGTTGGTGTCAGCGTTTCGACCGGAGGACGAGTAATGAACAATAGGTACGCCGCAACGCCGGCCACGCCAAGGACCACCAGGGGCAATAGGATTTTTAGCAGACGAATAAGTACGCGCATAGTTACTGTCCTTCTAGAACTGAAAGTTGCACAGGCGCTTCGAGTTGTTCAAAGCCTCCGCCTAATGCAAGGTATAAATCCACACGGTTCTCTAATCGGCTGCGCCGTGCAGTGATCACCGAAGCTTCAGCGCTGACCGCCGAGCGTTGCGAGTCGAGAACGGTAATATAGTTTTCCAGGCCGGCTCGGTATCGTTCTTCGGCGAGGCGTTCAGCCGCACGCGCCTGCACCGCGGATTCAGTGAGGTGACGTTCTCGCCCTGCAAGAAACTCTTCCGACGCGAGTGCGGTTTCAACTTCGGCATACGCTGTGAGTGCGGCGTTGGCATAGGTGGCGAGTGCCTCCGCGCTTTGCGCGTCGGCTTGTTCGACATGGGCGCGGAGGCCTCCCCGCTGCCAAAGTGGTGCGACGACATTTCCTAACAGACTCCAAACGCCGAAGTTTCCGTCGACCAGTGACCGCAACCCATCCGTCGCGGTGCCGGTTGCGCTGGTTAGGCTGAGTCGGGGTAGCAGGTCGCTTCTGGCGACGTCGGCTCTGAGTAGAGAACCAGCCAGCTGCCGTTCCGCGCCGACCAGATCTGGTCGGCGCGCAACTAAGTTGGCCGGCAGACCAGCCGGCACCTCGGGTGTGATCTTCGGCAGGTCAGCCGGTGTCTCAAATTGGCCGTCGGCGTATTGCCCAAGGAGGAGCTGAAGTTGCCGGACGGCGCCGTCGAATTGCTGGCGACTCTGCTGGAGCTGAGCTTCCGCATTGGAGAGATTGAGTAAAGCCAGCCTTAGGTCGAGTGCTGGGCGGATACCCGCGTCAAAACGCTCTTGTACTTGTTCCACCGAAGATTGAAAACTTCGAACGGTTTGCCGCGAGAGGTCTACTTGTTGTTGGGCCTCTGCAATCGCAAACCACGCTTTTGTGGTTTGACCGGCGATGGAAAGCTGAACGCCACGAAGGTCGGCTGCCGAGGCTTGTAGGTCGGTCAGTGCAGCTCTCGCTGTATTACGCAGACGACCCCACAGGTCGATTTCCCACGATAAATCGAGGGAGACACCATAGTTGGTCGAAACCGTGCTCAGTACTTGTCCTTCGCGACCAGGGATAGGAAAGCCAACAAAGTTTTGTTTCCGGCGTGATCCATCGAAAGTTGTTTGTACCGTTGGTTGCAAGTCGCCTTCGGATTGCTTGGCTGCGGCAGCGGCCTGTTCGAGGCGTGCGGTCGCGGCGCGGAGGTCGTAGTTTTGCGACAGCGCGACGTCGATCGCCGCGGAGAGGCCGCCGTCGTCGAAGTCCTCCCACCACGTGACTTCAAGCGCGCCGTTCAGTGAATTTTCAGCCGTCCACGCCTCTGGTAATGCGATCTCAAGTGTTGGATGTTGAGCGGGAGGAGCTGACACACACCCGGTTGCGACAATTAAACAAACACAAGAAAAAATACGAAATATCATCGTTAAACCTGTGCGGCTGCAGTTGCCGCTCTTAACTGGCTCTGCTCTGCTTCGAAACCTGCAGTGCCAAAGCTAACTAATGCTTCCAATAACTCAAGAGGATCAGGCCGTCGAGTCGCTTCAATAGGAAACGATTGGCTTAGTTGCATTGTGTGAGCCATCGCTCCGATTAAGAACTGGATTCTCCAGATCATTTCTTCTGGACCAATGCGTGGGGACGCTTTTTGGAATGCCTCCGTAAAACGGAGGATTGTGGGTTGAACGGCAACCAGAAGTGCGGCGCGGACTTCGTCCGGTTCGTTATGAAGTCGCCCGACAAGACGCAAGAGCGTCGCTCCCTTCTTGATGTCGCGAGCGAACAGTTCGAACGGCGGAGAGAGAAAAGCTCGCACAAGGTCCTCAAGCTTTACGGCGTCAGCAGAAGTTGCCTCAAGTGCATCGAGAAGTTCGATTCGACGCTTGTTGACTGGCGCGAAATGTCGTTCGAATAGAGCGGTAAGCAGAGCATCTTTTGAGCCGAAGTGATAGTTGACCGAAGCAAGATTGACACCTGCTGCGCTGGTAATGTCACGAAGGGAGGTGGCCTGAAATCCGGAATCTGCAAAGAGACCTTCTGCCGCGTCAAGAATGAGCTCTTTCGTTGCTTTTGCCACAATCAGTCTCCTCGGGATTCGGCCAAGGGTTTATCAACAGTGAAACACTTGTTTAAATCATACGTTTGATTAAAGATAAATTCCTAGACTAAATAAAATAAAGTTCTCGTAGAAAGCGTCGACGCAGCCCGTCAGCTACTAGAATATTCATGATACTAAAAATAATTTACCTACAAAGAACAGTATCAGTGCGACTGGGTCGCTTTTTCACCTGATGAATGTGGCAGCGTAATTGGTTGCCTCTGGAGAAAAAACTGCGCACTGTGAACAGATTTCTGTTTGAGCCTGCGTATGTCCGTTCAGATGAAAGACTTTTTAGGAGCTAGCACTAGTTGGTGTTATTTATATGGATGGTGCACTCGATCTTGAAGCCACTGCAGTCAATGCGACTGAAACATTAAGTTAGAGCATGTTGTTTTCTTGAGTACTGCGGTGGTCGCAGCATCGAGTTCAGGCGGTTCTAGCGGTGGCGTTGTTCGGTTCTTTCTTGTTCGAGACGAATCACTGGGCCGCCGACGCGATCTCCGACCTATTTAGTCCCATTTATAAACAGAATTTATGCGGCTTGACAGTTAGAGATTCGTGGTAGACTGCACCCTTTACGGGGCTCGTTTTCCCCCTCTTGGTGTTTTGTGTCTGGAAAAATACGCCAGGCAATTTTGAGGAGGTCGTCTCATGGGAGACGTAGAACAGATTCAGCAGCAGGAAGCAGCAAC
>CAZWIL010000017.1:0-22733 GCA_964634175.1 uncultured Vicinamibacteraceae bacterium
CAAAAGAACACTGGCGTTTGTAGCAAGAACTGGCACCCGATGGTGAATGGTTTGATCTTGCTAAGGAATTTAGCGAGTAGACGTCGAAGATTGTCTTAGGACCAGAGGTGTTTCTCAGTGGTCTGAGTAATGGTCGACCTGTTGTTGCTTGACAGCTCGTTTCGTTTTGAAGAACGAACACTCGAGACACCATGCTTCTGGCCTAAAACCGTTCTTACCGGTAAAAGGTACGACTTCCCCATGGGAACAGTAGGATGCTCCAGTGCTCTGATTTGCGGGCCATCGACACGCTTTGAATCGCTTTAAAGCAGTGGTTTCTTGCTGCGTCTTTTCCGCTCGGTCAGAAGCAGATTGATCAGCGACTGGTGGCTTTATGATTTCCACTGAATCTAGACAAAAAAAGGTTCTTGATGGCCTGGGTTCAACGTTTGAAGTCGCCCTGTCGAATCCGAGCGAAATGTCTCATGGGGCAAAAAATATTTCCCAAAGACTAATTTTCAGCGAGCTCGAAACGTGATGATTCCGCGGGCCGGATCGTAGGGTGAGACTCCGACGGTAACGCGATCTCCAGGCACCACTTTGATCCGAAAGCGTCTCATTCGACCACTTAATTGTGCCAAAACTTCATGACCAGGGTCACATTCGACCCGGTAGAGTCCGCCGCTGTGAACCGCTACTACAGTTCCCTGAACGTCAATGAGATCGTCTTTTGCCATCTAGCTCCTGAAACCGGAAGTATAGCAGCTTAAACATCGGTTGGTTACGAGCTCAACTAGGGTGTTAACACTCAAAGTTCACGCACAGCATCTTCGACTTGTTTTGCCAAGTCAGAATAATCGTCGCCTGTCAGATTCAGTGGTTTACCAAACGTAACTCTAGCTGGACCAGGCCTGGCCATACGCCAGGATTGATGGAGAATTCGATCAATGCCTTCTAGACGAACGGGAACGACAGGTATATTTAGACGACTGGCAATCATCCCGATTCCGGGTTGAAAGCGGTCGATTTCACCAGTGGTGGTGCGACGTCCCTCCGGAAAAATGAGGACTGAATTTCCGTCGCCGAGTAGTTCGCCAAGATATCGAATAGCTTCACGAGTGCCGGCTTCACGTTGGGGCAAAGGAAAAATGTTAAATAAGAGACTGCCCAGATAGTAATTAAACGAACTTGTCATGTGCTGCCGCCAGGAATGCTGTTCAGGATAAAAGTGAGCCGCAAAGAACTCTTTTGAGGCTGCTGTAGCCACTTGTATTCTTCGATTTACAGGCAGTGCCGCCAAGATGACTGGGCCGTCCAAGTGGCTCTGGTGATTGGCTGCGTAGACAACTGGGTCCGACGTAGAGTGGAGATGTTCGAGTCCTTCCACTTTAATCCACGCGAAAAGCCGTGCCAGAGGTAAAAGAAACGCGTTGAGGCTAATTCGTCGAATGATCTTGGCCGTTAAACTTCTGTTCCATTTTGGAAACGATAAAGGTGGAGCAGCTGAGACTCGGTCTTTCCTGGTTAGGTTAGACGGATCATCAGAGTTTAGGATCGCTTCAAGACCAGCGACGGTTCTAGCGTCTCTTAGGGTTTGCTCATCAAGTGAGCGATCAAGTTGTTGTTCGATGGCCATCATTAGTTCGATTCGTTCAATTGAATTGAAACCGAGTTCTTCAATGGTGGTATTCGCACTGATTTGCTGTTGGCCAGAAATATTTTGGATAATCGACCGCGTTGTTCCCGTTGTGCGCGGTGGCGGACTCATGAGGGTTTCTTTGTTCTCGAGCCACCGACGTATTTCGTGCCGCTTTAATTTTTGCGTGCCTTCAGTTCTTGGAAACTCGCCGCTCGGCCACAGACTGTAGCCTTTGATCATTTGATGCTCTTCAAGTTTTGCATTGGCAGTTTCTAATACACTTGACGGGGTGGTCTCTGGCCGCAGTATGAGGACAGCATGTACTTTCTCGGTGCCCTCAACGGCCGCTCCAACAACCGTCGCATCCCGAACACCTGCGATGTTCCGAAGTACTTGTTCGACGTCGTCAGGGAAAACGTTTAATCCGTCCGAGGTGACGATGGTTTCTTTTTTACGCCCTCGCACCGTGAGCTGACCGCTGGCGTCGAGGGTGCCGATATCACCAGTGTGAAACCATCCATCTTGAAACGCCGCTGTGGTGGCCGTCGGAGATTTGAAATAGCCGGTTGTTACATTTTCGCCGCGTACTAAAATTTCGCCATCCGAAGCAATCTTTACTTCAACACCACCGATAGGTTTACCGACGCTTCCGCGGCGTGTACGAAAAGGATGATTCAGAGTCACGATAGGCGCGGTTTCTGTGAGACCGTATCCCTGAATTACTAAGAAACCCAGTCTTGACCAAAACTCTTCGAGACGTTTGTCGAGTGCTGCAGCTCCCACGACAAATGTCCAGAATTTCATTCCAAACAATCGATGAACTCTACGGTAGCGCCACCATCGTAGAGCGACCGGTTCCTTCGGGTCGGTCGGTTCAAGAACTTCCGGAGCAAGATGTTCTATGTGTTCTCGGAGCACCTCTAGCATCTTCGGAACACAGACCAAAACTGACACGCGATGTTTCCGGATCTGATTGACAATTTCAGATGGGTTATAGCCGTGCATGAATACCGTCACACCGGAAAGCATCGGAGGTATAAAGGTCGCCATGGCTTGTCCGAACATATGGCTGAGGGGAAGGAGGTTGAGGAACCGAATTGGAGAGAATGGCTTGGCATATTTTCTATATTTCAATATTTCTCGTTCCACCGGTAGGGTGTTGGCGAGGATGTTGCGATGAGTTAATTGAACGCCTTTCGGATCTGCAGTGGCTCCCGAAGTGAAAATGATTTCGGCGAGATCAGTAGAGTTGTCGGTACCTGTGACAGGTGCTGATGACCCGGCTTTGATTCGGTTGGCTGTTAAGAGGTCTTTGAGTGGCCATGCTTGAATCTGGCCGTTCGGCGACGGGACCTCATCGCCAGTGAGTACAACATCACTTTCAACGATTGAAACAATTTTTGACAATAGGTCTTCGGAAGCACGGTAATCGACCGGAACGACCACACACTGAGCGAGCCAAGAGCCCCACAGGGCCACGACCCACTCTGGGCGGTTTTCACTCCAAATGATCACCTTGTCTTGTTGGCGGAAACCAGCACCCACGAGGCGTTGTGCAAAATCGTAAGCGGCCTGACGGATTTCTTCGTAGCTGTATGTATACGATCGGTAGCCGTCGTCATAGACGAAGAAGTTCTGTTTTGACCGAATACGGTCATCAAAAAAATCAATTAAATTCTCCCGTTTCATCAGAGCATCTCAAGTAATGTAACTGACTCCATTCATCGGAAGGATGCACCGATGTTGAAGACCGCCAATGTTATACGTGGAGAACCAGGTTGTAAGTGTGTTCGGGGTAGCGGAGTCAGTGCGTAGAATCTAAGATCAAGGGAAAACGCGATATGGTCACTGGTAAACCAGCGTGCGCCTCCGCCGTAATTTAGTGAACGTGTATAACGAGTATTGTGTTCAGTTCCAGCCGGATATAGTCCTAGGGTCGAGCTCCCAAGACCACCGCTTAAGTAGCTCCAGCCGTCACGGCTACCGAAATTCAGTGACAGCTGTGGTGAAATTGCGAAGAAGTTAGCCCGAATGGCAGGTGCTTTGGTGTGAGATTCGGCTTGGATTGCACCTTTAGTGCCAAGTGATTTGTGGACAGTTCCGCCTATGCCTATTGTTATAACTCGCCAGCGATATAGATAAGCGTGCGCTCCAACTTCAAATCCCAGACCTATCCGAGGGGTCATAGACGTGTTGAGACCCCGAGCACTCGCAAATTGTCGATTTTGACCAAACAACGAGAGTGATCCGCGGATGTCGGTTACAAACCGGTCGATCGGCAGCGCGATTTCTTCCTGGGCCAGAACCGGTGCCGAACTCAAGAACCACGGTACTAGCAGAACAGCAGTGCAGATGGCCCGAACAAACCTATTCCGGCTAACCATAGTCATCAGTATATGCTTTGGTACAGGGTGACCTCTGTCGCTTCGCCTCTTACGCCTCTCAGGGATATTGAACGAGCTGCCATTCGGATCCATGGGACGGTGGTTCGGACGCCTCTCGTCGACGTGTCACGGCACGTGGGTCGCTCATTTCGCCTCAAAGCTGAGAATCTCCAAATGGCAGGCTCCTTTAAGTTGCGTGGCGCGTCAAACATGATGCTTGGACTTTCCTCTGACGAAAGGCAGCGTGGTGTAGTTACCTATTCATCTGGTAACCACGCGCAGGCGGTCGCGTACTCGGCACGGCTACTGGGTATTTCGGCGCTGGTTGTAATGCCGGTCACCGCACCGGCCGTGAAAGTTCTTGGGACTAAAGCTTTCGGCGCAGAAGTGGTTATGGAAGGGACGACTTCGGCGGAAAGAAAAGCGAGAGCGGAATACGAAGCTGACGTTCGAGGGCTGACGGTTGTGCCGCCTTTTGACCATCCTAAAATCATTGCTGGACAGGGGACGGTTGGATTAGAAATCGTCGAAGATTGCCCAGACGTCGACTGCGTGTATGTACCAATTGGTGGTGGTGGACTTATCGCTGGTGTGTCAGCGGCAGTGAAGCAGACCTGTCCACATGCACGTGTCATTGGCGTCGAACCAGCCGGGGCGGCGAAGATGTTAGCTTCGCTTTATGAAGGACGGCCTAGAACGCTTAGTTCTGTGAAGAGTGTGGCCGACGGCCTTCTGCCTGTGCGACCAGGTGACCTTACCTTCTTACATGTCAAAGAGTTTGTTGACACCGTAGTTACGGTCAAAGACGACGTGATCGAACGGGCAGTAGCTTGGCTATTTCGGTCCGCGAAACTTGTGGTGGAGCCGAGCGGTGCCGTAACTGTCGCCGCTGCTCTTGCGGCGACCGGATCGAGCAACTCCGAAACTTGCGTTGCGGTCGTCAGTGGAGGAAATATTTCAGGTTCTGCGCTGAGTAAGATACTGAATAGGAACGACAGCTTCGAAGCCTCAAATTTTTCTGACCAGCAGATTAGCGACTCAATAACTGTTAAGAAGGCCGAGAAATCTAAACTTTAATCGTCTCTAGAAAATCACACTGCACTACTGTTGGTCTGAGTTCTTAAAAGGGGTTGTTGTTTTTTTTCTGATCAATAATTTTGCTTCAGAGATCGCTTGATCAACTGATTCAACCGTGCCGTCCAATTGGAGTTCGTAGATGTGCTTCAAAATTTTACCAACCTCAGGCCCAGGGAGCAGTCCAAGCTGAAGTAAATGACGTCCTAAAAGCAGCGGCGCAGGTGCTTCGTGCTCTATGCCTAGCGCCCTGGCACGTTCCAGGAACCAATCCATAGCGGAACAGTCAAACATGCCTGTTCGTCCTCGACAGTCGGCCTTGGCCAGCACTGCGAGTAGTTCCAGGTCAACCTTTCGAGCCAATCGGCGAAATGCTCCATCAGTGACGCCATCTGGAGCCTTATGCCACATTCCAGGCGTTAGATGATGAGCGACGAGTCCGAGGATCTGTTGGCGCACGTCGTATCCATGGAGGGAGTGAATGTTGATACGATCAAGAAAAGTCTCGGTTGGTTTTATTCCCGCTTCTTCATGGTTGCGGGAACGGATCCGACCATCAATAAATGCTGTTGTGCTCGGCTTGCCAAAATCGTGGCTGATGGCGGCGAGCATCAGTGTCGACTGTTTAGGATGCGAGAGCTCTTTGAGGCTAGAGGCTGCTTGGTCTACCACTAGGAGGGTGTGAGTCCACACATCGCCTTCAGGATGCCACTCTGGTTCTTGTTTACATCCAATCAGTGCTGCAAGCTCAGGGAAAAGACGTTCGATTACGCCGAGTTCTAGAGCAAGTGTCAAACCGACAGAGGGTCGGGACGACCCCAACAGAAGTTTTTCGAGTTCTCCCCAGATGCGTTCTGGCGGGAGGTCGTCCAACGCAATGGAACGGCAAATTGTTCTAGTGGCTTCGTCAAGTGTAAAACCAAAACGGGCAGCGAACTGAATGGCTCGTAGTACGCGAAGACTGTCATCCGAAAATGTTTGGGAGTCGACCATCTTCAAGATGCCTTGTTTTAGGTCATTTTGTCCTTGGTATGGGTCGAGATATTGGTTGGTCAGTGGATTCCAAGCAATAGCGTTAATTGTGAAGTCTCGGCGTCGGGCAGCTTCTTTGAATGAAAGGTTCGGGTCGCCTTCGATCGTGAAGCCCCGGTGCCCTCGTCCTGTTTTAGATTCTCGTCTGGGCAGGGAAACATCAATCCCACCTACTTTGTATACCGTGAAGCTTTCTCCGACGCGGTCGACGCGGTCGATTCGCTCCAGTAATGACCGGAGGTGTTCTGCGGTTACGCCATAAACCTCGACGTCAATGTCTTTTGATTTCCATCCGGCAAGACGATCACGAACCCAGCCTCCTACGAATAGTGCCTGACCCTCGGCTGCTCGAACCGCTTGCGCAATTTCCAGAGCTCGCGCGAACTCTGGGTTGCTCGGGTCAGCGTGCGAGGCGGAAGCCATAGTCTGTGTACCGAAACGACGGGTCCAGTTTACTTCTGGCCGAGACGCGACTAATAGTTAAGGCGTGACGCCACGAGCCACCGCGAGAGCTGCGTCGAACACCAGACGGCGGCCCCGGTGGGTTTTGCCGCGGCGAGTCGCGATAGTAAGTCCGTGAATGCCAGTCAGTGCACCACTCATGAATGTTCGCAGCGATACCATAGAGACCAAAATCGGATGCTTTGCCAAGTTCAACTGTCCACGGTCCATCTAGTGGGCCTCGGCCTCCAGCAGGGATCCATTTCGGGATCTCGTTTCCAGAAGGATAGTTACGCGCGACTTGGTGACCTCGAGCTGCCCGTTCCCATTCTGCTTCGGTCGGTAGCCGAACTAGGTCACCGTTTGAAGATCGCCACAGACAGTAGACAGTTGCGTCATTCCAGCTAACACCAACAACTGGATAAGCAGGATTTCCCAATAGTGGATTGTCCCAGTCCCTGGGATGTTCACGATTGGTGTCTTCTAGAAAGTGTTGATATTCGGACCGTGTGACTGGATAAATCGCCATCTGAAAGGTATCGACCCACACGCGGTGAATCGGAGATTCGTCGCGCTGACCCGTTTCACTTCCCATATCGAACCAACCAGCTGGAATTGTGACGAATGTTTTCACCACGATGATCATGGCACGGAATCACTTTCTGTGTGGAACCCAACTGGCGTATTACGTGAGGGCTGGTATGATCAAAAAAGGCTTTGTGGGCCTAGAACGTCAATGATGCGATTCGACACCAAATCTGGCTTTATTCCTCTCTGTCAGGGAGCGGTGATTCTTGCGATCGTTGTGAGTAGTGGCTGCTCTGTCAAATCGATGGCGGTTAACGCTCTTTCGGAGACCCTTTCTGACGGTGCTGATATTTACGCATCTGATGAAGATCCACAACTGGTGCGTGAGGCTTTACCATTCAATCTGAAGACTCTTGAGACACTATTGGAGTCGTCACCTGATCATCCGGGTCTTCTCCTGAATGCTTGTAGCACTTTTACTATTTACGCAGCGCTATTCATTCAACCCGATGCAGAAGTCGCAGAGTGGGAAGATTTCGATTATGCGACCGCTGAGACGGCGGACCGGCGTGCTCTCAATATGTATGTTCGAGCACGCGACTACTGTCTCCGCCGGGTAGAAGTTAATTATGTAGGCCTTTCAGAGACACTACGTTTGGATCCGGAGAGGGCGGTTGCTACATTTCGTGTCGATGACGTTGAGACAATTTATTGGCTAGCTGGGTCGTGGGGTTTCGCTATTTCACTTGGGCTTGATAACCCGGAACTTGCCGCGGATCTACCGGTTGTGAGAGCGTTGTTGGGTCGTGCACTTGCACTAGACGAAGGCTACAATCGTGGAGCGCTGCATTCAGCGTCCATTGCACTTGAATCGGTTCCAGAGTTGCTCGGGGGGTCTTCCAGCCGTGCGCGTGTTCACTTTGAGCGTGCGGTAGAGTTGTCGGATGGTCTTGATGCCTCGCCCTATCTTGCCTTGGCAACTGGGGTATCGTTGGCAGCGCAGGACCGCGCGGAGTTTGAGTCGTTGCTTGGTTCCGCGCTTGCGGTTGACCCGGAGACTGATATCAGCCTCCGACTGGTGAATCTGGTGAATCAGAAACGGGCCCGTTTGCTTCTCGATCATGTCGATGAGCTGTTTGAGGAGCCAATTAGGGAGGAAGAACACTAACGATGAGGTCGCTCCGAATTGCCATCGCTGTATCTTTGTTGGTCAGCCCGGCTCTCCTTTTTGCTCAGAGACCAATAACCCTTGGATCGATTGCCCCACCAAACTCTTTGTGGGACAGGGCGCTGAAGGAGATGGCGGCTGATCTTCAGCAAGTCACGAATCGAAGAGTACGGGTGCGCGTTGCTTCGAGTTCCCAAGGGGACGAGGCTACCATCGTGCGACGCCTGAAATTGAATTCGACCCAGGCAGCGCTTCTTTCACAAGCGGCCCTCGGTGAAATTGATCCGGCATTTAATGTCTTGGGAATGCCGTTCTTTTTTCAATCCGATGACGAAGCTCGCCACGTTCTGTCAGCGCTCAGGCCGACGTTTGAAGACGCTCTGGCTGATCAGGGATTTGTACTGATCGGCTGGGGGCACACGGGGTGGGCCCATTTTTTTACAGCTGAGCCCGTTTCCACTCTCGAAGATTTGAGAGGCGCCAAGATCTTTACGTCGGCAGGAGACGATGCAATGGTGCAGTGGTATAAGGAGAATGGATTTGATCCAGTTCCACTGGCTGTGACTGACGTTGCGATGGGCTTAAATACCGGTTTAATCAATGCGTATCCACTGCCGCCTTACGCAGTGATGTTGGTCCAATATTATCGCTCTGCACCGCACATGCTCGATGTCCCTCTAGCGCCGGTCATCAATGCCCTACTGGTTACTGAGAGAGCTTGGGAGCGGCTCAGTGCTGACGATCAAGAGGCGTTTTTATCGATTGGTCAGGAGTTTGAAGACAACCAGTGGGATGAAGTTCCAAAGCAAGACCGCGAAGCGATAGACCTGATGCGTGATCGTGGACTAACAGTCTCGATGCCGGACGATGCAGCCATTGTCGCATTTCGTCAGACGGCCGATGAGTTAACCTCGTCGATGCGTGGGACCATGGTTCCACAAGATATCTACGATCTTGCCCTAAGGGAACGGAACAGTTTTCGTGGCCAATAGCGAACAGTTCTGTTGTCGGTGACGTAGTGAATTCTTCTCAGAGTTGATGGGTTCTACTGAGCATCCCAGAACGGATGTGTCACAACGCTCGGCACCTAACGGGCCAAGTTTTCTCAGGTTTTTCCATAACGCTGAGGACTTGATAGCTGCAGGTGCCCTTGTGGCGATGGTTCTGCTTCCTTTGGCAGAAATAACTATCCGCCCGTTCATAGCGGGTGGCATTCCAGGATCGATTCCTTTTGTCCAACATTTAACTCTTTGGGTTGGCTTTCTCGGTGCGACACTCGCGGCCAGAGAAGGACAATTGATTGCTCTCGCAACCGGGGCACTCATGCCTAAGGGGCGGGTGCGCACTGTGGCGGCGGTGTTCGCGGCTATGTTCGGCGGGGCGGTATCAGCGATGCTTGCCCGAGGCGCCGTCGATGTGGTTTTGGTTGAACGCGACATCGGTTCAGAGATTGCACTCGGTGTTCCGGTGTGGGTTGTCCTTCTGGTGCTTCCTTTTTCGTTTCTGCTGATTGCATTCCGCCTGATGTGGCATGTGGGCGAGTCATGGAGCCAGCGAATATTAGTAGCGCTGGGGATGGTGGCTGGGTTGTGGCTGAGTAATTCCTACGAGTTTCTTGACGGTAGTTCCGCCTGGCCTTGGGTATTACTTGTAGTAGTGGCAGCGGTGGCGGGTGCTCCTATTTTTGCGGTGTTGGGGGGTGCTGCTGTCTTTCTATACATGACATTCTTTGTGCCACCTGCCCAAGTGGCACTTTATGCATACGACCTTGCCACTGAACCGCTTCTTCCCGCCATTCCATTGTTTACGTTGACTGGTTGTATTTTGGCCCAAGGCAGAGTTTCGGAACGTCTTCTGCGTCTGTTCCGAGCTCTAGTTGGCTGGATGCCCGGCGGAACGGCGGTTGTATGCGTTGTTGTTTGTGCTTTTTTTACGATCTTTTCTGGAGCGTCGGGTGTCACCATTTTGGCGCTCGGTGGATTACTGCTTCCTGCTCTTCTGAAAGATGGATATCGGGATCGTTTTTCCGTAGGCCTATTGACGGCATCTGGGTCGCTAGGCTTACTTTTACCTCCTGCGCTTCCACTAATTTTGTATGCCGTCGTTGCAGGAGTGTCTCTGGAAGACCTCTTTATCGGTGGGATATTGCCAGGGTTTCTACTTATCGGACTGGTCTCAGTTTGGGGCATGCGTGAAGGAGTGATCACTGGTGCAGGCCGTCGACCCTTTGTTACTACCGAGGTTTGGTCTGCGATCTGGGTAGCGAAATGGGAACTCGGACTTCCGATTGTTGTCTTGGTTTCTTATTTTAGTGGCTGGGCGACACTAGTCGAAGTATCGGCTTTGGCTGCGCTCTATGCCTTTGTATCAACTGGACTCATACATCGAGATTTTCCTTTTCTGAACGGCCTGCGCGCTGCTATTACCGAGTCAGTTGTTCTGGTCGGCGGAGTTCTGATCATCTTGGCGGCAGCCAAGGGGTTTACTGCTTACACGCTGGACGCAGACCTGCCTTTCCGCCTCCTTGAATGGACTCAGTCACAGATCCAATCCCCGTTGCTGTTTCTGTTAGCCCTAAATATTTTTCTGCTTCTTGTTGGTTGTCTTATGGACATTTTTTCGGCAATTTTCGTCGTTGTGCCGTTAATTAGTGCGCTGGGCGTTGCATACGGGATAGATCCGATTCACCTAGGCATTATTTTTATTGCTAATCTTGAATTGGGCTACTTGACGCCTCCCGTTGGACTTAACCTGTTCTTTGCTTCTTACCGGTTCGATCGTCCAATTTTGCACGTTTATCGAGCGGCTTTGCCGGTGCTGCTCATCTTGGGACTTGGCGTAATATTGATTACTTATGTACCGTGGCTTTCTCTTGTAATGTTGGAGCTTCTTGGTCGACGATAGAAGGGTTGATCGTTTGGAGTATCGTGAGATCGGGTAGGAGGATTAGATGACGTGGCATTGGTTCAGGTGCGTGCTTACAATTTTTTCAATTGTCTTAATGTCGGCATGCGGAGCGCCTAGCTCTGAAGAAACCGTGGTCGAGACCATTGAATCCAGCGATGAGGATTCAGCCGATCCGGAAATACGTCTCGCAAACCTTCAGCAGTTGACGTTCGGCGGTGAAAATGCCGAAGCCTATTTCACTTCAGATGGTTCTGAGTTGATTTTTCAGTCGACTAGGGAAGGTGTTCCCTGTGACCAGATTTTCAGGATGGATTTGGACGGTTCAAATCTTCGAATGGTCTCAACGGGAGACGGCCGAACAACTTGCGGATACTTTTATCCTGATTCCGAATCTATCATTTATGCGTCGACCCATCTTGGTGGGCTCGAGTGTCCACCCCCGCCAAGTTTTTCGGCTGGATACGTCTGGGCTGTCTATGACACGTACGACATATTTCGGGCAGCGCCAGATGGTTCGGAATTGACCCGATTGACTGATACTCCAGGTTACGATGCCGAAGCCACGATAGGTCCGGACGGACGCGTGGTGTTTACCAGTGTCCGTGATGGTGATATGGAGATTTACTCCATGAATGGGGATGGGTCTGACGTGCGACGACTGACCAGTCGACAGGGACCCGATGGAGGTCCATTCTTTTCAGCCGATGGCTCAAAGATTGTATTTCGCGGCCGAGAGATTCCCGATGGCCCAGAGTATGACGATTACAAGCGTTTACTGGATGAGGGACTCTGGAGGCCCACCGAACTTGAGATTTTTGTCATGGATGCTGACGGCAGCAATCTTCGCCAAGTGACTGACCTCGGTGGAGCGAGTTTTGGTCCGTTCTGGCACCCGGATGGCGAGCGAATTATTTTTTCGTCAAACTGGCACAATCCTGATGGCCGAAACTTTGATTTATTCATTATCAATGCCGATGGTGGTGGTTTAGAACAGATCACGTTTGGCGAGACTTTTGACGGGTTTCCGATGTTTTCGCCAGATGGACAGCAGTTGGTGTTTGCTTCGAATCGTGACAGTCAAGCAGAAGGTGATACGAACGTTTTTATTGCGGATTGGGTCGACTAGAAACGGGAATTTCCAGAGTTATTTCTTTTTTCGGTGTTTCAAAAACAACTCGTTTCTGGGCGGGTGGTTATCGCTCAATAAACTGGGAATTCCAATACTCAAAGCTTTCGTTAAGCGGTCGTTCACTTGTGCAAGACGGGCCGCCGCCTATCTTTCAGAAGGTGTTCGATTGTCCGTGCATAATATCGGAGTACCGTTCGCTCACGTACGCGATAGCGTTTTCCTTCAACGACAAGAATTCCTCGGGTTGCCAGTGGTGCGATAGCAGCTTCTACCGCTTCTTGCGCCGTGTCGATGTCGAGACGTGCTCCCGCTGCTCTGAGCATGTCTATTAGTCGATCGACTTCTGATTCTAGTTCACCGTGTTGAATGGACGGACGCATGGCTGCTGCAACAAGTGCTGTGGGTACTACGGTGTAAAGGCGACCAATTTCATCACGCAGTCTTCGATTCAGCTGTACCATTGAACGCCGTCCGTCTGGATCGTAGTCAGCTAGTGTAATTGGTTCGCCAAAACTCACGATCGCACGACTTTGGTAACCGACGGCGTATCGAATCATTTCTGCTACTTCGCGGGCGAATGGTCTCTGCTGACGTTTCACTCTCTGCCGAGAAAGAACAAAGTCTTCAAGCACTAAGTCGTATGCAATAGCGACGGGAATCACTACCACGTCAGTTCGTCGTGTCTGAGCTGCTGCGTGGAGAAGACCGGTTTTGAACCGTTTCAGTTCGCCGCTGTAACTCCTCCCACCTTCTAGGTAGAGGAATAAATCATGACGCTGGAGAACTTCGGCAACATAGGCTTTCAGAGTTGCCAGGTAGGCGGGATCTTTCATTGCACGCGCGTCTCGCCTGATCGGGATTGCGCCTGTTACGTGTTTGTGGATCAAGCCCAACGCCCCGCCGAATAAATTAATTCCAGCGGCAATGACCGGCGGACGAATGCCGTTGTCGTCAAGAACAAGTGGTTGAACGAGATAGTCTGTGTGGCTTTTATGATTTGACGCGTAAATTACACGTCTGTGCCGTGTTGCCTTCTTGGCGATTGAGACTTGAGCTTCCTGGCGGTCAATCTTTCTCAGAAGTGGATACAGCGGATGCTGTAGAGCCCGGTACATCTTGTAACGCTGTGTCGTTCTGAGCTCATCAAGGTAGGCATAAACCCGCTCTTGAGCTTCAAGGGGGCTTTCGTTTTCATTACCTTGGAGGTATCGAATGACCTCTTCACGTTCAAGCACCGCCTGCGCGATTTCGTCATGCGGCACCCGCGAACTATAACATGGTGTGACCGGTTGATATTCGAGGCCTATTAGGGCGATCAGTTAATTACTAGACACATTACCCTCCGTCTTCGTACACTTGCCGGTTGGGCACGCAATTGTGAAGAAGACATCACACGTCGTAGTTGTGGGAGCTGGAGTCATTGGCTGCGCGGTGGCTTATGAACTGGCTAGGCGCGGTAGCCGCGTTCACGTGATTGACCGCCGGGAGGTAGGGCAGGGAGCGACCCAAGCTTCCGCCGGTGTCTTGGCTCCGTACATTACTGCCCATGAGGGTAGTCCGCTTCTTGAGTTAGGTGGACGAAGTCTTGAGCTCTACGACGAATTTGTCTCACGTGTGGTGGATGATTCCGGGGCGACCGTACAGTATGTCCGTAGTGGAACATTAGAAATTGCCCGCGATAAGGTTTCGGTCGACCGACTTCGAAGGATGGCATCTACCTACCGCGACTTGGGTATCGTTGCTGAATATCTTGACGAAAAGGCCGTCCATCAAGAAGAACCACAGCTGTCTTCGAATGTGTTGTCGGGTCTTGTAGTTGAGGCTCATGGGTTTGTCGGAGCCACCGATTTAACCAGTGCACTGCGCCGAGCTGCAGGAGCTCACGGTGTGACCTTTACGGCTTCAATGTCGGCCGCGAGGGTCTTTAGTCGAGATGGAACACTACAAGTTGAAACACCGGTCGACACCGTCTCGTGCGATGCAGTAGTGATGGCTGCGGGAAGTTGGTCGGGTCAGGTTGAGGCCGAGGGAGAGGAAGCTGTTCCCGTTCGCCCGGTCCGGGGACAACTGCTTCATTTAGGGTGGCCCAAGTCGCCGCCAGAGCGTGTCATTTGGACAGACCAGTGCTATCTGGTTCCTTGGACAGACGGTTCCGTTCTCATCGGTGCAACTGTTGAAGACGTCGGGTTTGACGAGCGTGCGACAGTAGCCGGCGTTCAGCAATTGATTAATATGACTTGCGAGATTGTCCCAACTGCGAAGCAGGCTTGGTTTCAAGGTGTGAGAGTCGGTCTTCGACCTGGAACCCCAGATGACCTGCCTGCCATCGGTCCATCCGAAAGATTGCCCGGACTTTTTTACGCCACAGGACACTTTCGGAACGGAGTTCTACTGGCGCCGTTGACTGCTCGCATGGTTGCGGACTATTTACTCGACGGCAAGCGCGATAAGGCACTGGACGCGACCTCACTTAGCCGTTTTGCTGCAGGTTAGGAAAACCCGAAGGGAGGGCCGTTTGTGAAGCTGAAGCGTTCGTACAGCGCCCGCGAAGTGGCGGTCTTTACAGGTTTGTCCGCTCGTCAATTGCAATGGTGGGACGCTCGTCGTCTGTTTTCAGCAACAGTGGCCTCACGTCCGACAAAAGCCGGTGGTTTTACTGAGAGAAGATACTCTCCTATTGACCTCTATGAGTTACTTGCTTTAGCAGACCTGCGGCGACAAGGGTTTACGGTTCAGAATATTAGAACAATCCTCTCGGTTCTCCGCGAACAGTTTAATGTGCGACTTTTTGATGCTCTTGGAGATGGTGGGGATGTGACGCTCCTGACCGACGGTCGAGAGGTCTACGCTAAGACATCTGCCGACGAAATTTTCAATCTTCTGAGAAATCCTGACCAACCGCTGCTTGTTGTTGGAGGTGGAGATCAGCTCAAGGGGTTGAGTGGTCGCGCTCGCCCTCGCCGCAGGAAGACTGCTCGAAAAGCGACTAAGAGGAAGAAAGCCATTTCCTAATATTTGAGTCGAGATGGTTTCTATTTGGTAGTAAACGGAGTCTCTTTCTGGAAGGAAGGGTCTGGTAGACATTGCTTGAGTAATGGCGAAAACTTGGTATTGATTGTGTTGCTTTGACTTATGACATGGTGCGAACGATGAACAGAGAATGGGAGTGATATCCTATAGAAAGCCCGTTGGTCGCATAGCTCCCTTCTGCGGCCAGAATGTCCCGTAGTTGAACGGAGTCACTAAGGATGGATCAGGTACAGATTGCGATACCGGTACGCGGGTTTGGCGAAACCGCTCGGCGCGACAGATGGTGGATACAGCCGATCGCCGTTTTTATAGGTTTTTCGACGTTTCTTGTCTATTCGACTTGGGCGGCCTTTCAGGGTGAACACTATACCTACGGCAGCTATCTGTCGCCGATGTACTCGCCAGAAATATTTGGTGATTCGCCGCATAGTCTGTTTGGTCCTCAACCGAATTGGTGGCCCATGTGGTTGCCGTTCTCTCCGGCATTTCTGATTCTGTGGGCGCCTGCCGGCTTTCGATTGACTTGTTATTACTATCGCGGGGCTTACTACAAGGCTTTCTGGGCTGACCCACCGAATTGCGCGGTTGGCGAGCCACGGAACAGCTTTCGCGGAGAAAATTCGTTTCCCCTTATCTTGCAGAACGTACATCGTTATTTTTTGTACCTCGCTCTGGGATTTGTGCTGTTTCTCTCATACGACGTATGGAACGCGCTGTGGTTCGAAGATTCTGCTGGAAACGTGTCGTTCGGCATTGGCATCGGGACGCTGGTTCTCGCGCTCAATGTATTTCTTCTTGCAAGTTACGTATTCAGTTGCCATTCGCTTCGCCACTTAGTCGGCGGCCGCCAGGACTGTATGGCAGACAAACCGGCTCAACAGTTGGCGTATGACTGCGTCAGTTGTCTCAATGCGAGGCACATGTTATTCGCTTGGTTGAGTCTTGTGTGGGTGGGATTTTCTGATGTCTACGTCCGTATGTGCTCAATGGGGGTCTGGACAGACTTCCGGATTTTATAGGTAAGACATGGAGTATCAGACCTTTGAACACGATGTGTTGGTAATTGGGGCAGGCGGTGCCGGCTTGCGTGCGGCAATTGAGGCTTCGGCGGGTGGGGTGTCCGTTGGTCTTGTGTGTAAGTCTTTATTAGGGAAGGCACACACTGTTATGGCTGAAGGCGGCATGGCTGCGTCACTCGCGAACGTTGATGACCGAGACGGGTGGGAAACCCATTTTGCGGACACCATGAGAGGCGGCCAGTATCTCAATAACTGGCGGATGGCCGAACTGCACGCCAAAGAAGCTCCTGACCGTGTTAGAGAACTGGAAGCGTGGGGTGCGGTGTTCGACCGTACGAAAGATGGCCGAATCTTGCAGAGGAATTTCGGTGGCCACAAATATCCGCGTCTCGCGCATGTCGGTGACCGGACGGGCCTCGAAATGATTCGGACGTTACAAGACTACGGTGTGCATCAGGGGATCGATGTGCATATGGAGTGCACGATCATCGAGTTATTGAAGGATGGTGATCGTATCGCTGGAGCTTTTGGCTACGACCGTGAGCGCGGTCGGTTTCGACTTTTTAAGGCGAAAGCGATCGTATTGGCATCGGGTGGTATCGGGCGGGCGTTTAAAGTAACGAGCAATAGTTGGGAATATACCGGTGATGGTCATGCCCTTGCGTATCGGGCCGGTGCTGATCTGATCGACATGGAATTCGTGCAGTTTCATCCCACCGGAATGGTTTGGCCGCCTTCCGTGAAGGGAATCCTCGTGACCGAAGGAGTCCGCGGCGAGGGAGGTGTGCTACGAAATAGTGAGGGAAATCGATTCATGTTCGATGATATCCCCGATCTCTATAAGCACCAGACGGCTGATAATCCAGAGGAAGGATGGATTTATACCCAGGGTGATAAGAACGCCAGGCGGCCGCCTGAACTCTTGACGAGAGACCATGTGGCGCGATGTATCGTTCGAGAGATCAAAGAAGGTCGGGGTAGCCCACACGGCGGTGTCTTTCTTGATATTTCTTGGATTAAAGAGAAGTTACCTAATGCTCAGGAGCATATTAAGAAGAAATTGCCGAGCATGTACCACCAGTTTAAGCAACTAGCGGGTATTGACATTACGGCCGAACCGATGGAGGTTGGTCCGACGACTCATTATGTGATGGGAGGGGTTCGGGTTGACCCTGATTCGCAGATGTCGGCGGTCCCTGGCCTTTTTGCGGCGGGTGAGGTGGCGGGTGGCCTGCACGGTGCGAATCGACTGGGCGGCAATTCTTTGTCTGACCTAGTTGTTTTTGGCAAGCGCGCAGGTGAGCACGCTGCTCGGTTTGCGCAGGAACACGGCACGGTCACCGTGGAGCAGGGCCAGGTGGACGCGGTGGCTGGGCTTGCGCTCGAGCCACTTGAGCGACAAGGGGCCGGCGAGAATCCCTACCAATTGCAATATGACTTGCAGGAGATGATGCAGAGTCAAGTAGGAATCGTTCGAAACGAGGGCGAATTGGAACAAGCGATCGAAGGGCTTAAAGGTTTAGCGGACCGGGCTACTCGAGTGGAAGCACAAGGTAACCGTGAATACAACGCCGGATGGCATACAGCGCTTGACCTGCGCAATTTGATGCCGGTGGCTGAGGCGGTTGCCCGCGCTGCTGCTGAGCGTAAAGAAAGTCGTGGAGCTCATTTTCGGGAAGATCATCTCGGCAAAGACGAAGAGTGGGGTAAGACGACATTGGTTATTCGACAAGCCGACGATAAATCGATGGAGGTCAGCCGAGAAGCGATTGCACCTCCACGAGACGACCTTCAGCGGATTATCGAAGAGAATCAGAAGTAGACTCGCGTTTAGACCAAACTTTTACGGAGAGGGCAATGGCGACCGCAATATTCAGGATCTGGCGTGGCAACGCAGAGGGCGGTGACTATCAGGACTTCAGCACTGAAGTTACAGAGGGAATGGTTGTGCTTGATGCTGTGCACCAGATCCAAGCTGAATCAGCAAACGATCTTGCAGTTCGTTGGAATTGTAAGGCGGGAAAATGTGGATCATGCTCGGCGGAAGTAAACGGTCAACCAAAATTGATGTGCATGACCCGGCTCAACAGTTTAGACCTGGACGAACCGGTCACGGTTGAGCCGATGCGGGCGTTTCCGCCAATCCGTGATTTGGTTACTGACGTTTCTTGGAACTATGAAGTCAAGAAACGAATCAAGCCATTTAAGCCACGGCCTCCGGATGCAGATGATGGAAGTTGGCGGATGCTCCAGTCAGATGCTGAGCGGGTGCAGGAGTTTCGCAAGTGTATCGAGTGTTTCTTGTGTCAGGACGTCTGTCACGTGTTAAGAGATCACCGATTGCACGATGAGTTCATTGGGCCTCGTTTTTTTGTTCACAATGCTCAACTCGAGATGAATCCTCTCGACACTGAAGATCGAGCCCACGACCTTGCCAACGATCATGGTATTGGTTATTGCAATATAACCAAGTGTTGCACGAAGGTGTGTCCGGAAGAAATTACCATCACCGATAATGCAATTATTCCGTTAAAGGAACGGGTTGTTGATCAATTGTACGATCCAGTCAGCCGACTGCTGCGGGTTTTTTCAGGCGGGTGAGATTCGTTCAGTTGCTGGCGGTGTAGTGCTTTCAGTGCAGTCGATACTTTCGGCGGTGTTCCTCCCAAGTTGCTTGTTCCCATTCTTCTTCCATTTCCCACTGCCGTCTTCGTTCTCGCCGGCGTTGACGGTGTCGCCAAATGGCAACGATCGCCAGCAGCGTGGAAAAGCCCCAGAGTGTGAATGGGTGACCAGCAAAATTGATCCAGTATTTCCAAGTCATTTGATCTGCCCAGAAGCGATCGAGATGCTCTGAGATGGTGAGTCCGGTGGTTACATACAGTGCAGACTCAAAAGATGCTCCGGATCCCATTCGATTCAGAACGCTGGCCGCGGTGAACGAACCGTAGCGTTGAAGTATGTACCGGACGAAGGCTTCGGAAATCACATAGGCTCTTGCAACGTCTTGGCGACTTTGGCCGAACAAAGATTCTAGTTGGGTGATGGTCATATCAGAGCCGACAAAGAGTTCCCAGGCAAAGCGGGATCGGTCTTCAAGGCTCCAGCTTTGTTCAGCTGCGCTCGCTAAGCCTTCGTTGAACCAGCGGGGTACCGACCGACCGTTCGCAGTTCGGCTGATCAAGATGTGCGCCACCTCATGAAAAAGGACACCTTCAAGTGACCGATAGGGATAGGAGCCGACCCGGTCGGGAAAGATTATTACAACGTCATTGGGGGGATCAGCAAAGCCAGCGACCCAACTTGGCGTATTTTGTGCGGCAGTTGATTGTTCCGACAATAATAAGGTTCGGATGGGCGCTCCGGGGTTATGGGTTCCAGTTAGCCTCATCACGCTAACGAGTTCTCGGGAGTCAAATGTTCGCACCTGTTCGGCTATGCCATTTAGCTCTGTCGGAGATTCGATTAACAACTCTACCGAACTGTTTGATTGACTGAGTGCCGTAGGTATGACGTTACAGACGGTTATGAATGCCACGATCAAGACAGACTTCCGGTTACTAGTCATCCAATTGGCTTAAACGTTCGACGTCTGGCGCCAGCCCGCAAGTTGATGATCTCAACTGTCAGACTGAAAGCCATCGCAAAATAAACATAACCGCGTGGAAGATGTTGACCAAGACCATCGGCGATAAGTAAGACGCCAATCATTACCAAAAAAGCGAGGGCTAGTGTTTTCATCGATGGATGGCGCGAGATGAAATTACTTACTGTTTCGGCAAAGACGATCATGACCACAATCGCGATGACAACAGCCGTGATCATAATCTCGATCCGGTCCACCATTCCGATCGCTGTGATGACGGAGTCGAGGCTGAATACGAGATCGAGGATCACAATTTGCGCCAAGATATTCCCAACGGTAGCGGTTTTCTGTCGACGTTCGTTTTTCTGGTCAGGGTGTTCCATAAGGTGGTGAATTTCAAATGTGGCCTTCGCTAAGAGGAAGAGTCCTCCCAAGACGAGGATGAGGTCCCGCCCGCTAATGCTCAGCGGTGCACTAATGTCATCTCCAACCGTCTCTGTTAGAAAGGGAACTTCAAAGAGCGGTGCCGTCAAACGCATGACCCAGAAGATAGTCAACAGCAGGAGAATGCGCATTACCATCGCCAGGATTAATCCTGTTGTTCGCGTTGAGCGCCGGTGTTCTTCAGGAAGCCGGTCAGTGAGGACTGCGAGGAAAACAATATTGTCGATGCCAAGAACGATTTCGAGTGTCGTTAGTGTGAGGAGTGCGACAAAAGAGTCAAAGCTGAACAATATCGAACTATCCATTCTTGGTCCTCTGTGTGATTCGGGTGGTCAAAATAGTTCTACGCCCTTAGGTCGTTGATTTAATGGGCTTTATAGGGATCAACACGACCACCGTGGCGCCCAGGTGGGAGTCAGGGGCATCCCAAAACTCCTTTACCTCAGGGTGGCGTTCGACTGTAGTGTGGACGATGGAACGTTGAACACCCGTGCCGCGGCCGTGAATCAACCGCACCTCTCGAAGCCCCGTCGCCGCGGCAGCGCAAAGGTACTCGGTCACAATCGATGAAACGTCTCGGGGAGCGAAGCAATGTAGGTCGAGTACCCCGTCTACCGGAACTTCATGAACCATCTTTGACGTAACTCGCTGTTACCTGTGTACTGATACCACCTCGAACTGAGAAATCACCAATGACCTCCATGGTCCTCGGATGGCACGCATCGACAAGGTTATCAAGGATCTGATTTGTGACGTGTTCATAAAAGATCCCTTTGTTTCGAAAGCTAATCAAGTAATGTTTAAGCGCTTTGAGTTCTAGGCACCGTTCATCGGGAGTGTAGGTGATTCGTATTTCACCGAAATCTGGCAGCCCGGTCTTTGGGCAGACTGAGGTGAATTCAGGGCAACGAATCTCAATTTTGTAATCGCGCTCTGGATGCTGATTGGGAAATGTTTCAACTTGGACTTCATCCATCACTTGATTCTAACCGGGATCTCTGGCAGGGGCCTTGGAATTACTAGAAGAAGAATGATTGACACCAGAAGACCTGCGCGCTAGCATCAGGCGCGTTTTTATTGGGTTTTCTTCTGCGACGGTGGCTCGCGCGCGCGACCGGTTTTGCAGATCTTACAAGCGCGCACGTACCTTAGGGGGACGCCGATGGCAGATGGCAAACGAATGAGTAAGACCGAGCTCTTTTCGAACTTTGCGGATCGATTTGGTCTCAAGCGAACAGAAGCTCGTGACTTCTTTGATCATCTCCAGCAACTGTCCGAGAGTGAGCTGAAGCGTAGTGGAGAATTCGTGCTACCCGGAATGGTTAAATTGGTCGTGCAGACGCGGAAAGCGCGCATGGGTCGCAACCCGGCGACCGGTCAATCTATCCAGATACCAGAAAAGACCGTTGTTAAAGCGCGAATCGCGAAGCAGCTTAAGGACTCAGTACTGCCGAGTTAGTTCCATCTAGACGCACAGCGAAACTGTGTGGACCGGAGCTGGCTTGCGGGTGATCCGCTGGTCGGCTTCGTGTCCTTAGTCGTAACGAAGGTGCTACTGAAGTACCCAGTTAGCCTCAATATCTGCTGGTTCGGATATAAGAACTGGCCACATCTGTTCTCTTTATGAACGGCCGATGAAACCAGTGGTCGTTATTGTGTACTGGTATCCAGTTCACCACCCATTGTGAATGTAGGAGCGGTTGTGGCGAGTACGCCATTTGTCGGGTGGCGGGCACACTAATTGAGGTAAGGCGCCTGTTTCTTGACACTCTTAGGATCCAAGGTTAACGTATCGCGCGCTATGCCTACTAACGTCTTGATGCCGCAGCTCGGCGAATCCATTGCTGAGGGGACAATCGTTCGGTGGAACAAGCAAGTGGGTGACAGTGTAGTACAAGAGGAACCGCTGTTCGAGGTTTCGACCGACAAAGTCGATGCGGAAATTCCGTCTCCAGCCGCAGGTGTAATAACTAAGATTTTGGCTGCCGAAGGTGACACTGTACTTGTGGATACGGTTGTTGCATTGATTGGTGAACGCGAGGACGTCGAAGTCACAGAGAGTGATGACGACGGGTCCCCGGCAGATCCGACAAGCGAACGATTACTAGATTCGGACAACGTCAAGTCAGAGCCCGTTCAGACGGAAGAACGTAACCAGACCGTAAGTCACGGCTTCTCTCCAGTAGTTCGGAAGCTAGCTGCTGAGCACCAAATCGATCCCAACACGATTTCTGGTACTGGAACTGGCGGGCGCGTTACCAAGGCTGATGTGTTGAGAGCCGTTCGTGAAATGGAGAGTGTATCTGGTCGGGTTGAACCCATGACGGCAATGCGTAGTCGCATCGCAGAGCGCATGGTGGAAAGTCGACGCAC
>CAZWIL010000018.1:0-22326 GCA_964634175.1 uncultured Vicinamibacteraceae bacterium
GCGTTTCCGTGCCGCGGCCGCCCTTGATTCCCGACGGCTCAATTCAGCTAATGCAGCTCCAATAGCGTCGATATTTTTCAGCAATCGCCGGGTTCGATTAGTTCGTTGCCTGTCTGTCAGGTCCGTATCGGGTAAAATCACGAGTTCCTGAATTTGGCGATCACCCTTCCTCAGTTGCTCACCGAGCTCAACAATGTGACCGGCGATGATCAAGCTTCGGGACAATGCTGCCCAAACGCGTTTTTCTCCGCGTTCGATCCGCTTGGCAATAGCAACTTCGCCTTCACGGGTAAGCAAGGGGACACGGCTCATTTGCCGCAGATAGGTTCGGACAAGATCCTGGCCTTGATCGGAGTCTTCGCCGGGTGCGTGGACCTCAGGCTCTGGCGTGACTCGCAACTGTGGATGACGAGGTGCGGCTACTTCAGTCGATTCGACTGCTCCTTCGACCTCAACACCCGCGGCTTCGATTTCTTGAAGAAGAGCACTAATCTCTTCCGGGTCTAGTTCTGAGGACACATGCTCGAGTACTTGGTCAAGCGTCACAAATCCACGTTCTTGGCCAAGTGCGACGAGGTCGCGTACGATGTCCTGCTTTTCCTGAATTATCAAAACTTCCTGCTCCTCTCGGTATTTTTCAGCGAGGCGGCCAACTCCTGAATCGTGACCGGCTTGTAAACAAAACAGTCTGTTGAGTTTAGAAGCCCACTAGGAGTGGGTATTTTCGGTAGAACTTGAGTCAATTGTACCAGCAAATCATCTAATTTTCCTTAATTATTCTCACGAGGAGTGTCAAGAAGCGTAATTCTTGGGCATTTGAGTGAAAGTTGTACCCCTACACCTTCGAAATCTCGATCATGATTGCAGCGGAAGCGCAGTTACTTAGATAGCATATCTTTAGGTTTCTAGCGTGACGATTAATCGTTGAAACTACATGGGCTATAGAAGGGTTTGGAACATGAATTTGAAAGGACTCGTCAAGAATTCTTGTATTACAAGAACCTTAATACCACATAGTTGACCGGTCAACTATGTGGGTCTCTTATCATTCGCCCAACCAGAAAATCACTCTTTTCGTTCAACCTCGGTATAGTCTAGGTAGCTGTGACCGCCGACGTCTGAGACGGTGGCTTTCAGCTGGTACAGGCCGTCTTGACTTTGAACCGTGTGGACCGTCGATTGGGTTGCCTCCGGTTCGGGTCCGTTTAGGAATGCTTCGCTGAGGACCCGACCTTGCATCGAATCAGGAATGGTGACACCCAAGAGGGATAGGAAGGTTGGGGAGAAGTCGACGTTGCCGCTTGGTAGGTTGGTAATGAGGCCTGACTTGAGGAGTGGGCCCGCGGCTATCAGGGTATTGTGGATGTCAAAGGGACTTGAACTGCCATGCCCCGCGACGCCGTTCTGCGCGGAGGTACCGGGATAGCCAAATTCGTTTTCGCTGGCGGTCCAATTTCCGGAAAATAGAATGTCGCTCCCTCGTATGTGTTGCCAGCGTGCCAGGTCGAAGGAAAGGGTCCCAGCAACCGAACCCTGGTAAGGGTTTGACGGGTCTAGGCCTTTTGTGAAGATAGCTCCAACTTCCGGTGATGACTGTAACAAGGAAACGATCTGTGTAATCGTTTCAGGGTCTCTATCTCGAACATAGACTGCGCCGCTACGCGCAACAATTCGCGGTGTGCCATCCTCGAGTGTCCCGTTGAACGGCGCAAGTAACTGGTCCAGTTGAACGCCGCCCGTATGGGTAGAAAATCCATGATCAGAGGTGACCCAGATATTGAGGTGTTCTAACCACCCCATCGAGTCCAAACGGTCCTGAATTTCCCTGAGTTGGTCGTCCTGTTTGGCCAAACTGTCGTGAGTGATCGGATGACCAATACCGTGTGCGTGGGCGCTTGCATCGGGTTCACTCAACCACATGATCGTGACATCCGGGTCAATTCGTGGAAGACCGACCTGAAAAAAAGAATCGACGACGTAACGATTACGAGCGTCATTGGGAGTATCTGCAGGTGGAACCCTTCCATTGATGCTGAGAATCTCTTCCATCAGATCGTTCGGGAGGGTGTATTCATAGTGGATAATTCCGCCGCCGGCTACCGTGTGATTCAGGAGATACGACGACCCGGTCGAACCAGCACTGACAACGAGGAGTGAAAGGCCAGCGTTTTGCAGCTGCTCTCCTAGAGTTGGTGCCGTTAGTAGCCCATGTTGTTCTGTTCGTTCGACTGAAAGAAGGTTTTCGCGGTCGCCGCTGTTAAGAAACTGACTCTCATTGACTGCAGGGAAATAGACTGAGTTGCCCAATAAACCGTGGGTCTCTGGATAAGCACCGGTCGAAATTGAGGTCGCGTTGACCCGAGTTACAGTTGGATAGACTGCATGATGGTCTGTGAAAACCACCCCGCGCTCACCAAGTGCGTGCAGATTAGGCATTAGTTCAGGAGTCACATAATCCGGCCGGAGGCCGTCCATTACGATCAACAGGTGTCGCTGACGCTCGGTTGTTTGGTGAGGGTCAGCGATTGGTCCTGCGGGCTCTGAAACGCATGCGGTTAGCGAGAGGACGCATAGCAATGACAGTCCGGTAAGTTGCTGATTCCGACGGAAATTTGCGACGTTAAGTAAGGGTGAGAAGGTCATAGTGTTATCCAGGCGATGTATGAGTGCACGACGATTAGTTGAAATCACTATACTTTGCAGCTTCTGAGTGACCAAGCCGTCGATTCATGAAGCGAAACGTTGAGCCTGTCACTTTCTGTAAGGCCGTGTGCACAGGTGTGAAGCCTGCCGCTGGGTGCCTGCTATCATGAAAGCATTGGATGAATTCATCATTGCCGCAAGTCCATGACTACGGTCGAGTCAACGGCGTGAACGCTGACGAGACTACCAGTCTTTCTGAGGGAACTCAAACTGTCGATCTGACGGATTATCGGTTTTATATCAACCGAGAACTAAGTTGGTTGGAGTTCAATCAACGCGTTCTCCTTCAAGCTCTAGACCAGAAGCATCCTCTGCTCGAGCGGGTCAAGTTTCTCTCCATTGTTTCAACAAACCTCGACGAGTTTTTCATGGTACGCGTAGCTACGCTACTACGGAAGTTTCGTAACGAGAACGAAGACGTCTCTCCCGACGGGATGACTACCGCTGAACAGTTGACGGCGATTAGGAGAAGGTCGGGACAGATGTTGGAAGATATGGGGGCCTGTTGGTCAGGCTCACTGCGGCCACTTTTGGAGGACGAAGGCGTTCGATTTTTGGACCCGCGCGATTACACGCCGAAGGTGCAGGAATATCTCAGAGACCATTTCAGGAACAACATCCATCCGGTCTTGACACCGTTGGCATTTGATCCCGGACATCCATTTCCGTTCATTTCTAACTTGAGCATCAATCTGGCGGTAGTGGTTCGGTACCGCGCGCGTAATCGTTTTGCTCGCGTCAAGATTCCTGATGTGTTGCCGCGCTTTGTCAGATTACCAGAGCACGTAGCGGGAGTACCGGGTGACACGTTTGTTTTCCTTGAAGATGTCGTCAAAGAGAACATAGAAGTTTTATTTCCAGGCGCACAGGTGGTGAGTGCTCATTTGTTCCGGATCATTCGTGATACAGACATGGTTATCCAGGAAGATGAAGCGGACGACTTGTTGGAATCGGTCGATCGAACTCTGAAACAACTTCGGTACGGCGATCTTTCGCAGTTGCTGGTTGAGTCGACGATGCCGGAGAGTTTTCTCAATATTTTGGTCGAGAATTTTGAAATCGAAGATGATGTTGTCGTTAGAACGCCTGAGCGAATGGGATTTGGAGATTTTTCCGAACTGACGCGACTTCATCACCCTCAACTCAAGGACCCTCCATTCTTGGCTCGGTCATTGTGGTCAGGTGATGAACCCGACGCTATCTTTCAGCAGATTCGTGAGCGCGACCGTCTTGTTCATCACCCTTTTGACTCATTTGGCTCAGTTGAAGCATTTTTACGTGCGGCTGTTGAAGACTCTGGCGTGATCGCCATTAAGTTGACTTTGTACCGAATTGGGTCCAACTCTCCATTGGTTGACCTTTTGATCAAGGCAGCTGAGGCAGGGAAGCAGGTCGCCGTCCTAGTTGAACTGAAGGCAAGATTTGATGAAAAGAACAACATAGCTTGGGCACACCGTCTGGAATCAGCTGGAATTCACGTAGTCTACGGATTGCTCCATCTTAAGACGCACTGCAAGTTGTGCCTGATCGTACGGAAGGAGCTTCCCGGAATCGTCAGGTATGTACATATAGGCACCGGAAATTACAATCGGGTCACGGCTCAGGTTTATACAGATTTAGGCTTGTTTACCGCAAAGACTGAAGTTGTCGATGAAGTTACCGAAGTGTTCAATTACCTTACTGGCTATTCGAATAAAAAAGACTATAAACACTTGCTTGTGGCCCCCCTCAATCTTCGAGCGGCATTTACTGAACTTGTGGAGCGTGAAGCTGAGCATGCTAGGGCTGGCCGTCCCGCCCGAGTGATGATTAAGAGTAATTCGGTTGCGGACCCCGAGATGATCCGTGTGTTATATCGAGCATCTCAAGCGGGTGTAAAAGTTGACATGATCGTAAGAGGGGTTTGTTGTTTGCGCCCCGGCATTCCTGGTGTTAGTGAGAACATACATGTTCGGTCTATCGTGGGGCGCTTTCTTGAGCATTCTCGGTTGTATTCATTTGAGAACGATGGCCATCCCGAGGTCTTGGTAGGCAGCGCGGACCTAATGGAACGAAATTTGAGCCGCAGAGTGGAAACGCTTTGTTTCGTTCGTGACGCAGCCATTCGGACCCAACTGAGGGACGAGGTTCTCGATTTACTGATGGCCGATAACGACAGGGCTATGGAGCTGGAAAGTGACGGCAGTTATTGCCCGGTCCAAGCCCTCGCCGGAGCACCGGTGACCAGTGCCCACGAGAAACTTCTTGGCTTGCCGCGCACGGATCCGTAATTTCTACAAAAGTTCAGTTCTATGGTCTTGGCGATGTCCGAAGTTAATCGCTGCCACCAGCCTTAGTATCTATAGTGGTCTGGTTTATACGGGCCGTTCGCTGGAACGCCAATATAGCTGGCTTGTTCGTCCGTTAGCTGAGTCAAGGTAACACCTAGGTGATTCAAGTGCAGTCTCGCTACTTTTTCATCAAGATTCTTGGGCAGCATATACACCTGTTTTTCGTACTCGCCTTGGTTGGCGTTTAAGGCCAGTTGAGCGAGCACTTGGTTAGTAAACGACGCTGACATCACGAAACTGGGATGACCAGTGGCACAGCCTAGATTGAGAAGCCTTCCCTCCGCTAAGACTAGGACGCTGTGACCGTCTGGAAACTGCCACTCGTCATACTGGGGTTTGATGTTTATGGTTTGGATTCCAGGGATTTTCCTCAGTCCGGCCATGTCAATTTCGTTGTCAAAATGGCCTATGTTGCCAACGATCGCCTTGTCCTTCATTCGGCCCATCTGCACGGCTGTAATGATGTCTTTGTTTCCGGTAGCCGTAACAAAGATGTCTGCGCGCTCGAGCATATTCTCGAGAGTGTTCACTTCATAGCCTTCCATTGCGGCTTGCAGAGCACAAATTGGGTCGATCTCTGTTACAACGACACGGCACCCTTGACCACGCAGCGCTTGGGCGCAACCCTTCCCTACTTCGCCAAAGCCGCACACGACGGCCACCTTTCCTCCGAGCATCACGTCAGTCGCACGCGCGAGTCCGTCAGGCAGTGAATGGCGACATCCGTATACGTTGTCAAACTTGCTTTTGGTTACTGAGTCGTTGACATTGATTGCGGGGAACAAAAGCGAACCATCATGCATCATCTCGTAGAGACGGTGTACCCCAGTGGTCGTTTCTTCGCTGACGCCGCGAATTGCCGGGCTAATCCGGCGCCATTGATTATCGTCCTCTGTCCTTACCGCGCGTAACAATTCAAGGATAACGCCCCATTCCTCAGGTTCGGTCTCAGAGTCGAACTCTGGTACGGCCCCGGCCATCTCAAACTCATAGCCCTTGTGGATTAACAGTGTTGCATCGCCACCGTCGTCGACTACTAAGTCCGGCCCAGACCCATCAAGCCACAAAAGCGCTTGGTTGGTGCACCACCAGTACTCCGTGAGACTCTCGCCCTTCCAGGCAAAAACAGGTATGCCTCTAGGGTTGTCCGAGGTTCCGCCGGTTTCCGGACGTCCGACTACGACTGCACTAGCCGCATGGTCTTGGGTTGAAAAAATATTGCACGATACCCACCGCACATCAGCACCTAGCGCCGTGAGGGTCTCGATTAGTACGGCTGTCTGGATAGTCATATGCAGACTGCCCATGATTTTCGTCCCAGACAGAGGCTGTCTGTGAGCCTCTGCCTTTCGGATTGCCATAAGCCCTGGCATTTCTTGTTCCGCCAGCCGTATTTCATCACGCCCATGCTCAGCCAGTGAGAGGTCAGAAACTTTGTAGGGTAGACGGCCGTTGGCGACAGCTTCGTCAAATGGATGGGTTTTCTCAACCGCCGGTGCGCTCATTTTGTTCTCCTTACCTACATTGTACGCTGAGGACTCGTGTGAGGCACACAGCCAACGTTTTTCATTTACGTTCAGGAAAAATCTTGGATTGAACTTGCTGGAGGTGCACGTAGGTTCAAGATTACTTGCGGTCTTACTTCTGGCGTCTTGCCGCTCCGCCGTGAGAAGACCGGGTCTGTTTACGTTTGGACGGATGCGTAACTTTTGAGGCGGAAGGCTTTGGGGGCTGGGCTATTGGTGTGGCTGGCCCATGAAGTGTTTCTTGGTAGTAGTCATCAAGCAACATCGCAATTAAGGCGGACTCGTCCTCATTTTCGGCCAAACTTCTTCCTAGGGGAACAAACCTTTGGCTCCGCTCTGCTCTCAGTCTGTCCCTCTCGCGGAGTTTAGCTTCAAGTAAAGCCGTCACTCGCTCGGTGACCACCGCTTGGACATCTGAATCAGTCGGTGCGCTAACTTGCCGAAATCCGATCGAGTAGCGTTTTGCAATACTGTCGAGGTTTAACGCTTCTGCCTCAGTCACGAGCGAGATCGCGACTCCTGCAGCACCGGCTCTACCGGTTCGACCGGCTCGGTGGATGTACCCCTCAGGGTCTTCTGGGGGTTCATATTGAATGACATGAGATAGTTCGGGTATGTCTATTCCTCTAGCTGCCACATCAGTCGCAACAAGAAAACGCAATGTATTTTGCCTGAGACGTTTCAAAATACGTTCCCGATCCGACTGGGAGCGGTCGGCACTTAATTCGTCGGCATCATACCCAAACCTTTGCAGTACGACAGTCACGTAGTGAACAGTCGATTTGGTATTACAGAAAATGATGGCTGATGTGGGGTTTTCGACTTCGATGATTCGAATGAGACACCGGTCTTTGTCCATTGCCGGCACTAAGGAAAACCGATGCTCGGTATCGGTTACATGAACTTGATCTCCACTTAACGAGATGAACTCGGGGTCGCGCAAGAATTCATTTGACGTCCTCATTACAAACGGCGGGAATGTTGCGGAAAACATACTGTTGTGTAACCGGTCGATGGTCTCTCGGGGCAGGTGGTGCTGAACTTCTTGCATGTCCGGGTAAAAGCCCATTGAGAGCATCCGGTCAGCTTCGTCGAACACGCGCATTCTGAGCGCATCAAGAGAGAATGTTCCTCGTAAGAGATGGTCCAAAACCCGTCCAGGTGTTCCAACCACAATTTGTGCTCCGGCCGTAAGAGCCTCAATCTGAGGGCCGTATCCCACTCCGCCGTAGATTGCGACCGTTCGAAAACCAGCAGCCTGGCACAGCATTTCAGCCTGTTGTGACACTTGCTGGGCAAGTTCCCGTGTAGGTACAAGGACTAGGGCTTGGCAGACGTTGTCATTTCGGTTTAAGCGTTCAAGCATAGGCAACAAGAAAGCTGCCGTCTTGCCACTGCCGGTTCGAGCTTGAACCATAACGTCTTTGCCTTCTAATAGACGCGGGATCGCACGGGCTTGCACGGGCATCAGGTCTGCCCAACCAGCTTGCTTAACGGCATTACGTAAAGCCGGTGGTAATGCTTCGGCAGTCACGTCTTTCGAAGTTGGCAGTGTAGGAACCGTTGGGGTATCAGGGTGGTCGACCAAGGCGTTTGTGGCTAAGAGAGTGACCGCTGAATTGGTACTGGATAAGGCACCAAATACGAACCATTCTACACGCTTGCCCAAGTCTTTACTTTGCAGAATGCGATTTGGAGTTAATGAGCCCAGCCTACAGCGACCACCTTAGTAGCGAAATAGGTATTGAAGTTTGGTGAAAACTGCTCGATTGGTTCTGCGGAAATTATTCGACATAAAGAATTGTTCGTCGAGATGGTCTATCTGGTCCTCCTGCCGATAGTGGTCATCGTACCCCACGTAAAACACGGTGCCACCGTTTACGCGGTAAGTAACTAAGAGGTTGAAATCAAACTGCCTGTCGAATGTGTCGTACTCAGTGATATTGCGAATGAGCAATGGATTGCTAATCTGATACGTTGTCTGAGCCCGAATAATCTGGACATCAAAAATCTCGGCGTTGCCGTTGGTCGGATCTGTAAAGCGACTGGTGTTCAAGCTAATCTGCGACTGCAGGCTCGAGACCGGCCTCACTGAGACACTCACATTTGAACCCGTTTCTCGTCCAAGGTAAGGATTGTCCCAATCAAAAAATATTTGGTCGCCTGTATCGAAACTCGCGTTGACCGAAAAGGACCGGTTGTTCATGCCGCCACCAACTCGGTATCGATTTTGCAGGAAATTGATGCCGCCAAAACGTTCCATGTCTCGATCGAAACTTGTATTGGCTCGGAGGTTTTTGGCCAGTGAGAAGCTCATGCTCATGCCAGCGTTTTCATCTTCTAGGACGCCGTCGAAGTTCCAATTTCGGCCATAGCTAAAACGTGGACCCCAATCGATAATCCAATTCTGTGGAAACCACCGGTACGAGATATTGCCTCTTGTGCGTCGTTGGTCGGTCCGGCGCACGAAACCTACCTCGGTGTCAAAATCTCGTGAGATTTCGTATGCGCTCAAAGACCAATCAAGGTGGCGTCCGTTCTGGCGAAGGTTAAGGTCGAACACGTGCCCGTCCCGTTCAACGCCTTGGAGATCTTTGTGTCGAGTGCCGACGCCTACGATACCGACCGTGTGATTTGGTGATAATCGAAGCGAAGCATCGACCCCGCCCAGCGTACTATGGCTATCTTCGAACTCTCGCGAAGTTACGATTGCGCCGATGTGTGATTCGGTATATAGGTCGTACTTTACGCGGCCGATGAATGTTTGAGCACTCTTCTCGTACAACGGATTATTTCGGTCTTCGACGTTTCCTGGCCCTTCGTCGTTCGCTGCTAAAATTCCAATCGCAACTTTTCCAGTCTTACCCGTAAGTTTTGCTCCAAACAGTGGATCAACGATCGTTCGCGTATGAACGAATGTCACCGGTCCTTGGATATCAAAAATCTCGTTACCTTCTATAAAAAACGGTCGAAGTTCAGGAAAAAATAGCGGAAACCTGCGGTTAACCTCGATTTGGGGTCTGTCAGACTCTATTTGTGAAAAGTCCGGGTTGAATGTTGCGTCGGCCACAAGGTTGGAAGTGACTCCGTATTTAAAGTTCAATCCGCCTTCAGGCACCGTATCCACAGGAAATTGGCCGTTCGTTTGGAGTGATCCGAATTGGATCGCTGTGAAGGTCGGCATGATCTCCAAGTTGCGACTGGTGGAGAGATTTGTCATACCTTCGATTACGCCCATTTGCGCCATGAAACTAGACACATCTCGAGACATTGGCGCCCAAACGATATCTTCGCGATTTAATTCCTTGATCTCCCGAACAAACTGAAAGCCCCATCGGTGTGGAACGCCTTCGGGTTGTTGCGGATAGCGCAGACTCTTAAAGGGGATTGCCATCTCAGCGGTGAAGCCATCTTCGACAATTTGTGCACCTGAATCGAATAACGTGTCCCAGGAGCGGTCGGCAAAGGGAATGCCGCTACCTCGTCCCCGGCGACCAGAAATATTGATGATGCCATCGCCTTGTACGTTGTAAGCATTGACATCAAAGTCGTAACTACGTTGCTGGTCCATAAATGTATCGAAGTAAATGGTCAGCAGGTCATCTTGCGAGGCACGGTCTCGGTCGACACGGTTAGCCCGCATGATGCTTGGATCGGAGTAGTGGGCGTAAAAACCAAAATAGAGGTGGTCAGAGTCATAAGCGATGTAGATTTCGGTCGGTTCCGATGCCGGCGCCCCGTCAATCGGTTGGTATTGGACAAAGTCTGTGAGTTTTGCCGCGGTTTTCCATACCTCGTCATCCAGTTGACCGTCGATTCGGGGTGGTGTGCTGGTGCGAGTAGGTCGCACAGTTGGGCGACCAGCCAGTACGCCAAGGTCAGGCCCGGTTGAAGGTGGTTCTATGTCCACATCGTCAGCGGCAGCTTCTTCATTAGTAAGCAGAGACGACGCCGATTGAGCTTCAAGTTGACTGTTTAAAACCAACGACCAGCTGGTGAGGAAGAGAAACCAATAAACTGTTCTACTCATTTGCAACATAAATCCCATTCATATTAATGATACACAGGCGGTGTTGTTCTGAGGATTAGAAGCCACAGTAGTCACGCTAAGCGGAGTCAGGACGAGTAGAGGCACACAGTTCCAGGGGATTAGTAGTCGGCGGCATCGAGCGAGGCGCGAACGATCTCGTTGTCATTACGATGGATGACATGACGGTTGGCATAGGCGGGATGGGACCAGTTGACCACTCGATCAAACAGTCGCCGGGCTCCGTATCCCGCACTGGAAGTGGGTTCGATTAAGCTCACGCGGCCTCGTTCGACGTAGCCGGACGGCGTGAATTCAGCAATCATCAGAAAGCCGTCGTCGTTGTTGACGAAATAGCGGTCGCCGTTTTTTACCATAAATGCGGTGCCCCACCGTGCCTGCGCCGTCATTTCTTCACTCATCCAGAGGCGTTCTCCGGTTCGGGCGTCAAGACCGCGAAGCTCACCGTAACTTCCAACGCCATAAATGTAATCGCCGGTCATGACTGGTGTCGTTATCAGAGAGTGCAATCCTTCAGTGTCGCTAGGCATTTCGCTTCGGCTTGAACCCTTCCACAGCATCGTTGCCGTTGGCCTATCTTGGTTCAAGCTCATCATCATTGGCCCGTTGTAGAACTGCGTCACAAAGAGGTAGTTGCCGCTCTTAACAGGTGTCGCAACAGACATTCCTGCGCCTGCTTCCCACGGTTCTTCCCAGTAAACCTCACCGCTTTGAGGGTTAAGCGACACCAACGCGCCAGGGTGCCATACGATAAGCTGTCTGACACCACCGGCTTCATAGACGACGGGCTGTCCGTAACCCATCTCTCCGACAACATCGAGCGCCCGCCAGATTTCTTCGCCGGTGCGTTTGTCAAAAGCCACCACGAGGGCTCCGGGTTCACCGCCGACAATCGCGATTAGCAGGTCTCCTTCAACCAACGGCGAACTGGAGATACCCCACGTCGGCACATAGGAATCGTAGTCAGACCGATAGTCTTTTTGCCAAAGCACCTCACCAGTCTGCACGTCAAGACACAAGAGGGAACCGGACGCTCCCACAACGTAGACACGGTCGTCGTCAACCGTCGGCGTGGCTCGTGGACCGATTGCATAGGAGCCCATCAACATTCGATAGGTAGTGGGCCACTCGCGAGTCCACAAAATCTCGCCGGTTTGTTCATCAAGGGCGACGGCCCGTTCTGTGCCGTCCATTGTTCGCGACTCCGGATCTTCTTCCCAGTCGGTCACAAAAACGCGTCCATCGGCTACAGCCGGACCGGCGTAACCTGTCTTAATGGGGACTCGCCAGGAAAACTTGAGCTCCGATGGTAATTCGGTGACTACACCAACGGTTTCATGCCAAACGCCAAGTCGATCTGCGCCGCGCCATTGCGTCCAGTCGTCCGCAAAAATTGGCGAACTCGCAATCATCAATCCGACGACGGCAATGGCCATCCGCGACCTTGTCATTAAGCCTCCAGTTCCAAAAACGCTGACCCGACTTTGGGAATTGTAGTTGAGTTCTGTTTGTCTCGTACTTCCGCCAAGTCAAAATTGGAGCAGACGATTAATCTTCACGACAAAGCCTCTATTGCGAAGCTCTGTGTTTCTGTCTGGCATCAGCGGGTTCGAATCACGGTCTTCCGTGTAGACAACGAAGAGTTCGCTTCCGGGACTGTACTCCCACCGGAGCCGAAAGTTGGTACTCAACGTGTTACTACTGGAGTTGTATTGGAGGAGACCGCTCAAGAACATTCGCGGGTTGAATGAGTAACTGAAACGCGACCGGCTGAGCACCGCCACGAATTCTCCTTCCGGCAGGTTGATCCAATTGATTTCGGTGCTCGGTTCGACCGAGAACTGGGGCGTGACCTCAAAACGACCTCGTGTGACGCTCAATGAAGTGCCATCACCGCCCCAGTATGTTCCCGTTGCAAAGGTGACCGAACCGCTGAGCGGTCGCTGTTGTCCGAACGAGTATGACGTGGCCAGCCAGGAAAAATTGTACCCGCCGACTGGAATAGTCACAGCTGGCGCAATCGAAAACGGACTGGCCAAATATTCATAGTTTTGTTCCAGTGCTATGGAGAGGCGGTCGCTATTCTCAAATTGGGTTTGAAAGTCTAACGTTGTCTGCTTGGTTTCGAGAATTCCCGTTTCCGCATTTTGGATGTAATCGAACTGGCCTTGAACAATGATTCGCCGAATCAACTCGATTGATCTTGTTCTTGGACTAAATCGTGCAGCCGCGGAGTTGTGCCGAATATTGTCACGGCGAACGAACCCGACTTCAGGAATAAAGTTGTCTTCAACAACGAGATGGCTAAGGTCAAGTCCATAGCGGTCGCCTGTATAAGCAAAGTTCGTCAGATGACTCATGTCTCGGCCAGTGCGGCCCGGTGTTTGGGTTCGGGCGAGGTACCCAAGAACGTTGACATTGTCATAAAACGCAAATCGGCCGTCGACGCCGTAGACTTGATTGGAACCGTTGCCGTGGAGCGATACAGAACGGTTCGTAAATAATCCTCCGATCGAGCTCCGACGCAAGATGTCGCGTTTGATCCGAAAGACCGTGAAGTTTGTTGATGCGGCCCCTGAATCGATTTCCTCGTTGGTCTGTATGTTCAGCGCCCCGATATCGAAGGAGCCTATTTTTCCCGTAAGCCGCCCACCCGCCAGAATGGGTATCACTTGTCCTGCTTGCAGCCCTATCCGCCGACTGAAGAACAGGCGGGGCGCGTTGGTTCGTCCGCCAGCGCCGCCCTGCGCAAACTCGAAGTTATCTCGTCCCTCAAGGAAGAACTCGCGTTTTTCAGGAAAAAAGAGGCTAAACCGTGTCAGGTTGATCTGTTGTTCGTCGACTTCAACTTGGGCAAAATCGGTGTTGTAGGTGAAGTCGGCAGTGAGATTTTGCGTAATGCCATATTTGGCGTCGATCCCCAGCTGGATGTCGCCAACATTCCGTTGGGGAGGGACTTTGTTGAGGGCGCTGGTTACGCCGCCGATGCCGTACGGCTTGATCTCGAGATTGAGACTATTTTCCGGCAATTTGAGACCCACCAGCGTGGCGCCCTGAGACACGCGCCAGAGACCTGCAATTACACTGTTTCCGCGCGCCGCTGAGATCGGTAGAGCCGTCAGATACGAAGCTTCAGTTCTTCGACGAATGATTCGACGCAGTTGAACACCCCAAACTGGGTTTGTTCCGGCTCGATACCTGAGTGATTTAAATGGAATCTCCATTTCGACGGTCCAACCGCCGTCGAATCGACTCGTCCGAACATCCCAGACTGGATTCCAGTCACTGTTGACGATGCCTTCGTTTGTGACGGCGAAGTCCGCAAATCCACCGATTGGGTTCACCAAGAAGGCGACGCCATTGCGGCGGTCGTAGAATGTGTCGAACAGGACTGAGAACGAGTCGTTTTGGCGGAGTTGCATGGCGTCTCGTCTCATCTCGTTGGCAACCCACTGGTCTGGGGGGCTTGCATCGAAGCACCGCGCCGCGACATAGATAGCCGTGTCGTCGAACATGATCCAGGTCTCGGTCTTTTCGGTTGCCAGCGCGCCTTCATCAGGCAGTTGTTGGATAAAGTCGCTGATTGAAGGCACATTCCGGTAGACGCCTTCGTCTAACTGACCATCCACGTCCAAGGTTTCGGTTAGTTCGATCGCACGAACGGTCACCATACCGTCGGCATCCCGTGTGACTACATCGGTAGCAGACGGCTGCGCTGGCTTGATAGGTAATGAGACTTGTTGAGCAAGCACGACCATCGGCCAAGCGAAAAGAAAATAAATGGCAAAATGAAGGATACGTGGGCTCATGAGATTAGGAGATTAGGCTCAACAACTAATGAGAATGACTTTTTGAGAGCGAGAATAGAAGACAGATTTAGATTGCGAGGCGATCATCTTTCCAAAATGATGCCATGATAACGACGTGCGTAGTGTCTCATCTAGAAACAGACAGCGATTAAGTCAGGCGAAGCTCATATTCATTGCGTTAGTCAGCGGACTTTGCCTGTTGTCCAGTACGGCTGGGGCGCAACAGCTCGATCTGCCGCCGGGCAGTTACTTCAAGGCTGTCGGCGCGATCCAGTTGGGGCCACAACAGTCTGCGGATGGTTCTGCCGCAGAGGGTGTTTTGCTTCCGCCGGCAGAGCGATATCGTGTCCAGCCAACCCGTGTGCAAAATCAACCACAGGTCGACGGCGTACTTGACGAAGATGTGTGGCGTGAAGCTGCAGTTATCGACAGTTTTGTACAGCAGGAACCCGCCGAAGGTGACCCGGCGACCGAACGCACCGTCGTGCGGCTGATGTACGACGACCAAGCGATTTACATTGGCGTTGAGGCGTACGACTCGGAAGGCGCAAGTGTCATCGCGACCGAGATGCGCCGTGATTCACCGCGGTTGCTTGACGAGGATAACTTCCAAGTCATTTTTGATACGTTTCGAGATTCGAGATCCGGCTATATGTTTGTGACGAATCCACTTGGCGCAAAACTGGAACAGCAGATTTCAGAGGAAGGCGAAGGAGGGCGCCGAGGCATTAGTTCGAACATCAATCGCGACTGGGACGGTGTGTGGGACGTGGCCTCACGACTGACTGCCAACGGGTGGGTTGCTGAGATTGCCATTCCGATGGTGACCCTCCGATTTCCCGAAGCGGACAGTCAGACATGGGGCTTTAACCTCATGCGAAACATTCGCCGCAAAAACGAACAAGTGTTTTGGGCGCCTATTCCTAGAGCCTACGCATTAACCCGAGTGAGTTTGGCGGGCACGATGTCTGGTTTGGGCCAGGTGAGTCGCGGAATAGATCTTCGCGTGACACCATACGCCCTCGCAGGCGGGCGTCAGGATCGTCCGGGAACTGACCTGGATGGTAGTGGTTTTAATGATGTCGGTCTTGACGTGAAATATGGGGTAACTTCCGGACTCAATCTGGACTTGACCTTGAACACGGACTTCGCTCAAGTAGAGGTCGATGAACAACAGGTTAATCTGACACGCTTTCCCTTGTTTTTCCCTGAGAAACGTGACTTTTTCTTGGAAAATGCTGGAATGTTTAGTGTTAAGAATGAAGGTGGGATAGGACGTCTCGCCGACCTCTTTTTCACGCGGCGAATTGGCTTGTCCAGAGGACAGCCGGTTCCGATCATCGGTGGCGCTAGGCTTACCGGGAAGGTCGATCGACACAATGTTGCTGTGATGAACATACAGACCCGAGAGGCCATGGGGCACCCTGGCGAGAACTTTTTTGTCGGTCGGTACAGCCGAGATATCCTCTCGCGCTCAAGAGTGGGCGCAATCTTAGTTAATAAAGAATCGGTCGGCGATGCTGGATTCAATCGAACATTCGCTGCTGATACGTCACTGGCTTTACACCAATTCTTTACGGTTACAGGATTTCTTGCAAAAACGGAGACGCCCGGACGTTCTGGTAATGATGTGGCTGGTCACGTGAACGCGTTATGGCGAAGTCCTTCCTATCGGATTTACGCGGAGTACACCGACATTCAGGACAATTTTAACGCAGAGGTTGGTTTTGTCCCGAGGGTCGGAATTCGGCGGTCAAAAATGCATCTTGAGTGGGATCCAAGACCCGGGAAATGGAATATTCGCCAGATGGATCCAATGTGGAACATCGAGTACACGACTGACCAACACAATCGTCTATTGACCCGGCGACTACACCACATGATCGGATTCTATTTTGAAGACGGATCGAGTTTTATCGTCATGTACAACGACATGTTTGAGCAACTCGACGTGCCGTTTGAAATTACCAGCGACGTGACCATTCCCGCCGGGACATATCGGTTTGGACAGCCTCGACTCAGCTACTCGACCGACCCTTCTCGCCGGTTATACGGAAACTTACGGTATTCCCCGCAGACATTTTTCGACGGAACCCGTAATGACTATTCGACCACCATTGGGTTTCGGGCGAGTAGCCGCGTCGCCGCAGAGGCGGCTTTTAGTCGAAGTAATGTTGAACTTCCCGCCGGAGCTTTTACGGCCGACCTGGCGTCGTTGAGGGTTGATTATGCGTTGTCGCCTGATATGACGTTGCGTAGTTTGACCCAGTACAACTCGACCACGGATTCAGTCAGCACCAGCGTACGTTTTAATTGGATTTACTTTCCTGGCAGCGATCTCTATATAGCCTATGATGAGCTTCGCTCTGACCGCCCTGAGGTGCCCTGGTTGCAGAATCGGCAACTCGCCGTCAAGATGACCTACCTCTTTTCCAGATAAATTATTGTTGCTAGGTTGTTCGTTTTGTTCCCAGTGCTCCACTCAACTCAAAGGTATCGACGGTGTTGCTCGCGCCGGTCATGGTTGGTTGAGCGACTCCTCGCTCGGAGCCTGTCTTTCCGAGCGGATTACAACGACGGCGGCTTCTGGGCCGCGATCCCCTGATTGGTCAGTCTCGAGTCTTCGATATTCTTCATAGGCGCCCCATTGTTCATCTGTCCAGCTTCGGCGCTGACTGCGCGGCACTTGTGCTAATTCCGCGCCATCGGTGCCTTCATAGAGTGGCACTGATTTTCTGACGACTCGCTTACTAACGATGTGAGCCGTAAGTGGCACTGCATCAGTCACTTCGTGGGTTGGAAGGGCAACCGATTCGTACTCTACCCCGCGCTTATCTCGATACACTACCGGCATTTTGTCGACTGTCTCAGTTGAATTCTCTACTAGATAGTACAACGGACGTGCCGATGTTGAAGGCAAGCCGTGTGTTTGCCTGTCAATCTGCCGACAGGCTGGTGTTGCAATAGACTGGTCAGACCTTGTGGCGACAAGAGCTATAATGCGAGCTGAGTCATCCACACAAAGCTGGCAAACAACTGCCCCGGAGAACGAGAGGCTCTCATATGGATAGTCTGTCCAATCGCTTGCTTGCCTATGTTGTTGTGTTGTTCGTTGTAGGGATAGGTCTACCTAGTGTCGGAATGACCCAGGAACTTGGCCAGGTGTTCATTCGTGTCGTAGATCAAGGCGGCGAGATCATTTCCGATTTGTCAGCGAATGAGTTTGCGGTCCTGGAAGATGGCGTAGAGTGTGAAATTGTGTCTGCCGAGTTGGGTACGGCACCGATGAAGATTGCATTACTGGTTGACAACAGTGATCCCATCAATACGGCCAACGCGCTCACCTCGCTTCGCGCAGGCATGGACGCGTTCCTGACGACGATTCCAGAGCAACATGAAATAGCGTTAGCGACGATCGGCCAAAACATTCGGTGGCGGGTCGATTTCACGACCGATCGGGATGAGCTGAGGGAATCGGCGGGTGAGGTCTTTGTCGCGGGTGGTGGCGGGCCAATTCTACTCAACGGAATCAAAGAAACGTGGGAGCGTCGGTTTGAGGATGACGAGTCATTTCCAATTTTTGTGATTGTTGCAACTGACGGCGCCGAGTCGAGCGGCAACATGAATCAGAACCAGTACGCCGGGATGGTGAACGAATTGATCGCCAATGGTGTAACGATCCACATCATGATTTTGTCGAATCGTGGTGGTAGTGACGTGACGAATTACGCGATCAATCTTACGGAGAACACTGGTGGCATCTACGAGAGCTTCGGGGCGGGCACGCGGCTCGCGACTGCACTTCCTGAGCTCGCGGAAAGAATGGCGCAGCACTATGTGGAGGTCTCGCAGCGGTATCGGGTGATCTATGAGCGACCTGACCCGCCTGGGGCGAGCCTATCGATAGGGGTGGCGCGCGAGGGTGTGGTCGCCCAGCCGTATATCGACCGGCGCATTCCGCAATAGAAAACATTTTCGCCGCGAGGCAGAGGAGACGCACATGAATCGTCGAGCGCTTATTTCGTTATTGTTCGTGGGTGTGAGCATGTTAGTTCCCTCTGTGAGTACTGCCCAGTCCACGACCACGGCGTGGGGAGATCCTGACCTTCAGGGTGTTTGGGATTTTCGGACCATTACGCCGCTTGAACGCCCAGAAGAATTGGCTGACAAGGAAGTGCTTACGGCCGAAGAAGCAGCTTTATATGAGCAGGAAACGTTGGCTGCGCGCAACAAGGACCGCCGCGCCGAGGATGGCATTTCTGCCGCCCGTGATGTTTCAAATGCCTATAACCAGTTCTGGTGGGACTATGGGGACCGTCTTACCGAGGACCGGCGGACTTCGCTCGTAGTGGATCCTCCCGATGGCCGAATTCCTCGGAAACAGGGTGCGGGAGAATTGGCCGGCCTTTTTGGCAATCGAATCCCCGCTGGTCCTGAGGATCGACCGTTGTGGGAGCGCTGTATCATCGGGTTCAACTCGGGGCCACCGATGCTCCCGAGTGCGTACAACAACAACGTCCAGCTTTTTCAGACAGCCGACTACGTTGTCATCTTGAATGAGATGGTGCACAGCGCACGAATCGTGCCGCTGGATAGAAGACCTCATCTTGCACCAGATATTCGGCAGCAGGTTGGTGATTCCCGCGGGCATTGGGACGGCGAAACCTTGGTTGTTGAGAGCACTAATTTTCTCCGAGAGACAGGGTTCACTGGTTCGGGCGCGAATCTTCATTTAGTGGAACGGTTTCGGCGTGTTGATGAAAATACGCTGGTCTACGAATTTACTGTTAATGAACCTGAGAAGTTTTCGCACCCTTGGACGGCTGTGATTCCGATGCAACGGAACGCGGAGCCAATGTTCGAGTATGCGTGTCACGAAGGCAACTACGGAATGACAAACTTGCTCTCTGGCGCCCGCGCAGAAGAGCGGGCTGCTGTTTCGTCAGCTGAAGGCTCAAGATAACAGGCCGTTTTCAGAAGCAACTGCCGTAGATCTTGGAGAATTAACCACAAGAGGCTGTCATGTCGACCGCATCTGCAGAGACATGCAAGATGACGATTGCCGGTGAGGCAATTGTGGGCTCTGAACAGTTCGGCGTGATCAATCCTGCGACTGGCGAAGTGTTCGCTAGTGCACCCGAGTGTTCGCCCCCACAACTGGACACTGCGATGGACGCTGCCGCGGGAGTTTTTGAATCTTGGAAGCTAGATGAATCAGCTCGACGAACTGCGCTGGTGCAATGTTCCGCTGTGATAAAAAGCGCAATTGGTGATCTTGCGCCGATGTTGACGCGGGAGCAAGGGAAACCGCTATCAAGGGCGGTAGTTGAACTCAAGGGTGCTGCGAAATGGTTTGACTATACGGCACGGCTTGAGATTCCACGGGAGGTGGCACTGGACAATGACTACGTTCATGTTGAAGTCCGTCGTCGTCCGCACGGTGTTGTAGCGGCCATCACGCCGTGGAATTATCCAGTGTCGCTTGCAGTTTGGAAGATTGCTCCGGCGTTACTTGCTGGCAATACCATCGTCCTAAAGCCCTCACCGTTTACTCCATTGACAACACTGAAATTGGGGCAATTACTCCAAGAGGTTTTGCCCGCAGGTGTGCTTAATATTGTTTCGGGCGGTGATGAATTGGGAGCTAGGATGACAAAACATCCAGTGGTCCGAAAGATCTCGTTTACCGGTTCGGTAGCAACGGGCAAGCTAGTGGCGGCGGCCGCAGCGCCTGACCTTAAGCGTGTCACACTGGAACTCGGTGGCAACGATCCAGCAATTGTTCTGTCCGACGTGGACCCGGTATCGGTGGCAACGCGTGTCTTTTGGGGTGCGCTGGAGAACTGCGGTCAAGTTTGTAGCGCGATTAAGCGAGTCTATGTTCCTTCGGAAAAATATGAATCCTTTCTGGAAGCCATGGCACACGTTGCATTAAAAGCCAGAGTTGGTGATGGTTTTGACGAGGCCACCCAAATAGGGCCAGTCAATAATGAGCCACAGTTTCAGCGGATTACTGAATTGGTCGATGACGCGCGTCGGCACGGCGCGCGAATTGTGGCCGGCGGTGGTCGCGTAGGTAACCACGGGTACTTTTATCAGCCAACAGTTGTCGCTGATGTCGGTGATGGTACCCGCTTGGTCGACGAAGAACAGTTTGGCCCTGTAATACCAGTCGTCCCCTATGAATCCGTCGAGGATGCAATAGCGTGTGCGAATGCAACGCATTTTGGGTTGAGTGGGTCGGTTTGGTCTTCTGATGTCACCCGCGCCACAGAGATAGCAGAGCAGCTCGAATGTGGCACTGCTTGGGTAAACCAACACCTTAATGTTTTGCCACACGCTCCCTTTGGTGGAGCAAAATGGTCTGGTATCGGGGTGGAGAACGGACCGTGGGGGCTTCTTGGTTTTACCGAGATTCAGACGGTGAATGTAGCCAAAGGATAAAAAGGGGTTAGCGAACGTAGTAACACCGTAAAACACATGACCAACGAGCTTGAAGAGCGCCTGCCATTTCTCGCAACTGGCCAGGCAGAAAACTACGCTGATATTGGGATGTTGCCAGTCCGTGTAGTTCTTCATGATGTGCGAAGTCTCTACAATGTCGGCGCGTTTTTTCGGACTGCCGATGCAGTCGGTATCGATCGGATTTGCCTCTCGGGAATTACTGGCTATCCGACGCAACGACAGGTACGTAAGACTGCGCTCGGAGCCGAAGAACACGTGGCTTGGGAAGCGTTGTCGGACGTGATTTCGTACATTGAGGAGCTGCGCAGACAACAATTCGAGATTGTTGCTATCGAAACCTGTGCGCAATCAGTGGACCTCTTCGATTGGCGACCAAGTTTTCCTGTCGCCGTGCTTTTTGGAAACGAAGTTACCGGGGTGTCACCCCAGCTGTTGGATCGATGTGATACCTACGTCCGATTGCCGATGCGTGGGATTAAATATTCACTCAATGTTGCTACGGCTGGAGGCGTTGTACTCTATGAGTTGCTGCGAAAATATCGGCAACTCTAATCCTGCGGCGTAGCGGCTCTATGTCGTTGTTCTGCGTTAGAATCGGGTTTTAACTTCGATACGATCGGTCTAAATGGCATGTCTGCATACCAATATCAACCGCTCTTTGAATTCGGTTCTGACAAGACGCCCTATCGAAAACTAACGACCGACGGGGTGTCGACTGTGACAGTGGACGGCCTGGACTTTCTTCGGGTTGACCCGAGCGTTCTTCGCGAACTGTCGCGGCAGGCCTTTGACGACATCGCACATCTTCTTCGTCCCGGTCATCTAGCGCAACTCCAAAAGGTTGTTAACGATCCGGACTCGTCGGCCAACGACAAGTTTGTGGCGATGGAGCTACTTCGAAACGCCAATATTGCAGCCGGTAGAGTTTTACCCGGTTGCCAGGATACGGGAACCGCAATCGTAATGGCCCACAAAGGCGAGCGTGTGCTCACGGGTGGCGACGACGCTGAAGCGATATCGCACGGTGTTTTTGATGCGTACGAACAACGAAACCTGCGGTACTCCCAGTTAGCACCAATTGACATGTTTACCGAGAAAAACACCGGATCAAATCTTCCGGCGCAGGTCGATATTTATTCTGAACCCGGAGACGAATACACGTTTCTCTTTGTTGCAAAAGGTGGCGGCTCGGCGAATAAAACATTTTTGTACCAGGAGACTAAGGCGCTGCTTAACCCACCAACGCTTTTGGAGTTTGTAGAAGCAAAACTGAAGACAATCGGCACATCGGCGTGTCCGCCCTATCACTTGGCTCTTGTTGTTGGAGGTACATCGGCGGAGTTCACACTTAAGACCGTCAAGCTCGCGAGCACAAAGTACTTGGATCGGTTACCAACGACTGGCAATGAGCACGGCCGAGCTTTCCGCGACCTTGACATGGAACG
>CAZWIL010000019.1:0-22062 GCA_964634175.1 uncultured Vicinamibacteraceae bacterium
GTTGGTATTTCCAGTTTACGCCGCACGACGTGCACGATTGGGACGCTATTCAGATACCCGTGCTTACCGACTTGGAAGTCGATGGCCGGGTCCGAAAAGTGATGATGTGGGCCAATCGCAATGCATTTTTCTATGTCATTGATCGTGAAACGGGTGAGTATCTGTCTGGCACTCCGTTTGCGAAACAAACTTGGGCTGAGGGGTTGGACGAAAACGGTCGACCGATTCGACGTCCGAACACATTTCCTACACCAGACGGCGTTTTGGTGGCGCCTGACGCAAGCGGTGGGACGAACTGGCAGTCTCCGGCATACAGTCCTCGAACTGAACTGTTTTACGTGATGGCTTTTGATGGTGAGGCTGAGTTTTACATCCGTGACGAAGAGTACATTGACGGGGAACGGTTTACTGGTGGTGGGCAACAGAGAATGCTGCCAATTGACAGCTACACGAGTGCGGTTCGTGCTATCGACCCACGAACTGGAAATCGTCGGTGGGAATACCAAGTGCAACCACAGACATGGTCAGGGCTACTTTCCACGGCTGGCGATATTGTCTTCGGGGGAACGGTTGATGGCTATTTCTATGCACTCGACGCTGTGAGTGGCGAAGAACTGTGGCATATTTCGCTCGGTGCGGAAGTTCGTGCCGCACCGATGACTTATGCCGTTGATGGTCAGCAGTATGTGGCGATTGCAGCTGGCAATGTTGTGTACTCCTTCGGACTTATAGAGGAAGTGGACTAGGCCCACTAACCCATGTCTATCTTGTTGCCTAGGAGTGCAAAACAGGGTCGCGGAGGACTGATGTGGCGCTTGGTCGTCTTATGGTGCATGGTGTTTGTGTGTGGTCTTCTTGGTCTGGGCGGGGAGGCGACGGGCCAGACTGTCGGAGGTTATGAACGAGCTGACATAGAGTATGGGCTGACGGTCTATCGTAGCCAATGTGCAACCTGTCATGGTGAGGCCGGTAATGCGGTGCCAGGTGTTGACTTTCGGGCAGGTCAGTTTCGACGGGTGTCCAGTGACCGAGAGATTCAAGCCCTACTTGCGACTGGCATTCCCGAAAGTGGGATGCCGCCAGCTGACCTCGATGCTGCAGAGTCGGTTGGCATCATCGCGTATCTTCGCAACATGAATTTCGATCCCGGTGGGGTTACATTGGGGGATGCGGCACGGGGTCGCCTTGTGTTTGAAGGAAAAGGTGCGTGCATGCAGTGTCATCGTGTGAAGGGCCGAGGGCCTCGAGTAGCACCCGAGCTGACCGCAATTGGCAGGCTACGGGCTCCCAGTACGCTTCGTCGTTCGCTTCTCGATCCAACGGCGTCGATGCGGCCAATCAATCGACCGGTTGAGTTGGTGACAGCGGATGGTACTCGTATATCGGGAAGACGTCTCAATGAGGACAGTTACACGGTTCAAATTATTGATGACGAGGAACGGCTTCGGTCGTTCGACAAAGTTGACCTTCGTGAGTTCACGGTACTGACCGAGTCGCCGATGCCGTCCTATGCGGATCAACTCAGCGCTCAAGAACTAGCCGATCTACTAGCGTATTTGGTTTCACTCAAGGGGTGACTGCCATGCCAACCGGAAAGATTACACGTTGCCTCCTACTAACGATGCTGCTGGCTGGATTCGTTTCGGCGGGGTTGTTTGCCCAAGTTGGCTACGGTCGGTTACGAGATGCTACCGCTGAACCTCACAATTGGCTTACCTATTCTGGTAGCTATTTTAGCCAACGATATAGCACGCTGGACCAAGTCACGTTGGAGAACGTAAACGACTTAGAGCAGAAATGGGTTTACCAGACCAGTGTCTTCGGTCCTTGGCAGGCGACACCTCTTGTGGTTGATGGCGTGATGTATCTAACCCAACGCCCCAACGATATCGTGGCACTTGATGCTCGTACCGGTCGCGTGTATTGGGTCTATCGGTACGCGACCCCAGCTGGACAGCGTTCCTGCTGCCGTTCGAATAATCGTGGAGTTGCCATTTTGGACAATACGTTGTTTATGGCGACGCTTGATGCACACGTGGTGGCAGTGGACGCGACGACTGGCGGTGAACTGTGGGACGTAGAGGTTGCAGATATGGACCTTGCGTATGCTTTTACTCACGCCCCGCTTGTGATCAAGGATAAGGTCATCGTTGGTACAGGCGGCGGCGACAGAGGGATCCGTGGTTTTATCGTGGCATTAGATGCTGAAACCGGGGAGGAAGCGTGGCGCTTTTATACAATTCCTGGACCAGGCGAACCCGGGCATGAAACATGGGAACCCTGCCCACCGAATTCAAGCGATTACTGTGATCCGGAAGCTTGGATGCATGGTGGAGGTGCCGTATGGCTAACCGGGTCGTACGATCCGGAACTCAATCTAACGTATTGGGGGATCGGGAACCCGGGTCCGGATTTCAACCGGGCCCAACGTCCCGGCGATAATCTTTATACCTCTTCTGTCGTTGCACTGGATGCGGATACGGGTGAACTGCGTTGGCACTTTCAGTTTACTCCTGCCGACCCCTATGACTACGATGCAGTACAGATTCCGGTGTTGGCTGACATCGAACGGAACGGGTCAAGCTTCAAAGTGATGCTGTGGGCTAACAGAAACGGCTTCTATTACATTTTGGACCGGGCGACGGGTCGTTTTTTGTCAGGAGTGCCGTTCGTGCAGGTCAATTGGGCGGACCAGCTTGATGATAGTGGTCGACCGATTGAAACGCCACAGCCTCCTGGCGCACCGACTTTTCCTGGTGTCTCAGGCGGGACCAATTGGTATTCGCCATCTTTCAGTCCCAGAACGGAATTCTTTTATGTGCCTGCCTGGGAGGACTATGCGTCTGTTTTTGACGGTGGGGAATGGCAGGATTATGTGCCAGGCCGTTCGTTCATCGGCGGTCGTCCAACCACTTATGCAGCTGTCCCTGATGCTCCTACAATTCCCGTAGCTCGTGGGCCGATAAACGATTGGACCGATGCGACCGGACACGGTGCAGTGATTGCGCTGGATGCGTTGTCGGGTGTGCAGCAGTGGAAGTTTGAAATGACGGATGTTATTACCAGCGGTATTTTGACGACTGCATCTAATTTGTTGTTTGCGGGTGCGCGGTCAGGATATTTTCAAGCGTTGGATGCTCAAACGGGCGAGCTTCTGTGGAAAACAAATCTTGGTGGTCAGATAGCGAGCGCGCCAATGACCTACGAAGTCGATGACAAGCAGTTTGTGGCTATTATCGCGGGACATTCCCTATCGGTATTTGCTCTTCGTGACTGATTTAACGGTATATTAAGGCAGTCAGAGTGTGGGTGTTGTGACGTATTCCTTGGTATCTACCGTGATACCGTAGGCGTCTATATCTTGATGAGGTAGAAACGATGACTATTCGAGCATTCGGTTTTGTGGTAGCGATCAGCTTGTTCGCAGTGCTTCTGTCGATTCCAGTCGCTGCGCAATCCAGTGGTGGTTCAACGTCGGCGAACACGCCGGAAGGGCAGCCCGATATCAGCGGCGTGTGGGATTTCAGGACCGTCACTCCGCTTGAACGGCCCGAGGAATTTGCCGACCAGGCATTCCTGTCTGAAGAAGAGGTTGCAGCCTACGCCGCGGAGCGGGTTTTAGAAAACAACGCGGACCTGAACCGAGACGAGAAGAAAGAGATCACGACCGACCGAGGAACTGTCAATGGCACTCCTGAGACTCGTGATGTGGCCCTTGCCTACAACGATTTCTGGTGGGACCGCGGGACCGTCGTGGTCGAGACTCGGCGGACGTCCTTGATTGTTGATCCACCAAACGGCAGGATTCCAGCCTTAACCGAATTGGGAGCTGCTCGAAGGGCTGAACGTATTCGCGTCAGCCAACGACCGACGGAGGGTCCAGAAGATCGTTCCCTCGGCGAGCGCTGCATCACTGGTTTTAATTCTGGTCCGCCGATGTTGCCCGCTGCTTACAACATGAATGTGCAAATTTTTCAGACCCCAGATCACGTCGTCTTATTAAATGAGATGGTTCACAACGCACGTATTATTCCGTTGGATGGGAGTGGGCATTCGGACGTGCCGCTGTGGACCGGTGTGTCGCGAGGGCATTGGGAAGGGGAAACTCTGGTTGTCGAAACCAAGAACTTCTTGCGGGAGACTAGTTTCCAAAATTCGAGTAACAAGATGCATTTGGTAGAACGGTTTGAACGGATGGATGACAATACATTGCTCTACACGTTTACGGTTACGGATCCCAGCACGTGGACCGAGCCGTGGACGGTGGAGCTTCCAATGCGCCAGAGCGATCTCCCGATATATGAATATGCCTGCCATGAAGGCAACTACGGTATGCCAGGCACGCTGAGTGGTGCTCGGGCGATCGAGCAGGAAATCGGACAATAAGTCGAGTCTTTTGGGACGAATACTGACGCCTTGGTATTGAGCTTTCTGCAAACGGAGTAGTAACTACCCTAGACAGCCGACCTCGAGAGATCGAGGTCGGCTGTTTCGCCTTAGACTGCGCTTAACGTGATCAATTGATAAGAATTAGGACCAGTTGAGGTGGGAGAACGGTCGACTACCTATAGATAGAATGAGGGGACATCAGGATGGCAACACGTAGGAGTATTTTTCTAGCATTAGTTATTTCGCTGGTTTTTCAGACCATAGGCTGGACCCAGGGCCTTCCGGTCGTGGCGCCTGGGGACGTCGGTCTTTCTTCGGAGCGTCTGGAGAGATTAGAGCAGGTTGTTCAGGGCTATATAGACGCCAATGCTGTCGCGGGGGCCGTGACCTTAGTAGCGCGGAAGGGCGGCCAAGCACATCTTCAGGCTTACGGTATGGCGGATCGAGCGACCGGTCGGGCAATGACTCCTGATGCTATCTTTCGATTCGCGTCAATGACTAAGCCGATCACGAGTGTGGCCGTAATGATGCTCTACGAAGAAGGGCATTTTAAGCTCAACGACCCCGTTGGGCTTTACATTCCAGAGTTGTCCTCGCTCGAGATCCTTTCGGCGAATGAAGACGGAGGTGACGGGTTTGAGCGTGTTGCGGCCGAGCGGTCCATCACCATTCGCCAGTTACTGACCCACACGTCGGGTATCAGTTATCGGTTTCTTGGTGATCTTGGTGCGACTCCGGCCCAGAGCCATGTTTCTGAACTCTACGGGTCAGCAGGGATTGTTGATGGACTTTCGGAGTACACCGGCACGATCCAAGACATGGTGAACAATTTGGGTGAGCTGCCACTTTTGCATGAACCCGGGGCTGCCTTTACTTACGGTTTGTCAACGGATGTCTTGGGTCGACTCGTGGAAGTAGTTTCGGGGATGTCGTTTGACGAGTTTCTACGCACCAGGTTGTTTGAGCCACTGGGAATGAATGACACCTTCTTTTATATTCCAGCAGACAAGGCTAGCCGACTTGCGTCGCTCTACACACCGAACGCTGCCGGGAACCTTGATGAGGTTGACGGAACTGTGGAGGGGGAGCATCTTGTCTATTCAGCAACCTACTCCGCTGGTGCGGCTCGCACAAATTTTTCTGGTGGGGCCGGTCTAAACTCAACCATTTTTGACTACTCTCGGTTTTTGCAGATGTTGCTGAACGGAGGTTCCTTTGGCGGAGCTCGGATTCTCAGTCCAGTGACAGTCGATCTAATGACACGCGATCATATTGGTGAGATTCCGAATGGTTCGGTCGTGGCTCCAGGGAGTGGTGGTTTTGGTTTGGGGTTTGCTATTACCGGAGAGCCTGGTGTGGACGGAGAACTTGGTTCCGCCGGCGCCTATTATTGGGCCGGATTTTTTAATACGAGTTTCTGGGTGGACCCCAAGGAGCAGCTGTTTGGAATTTTGTTGACGCAAGTGTTTCCGTCTGGGTCGGACATTCAGGAGAAATTTCGGCTCATGACGTACCAGACAATTGTTAACTAGGGAGTAGACACAATTCGTTCGTCTGGATTTCTTTACATTGAATCGATGATGGCGTTGAAGGTCTTGCTGGGACGCATTGCTTGTTCAGATAAGACTGGGTCAGGGCGATAGTAACCTCCTAGGTTGATTGAGTCGCCTTGGCTGGCAAGTAACTCCGCCGTAATCACAGACTCGTTTTCGGTGAGCTGCTTGGCGATCGTGGAAAATCTCGATTTAAGTGCCGCGTCTTGGTCTTGGGTCGCTAGCGCTTGCGCCCAGTACAATGCGAGGTAGAACGTACTTCCCCGATTGTCGATTTCATTGACTTTTCGTGAAGGATACCTGGCGTTCTCCAAGTAGCTGCCGATGGCTTCGTCGAGTGTGTGAGCTAACAGTTCTGCGCGGTCATTATTATTGTTTCTGGCGACTAACTGAAGCGACGGGACCAACGCGCAATATTCACCAAGAGAATCCCATCGGAGATGTCCTTCCTTGATGAATTGCTGAACATGTTTCGGGGCAGACCCGCCGGCGCCGGTCTCAAATAAACCGCCGCCATTCAGTAGTGGCACGATCGAAAGCATTCTTGCACTTGTGCCCAGTTCGAGAATGGGAAAGAGGTCCGTCAGATAGTCACGCAGTACGTTACCTGTCACCGATATCGTATGTTGGCCGTTTCGGACCCTCACTAGTGAAAATCTCATGGCGTCGGCTGGTTTCATGATTTGAATATCTAGGGCCGTTGTGTCGTGTAGGGCTAGGTATTCGTTTACTTTCTTAATAATTTCGCTGTCGTGAGCCCGATTTTCATCTAGCCAAAATACCGCCGTCGCGCTTGATGCCGTGGCTCGAGCTACGGCGAGCTTGACCCAATCTTGAATGGGCTCATCTTTTGTCTGACACATACGGAAGATGTCGCCCTCTTGAACTGTCTGCTCGAGCAGAACGGTATCAGTGTCGTCGACGACACGAATTGTGCCTTCTGCGGGTGCCATAAAGGTCTTGTCGTGTGAACCGTACTCTTCTGCTTTCTGAGCCATCAAACCAACGTTAGAGACGCTTCCCATTTCTGCTGGGTCAAATTGTCCGTTTGCTTGGCAATCTTCAATAATGGCCTGATACATCGTGGCGTAACTGCGGTCTGGGATCATTGCGATGGTGTCCTGCAACTCATCATCCTTGTTCCACATTCGGCCACCATCTCGTACGACATTGGGCATTGAGGCATCGATAATGACGTTATTCGGAACGTGAAGATTGGTGATGCCCTTGCGTGAGTCAACCATGGCTAAAGATGGACGTGTTTGGTAGACCGCCGCAATATCCTTTTCGATCTCAGCTTTTTCTGCTGCAGGAAGTTTACTCAGTTTGCCGAGGACACCAGCTAGGCCATTGTTGACGTTGGCTCCGATCTCTCGGAGTGTATCTGCGTGTTTCTTCAAAGCCTCTTCGTAATAAACCGATACGCAATGTCCAAACATCACTGGGTCTGAGACTTTCATCATCGTTGCCTTCAGATGCAGCGATAGAAGAGCGTCCTGATTCTGAGCTTCCTTGATCGCATGGGAAAAAAAAGTCCTAAGCGCAGCCACACGCATTACCGCACTGTCGATGACTTCACCTGCTAACACGGAGACTTTTTCTTTCAGAACGGTCGCGTGACCATCGTTGGCGACAAACTGAATGGTTACATTTGTTGCCTGTGCAAGCGTGGTTGATTTTTCGCTGCCGTAGAAATCATTCTCTGTCATATGGGCCACGCGAGTTCGCGAACCCAACGCCGGCCAATCTTTCATCATGCGATGCGGGTGTTTTTGGGCGAACATTTTGACTGATACTGCCGCTCGACGATCGGAGTTACCTTCGCGTAGCACCGGGTTGACCGCTGAACCCAATATTTTAGTAAAACGGGCCTGTAGTTCGCGTTCGGTGTCGTTGACCGGTTCTTCGGGATAGTCTGGGATGTCATAGCCTTGGTCTTGCAGTTCCTTAATTGCTGCCTGAAGTTGCGGAATCGAGGCACTAATGTTCGGGAGCTTGATAATGTTGGCAGCTGGGGTTTTTGCTAATTCGCCAAGTCGGGTCAATTCATCAGGAATCTTTTGCGGGTCAGCTAGCTGGTCGGGAAAATTAGCCAGAATCCGGCCTGAAAGAGAGATGTCGCTCGTTTCGAACTCTACGCCACTGCCTTTTGCGTAGGCTTGCAGAATAGGCAGTAGTGAATAGCTCGCTAGTGCGGGCGCTTCGTCGATCTTGGTCCAGATGATGTTGACGGATGACATTGCTTTCCTTTGTTCGTTAAAAGCGCCATGCTGTCATGGCAACGGCCACAAATAGTGGCGACAAACCCTTATGGTATCGCGATTGCGGTCGACCAAGCACGGAGCTGAGCTTGAGAAGAGTAAAATTAACCTGCCCGGTTGGGTTTGAGAAATTAGACACACTCAGGAGGACCCATGTTGATACGTCTCTGTCTGTTCGTCGTCAGTACGACGTTAATCCTGTCAGGGATCGCTTTTGCACAAACTGAGGATGAAGGCTCGGTGGTGCCTTTAACACCGTGGGGGCACCCGGATTTACAGGGAGTTTGGGATTTTCGTACTGCGACGCCGCTCCAACGCCCTGCGAGTCAAGCTGACAAAGCATTCTTGACTGAGGAGGAAGCGGCTGCTTTTGAAGCACAAGGCGCGGCGCGGCGGGCGCGACTGCTTGAGCCGAGCGAAGTCAGAACTGAGCCGTTAGCTGCAGGTGGTGGTGGACGAGCGGTGGGTGCCTATAACGACTTCTGGTTAGATTACGGAACCAACGTGATTGCGGACCGAAGAACGTCGCTGATCGTAGATCCTCCTGATGGCCGACTTCCTCCATTGACAGCAGAAGGTGAGGATTCGCGACAGATTGGTTCCTTGTGGGAGGACCTTCCGATTGTGGCACCAGTTCGTGTGCGTAGTGCCGGCACAGGGTCCGACCATCCCGAGGACCGAGGGTTAGCAGAACGGTGCCTGATGGGATTCAATAGTGGACCGCCAATGATGCCGAGTGGCTACAACAACAACATGCAGTTGTTCCAGTCAGCAGACACGGTGGTGATTGTCAACGAGATGGTACACGACGCACGAATCATTCCACTCGATTCAAGAAATGCACTGTCGGACAATATCCGGCAATGGATGGGTAGCTCCCGTGGGCATTGGGACGGGGACACGCTGGTTGTCGAAACATCGAATTTCAGTAGTAAAAGAGCTAGCTTTGATCCTTCAGCGATGACAGCAATCGGAACGGGTGAGACAGTTCACCTCACGGAACGGTTCAGTCGCTTGGACCCTGCGACCCTACTTTACGAGTTTACGATTGACGATCCGGCTACGTTCACAAAACCATTTACCGTAGCCATTCCGATGCGGCACTCTGTCGAACCGATGTTTGAGTATGCTTGCCACGAGGGCAATTACGGTCTCTTGAATATTTTGCGTGGCGCTCGTGTGGATGAATTGACGTCCCCGAGTGCTCGATGAGTTTTCGAAACTAGGATATTGGTCTATGGACCCCGTATTCTTGTGGGTCGAATCAAGTGCCTTTAGTGTGTGGGCACGTGAATCAACCTCAGTCTTTGCATTCCCTACTTTCCTAGCCGGTCATGCATTGGGTATGGCCTGTGTTGTGGGGATCAATGTCGCTGTTAGCTTACGCCTTCTGGGAGTTACACCAGGTTTTTCCGGAACCGAACTGAAGAAAGTCTTTCCTTTGTTTTGGGTAGGTGTTTGGTTGGCAGTGATTTCAGGGACCATCTTGTTAATTGCGTATCCTACGAAGGCTCTCACTAACCCATTTTTCTACGCTAAGCTGGTCTTTGTTGGCCTAGGTTTTTGGCAAGTAAGAATGATCGAAAACAAGGTGCTCGGCAATCCTGATCTGGACATACCACCGAGCCCGAAATGGGTGCGGTTGTTAGCCGTGTCATCAATGGTGTGCTGGTTCGGCGTGATCGCCACCGGGCGGTTTCTTGCGTACACCTATGGTCGACTTTTGGTCAACTGGTAGGTTTCGAAGATGGGAGAACTGCAACTGTGGTTGGTCGAGACACTCGGAAGCGTTGACGCCGTCTCGACGCTCATGCGCACCAGGTGGGCGTGGCCTATTTGTGAGACGCTTCATTTTTTTGGGCTGTGTCTGCTGTTCGGGACGGTTGGGATGTTTGACCTTCGGTTACTTGGATTTGCGAGAGGCATTCCGATCGCGACCTTGCACCGGTTAGTGCCGTGGGGTGTTGGCGGCTACTGTCTCAATGTGCTCACGGGATCGTTATTTCTTCTGACCGAACCCGACCAGTACGTTTTTAATACGGCGTTTCATTTAAAAATGTTATTCATGAGCCTTGCTGGCGTGAACGTCGCGATCTTTTATTTGAAGTTGTTTCGAGAAGTGAAACCGGTGACTGCTGGAGGTGAGTTGCCGCGGCTTGCAAAAGTTATCGGAGGAGCATCGTTGTTTTTTTGGGTCAGCGTCATGGTCTGTGGGCGGCTATTGACTTTTTACCGGCCATATCTGTGTGATCCTGATCCTGGATTTCTGTTGAACTGTCTTCCCTACGGATGATCGTGACGGGCGACGTGCGATCGTTTGTCACTTACCGGCTACGTCTAACGAGCCTGTCATGTCGGACGTGCTTTCGTAGCATTACGTTTAGATCGCAAGTGATATCGACCAGCGGTTGGCGGCCGGACTTCCTGTTATACGTTGGAGGAACGTTTCTAGAGACCGCCACGAAAACAATTCAAGGAACAAGTGTTGTAGCCGGTAAATCTGATTCAAGCCTAGGAAGGATGTTGTGGAGACCCGACCGTATTTCGTCTTTGGTGACTTGATCAGTAATCTGGCGACTGGGGCGTTCGTCGGCGGCCTTTGCACTGTAATTGTCACTCTCAATTGGGAGGTTTCGATCGCAATGGTTGTCGGCATGGCGATTGGGATGGTGGCGTCGTTACCTGCAGGGATTCTCTTTGGCAGTTTATTCGGTGCGCTCGAGGTGTTCCTTCCTGTGATGACAACGGGGATGGTTGCTGGCATGGTGGTTGGCATGCGATCAAGTATGGACGTGATTGCTTTTGTTGATGCTGTGTGGGTTGGCGGAGCATGCGGTATCGGGATAGTCATTGTGACCTATCTAGCTAATGTATTGATTCAGCGTGGTGCACAGCGATGGACGACATAACGCGTAAGAAATGGGATCGTGCCGCGCTAACCTTCGACCTCTGGTCGAGCAGTGGACAAGAGAAGCGGTGGAATCCATTCAAGCGGGTACTCTTCTCAAATATGGGCAATCAGAAGGTTCTTTTTGTGGCCTTAGGCACGGGGCTCGATGTTGCTTGTTTTCCAGAAGACCGGTCAATTACAGCGATCGACATTAGTCAGAAGATGCTCGACAAAGCAAAGGTTCGAACCGATGCGTACACCGGTGACCTTCGGGTCCTACAGGCGGACGTGCACGACATGCCGTTTCACGAGTCACAGTTCGATCAGGTGTTCACTTCATGCACTTTTTGCTCCGTTCCTGACCCGATTGGAGGTCTTCGGGCGCTGAGGCGGGTCCTTAAGCCAGGCGGCGAGTTGTTCATGTTTGAACACACGGGCAGTCGATTTTTTCCGTTCAAGATAATGATGGACTTGATGACAGTCGTCTCGAGAAGATTTGGACCTGAAATGAATCGTCCGACAGTCGATAATGTTGTTAAAGCGGGTTACAGGCTGAAGGAAGTTACGCCCGTGTATTTGGACGTGGTCAAGACTATCCACGCCGTCTCAACGAAGTAGTTACTTCGGTTTTAGTTTGTTCCAGATACGGCATAGAGGTTACATGCAGAGAGACACTCTTCTCGTCAAAGCTATAATTATTTCGATTATACAGAGCGATCCTTTGAGTATTTCTGAGATGTAAAGGAGTCTATGATGCCAGCAGTGAGTTCTTGCCGGTTGTCAATTGTTTTTGTCTGTGTGATTGCTTGGATGGGCATCGCCGCGCCGGTAATGGCGCAGATTGACCGCGTGGTCGATCCTAATTGGACCCACCCGCGCACATCGGACGGGCAACCCGATCTTCAGGGGATGTGGGGTAATAAGACGATTACGCCGATAGAACGACCTGACTCCGTTCAAGGGAAAGCCTTTCTGACGCGTGAAGAGGTTGCTGTGCTTGAAAGGACGACGGCCGAACGACGAGCCTATGCGGAGGCCAACCCGAACCCGAATGCCGTGGGCGGCTATGACAATCATTGGCTAGATTCGGGAGACACGGTACTCTCGACCGGTCAGACTTCATTAATTATTGATCCGCCAACTGGTCGTGCTCCGGTCAAGTCCTGGGCGTTGGCGGCCAAGGCGTACAATTTGGATCACCTTGGTGACCACTATCGACACATGAGCGTGTGGGATCGTTGTCTTTCTCGGGGCGTGCCTGGCTCGATGCTTCCCGCCGGCTACAACAATGCCTACCGCATCGTTCAAACACCTGACTATGTTGTTATTCAACACGAAATGATTCACGACGTTAGGATCATCCCACTTTCTGATCGGCCTCACATTGATCCCAACATTACGCAGTGGATGGGTGACGCTCGCGCTTATTGGGATGACAATACTCTCGTTGTTCATACGAAGAATTTTCACGACCGAGGGTGGATTGCTTCAAGTGCGGCCGGAGCGCGGCTCAAAGGCATTCCTACCAGTCCTCGGCTTGATGTTGTCGAACGCTACGACCGCGTATCTGACGATACGATCATTTGGACCGTCAGAATCGACGACCCGAATGTCTATATGCAGCCGTGGACTATTTCGATGCCTCTAACACGAGACGCGGATTATGAGATGTACGAGTATGCATGCCATGAGGGTAACTGGGCGGTCAGGAATGCGCTGAGCGGCCAAAGAGCACTTGACGCCAATGGCGACTCAGATCAGGAATAGTGAGAGATTAGCAATTGCGGTCCGTTGATCGCTTTGGAGATTAATTATGAAATATGCGTCGATTCTTTGGTGTTTCTTGGTCGTGGCTTTTCCAACCGGTGCACAAGGACAGACTGATGATTCACTTGTGCCTCGGCTGTCAAACGGACGACCTGACCTGCAAGGTATCTGGGACTATCGCACGATGACACCGCTGGAGAGGCCTGCTGACTTACAGGGGAAGTCCGTGTTTACGGACGAAGAGGCTGCGGAGTTTCTTCGGGAAGCGCTGGATAATCGTAATGCTGATAGACGCGACGGGACTGACCGGTCGGCCGGCATCGGGAGTGATGTCGAACGTGCCTATAACGACTTTTGGTGGGACTACGGCAGGACACTGACCGATGACAAGCGCACGTCTCTGATTATTGATCCTCCTGACGGCAGAATTCCTTATACCACCGCAGCACGATTGGAGGAGTCATCTCGTTTTGACCGGTTCTTTGCGATTGTTGCGGCTGGTCCTGAGGACCGCGGACTGTGGGAGCGCTGTATTACCCGTGACCTTCCTCGTTTGTCTGGGGCTTACAACAACAATTTTCAATTATTTCAAACAGAAGAATACGTAGCGATTTTGAATGAGATGGTTCATGAGGTTCGAATGATTCCGTTGGATAAACGTTCACATGTATCGGAACACATTCGACAATGGCAGGGAAACTCCGTCGGTCACTGGGACGGAGACACTCTTGTTGTAGAGACACGAAATTTTACCGACAAAACCAACTTCAGAGGCAGTCGTGCAAATTTGCTGCTAGTGGAACGGTTCACTCGACTCGATACCGATACGTTGCTTTACGAATTTACAGTTGAAGATTCTTCGGTCTGGACTCGAGAATGGACGGCTGCAGTGCCCATGGTGAGGAATGATGGCCGGATGTATGAGTACGCGTGCCACGAGGGGAATTATGGCATGGTCGGTATTTTGGCTGGTGCACGCGCAGACGAGAAAATGGCGGCTGTGGAGACTGGCGCGGAATCACGTTAGTCTAAGACCGGACACTGATTGTGAAACGACTTATTTCACTCAGCATATTGCTCGTGGTTGGCGGCGGGGCCATAAGAGGAGCGTTAGGTTCAGTTGTACAGGAACCGGGCCCGGTTACGATTCAGACCATGGATGTTCGCGAGAATCTCTATGTCATCAGTGGAGGTGGAGGACATACAGCTGCGCTGGTAACTGACGGAGACGGCGTCGTGTTGGTTGACACCAAGTTGGCCGGCTGGGGACGACCTGTTCTCGAAGCGATTCAGGCCATCACGAGTGAGCCAGTCACCGTCATCATTAATACCCACAGTCACGGTGACCATGTGGGGGGGAATGCTGACTTTCCTAATCAAGTAGAAATTATTGCGCAGGTAAATACCGCCGCCAATATGGAGCGTATGGAAACGTTCATGGGCGACGGAGAACAGTTTTTGCCGGACCGCACCTTTGATGACCGCCTAACGTTGTTTGACGGCCGTGATCAAATCGATCTCTATCATTTCGGCCCTGGGCACACCGATGGTGACGTGATTGTGGTTTTTCCGGCTCTGGGTGTCGCTCACATGGGAGACCTGTTTGCTGTTAGAGGAACACCAATCATCGATGTGCGAAACGGCGGTAGCGGTGTTGCTTATCCACGGACCTTGGAACGGGCTGTGGAGGCTATTTCCGGTGTTCGCCGTGTGATTCCTGGACATATTGTCCCCCCAGCAGGGAGCCCTATTCCACAGTGGGCTACGTGGGATGATGTCGTCGAGTACGCTCAATTTAATCGTGATTTTCTTGATGCGGTGAAGACGGCGAAGGAGGCGGGCCAATCGATTGAGGATGTTGTTGCCGGACTCGATTTTGGAACTCAGTATCCCGAGTATGAAATGAATCGAGTTGACCGCAATGTTCGGGTGATCTACGACGAGTTGGGTTTATGAACCAAGTTTGTTCTTTGCGCGGTGTTGCCTTAATTTTCGGTCTACTAACGATCATCACGCCTAGTCTCACAGCTGATGACTGGCCGGAGTTTCGGGGACAAGGACGCAACGGAGTATGGGCGGAAACGGGGATTCTTGAGACCTTTCCAGAGGGTGGACTTGATATTCGTTGGAGAACGCCCATTAATCGAGGATTTTCAGGGCCTGCTGTGGCCGCCGGTCGAGTATTTCTGACCGATTTTGAACGCACCCAAGGGTTAAATGGGATCGAGCGAATCGTATGTTTGGATGAAGGGACCGGCCAACTGCTCTGGAGTCAGAGTTGGGAGGCAAATTATGCAGGTATCTCTTGGGATGAAGGGCCGCGCGCAACACCAACGGTCGACGGCGACCGGGTATACGCAGTGGGTGCAAGCGGCGTACTCATCGCCTTAACTGTTGAGACCGGTGAGATTTTATGGCGGACCTCTTTCGCCGAGGAGTTTGGCGCGGAGATACCAACGTGGGGGTTTTCGAGTGCGCCTATTGTTGATGGGAACAGGATTATCACCATTGTGGGAGGGGAGCCAAACGCAAAAGTTGTCGCTTTCGACAAACTAACTGGTGAAGAAGTGTGGCGAGCGCTTTCGTCGATTGAGTCTGGACCTGGTGTTGGCCAGCCGATCATCATCGAGGCCGGTGGCACTCAGCAACTGATTATCTGGCACCCTTCGGCAGTGTCTTCACTTGATCCTGAAACAGGGGAGGTCTATTGGGAACAGCCATTTGAGGTGGGCTGGGACATGACAGTGGCCACACCCGTCAGGGCCGGGTCAGCGCTATTTGTAACGACGTTTTATGATGGGCCAATGATGTTAGCGCTCAATAACGATCGTCCATCGGCTGAATTGCGGTGGCAAGGTACAAGCCAGAGTGAGATTTTGACTGATGGCCTCCATGCTGTAATCGGGACTCCGATAATTCAGGGCGATTACATTTACGGATTTGGTAGTTACGGTCAACTTCGGTGCTTGGTTGCCGCAACGGGCGAGCGTGTATGGGAATCACAGGAAGCGACCGGTGAGCGTGGCCGGTGGGTGAGCGCGTTTATGGTAAAACACGAGGATCGTGTCTTTATTAACAATGATCGAGGAGATTTGATTATTGCGCGGCTTTCTCCAGAGGGATACGAGGAGATCAGTCGTACATTTCTGATTACTCCTACTTCCAGACCTGGAAATCGCCGCGAGTTGACGTATGTAAATTGGTCGCAGCCCGCTTATGCCAATCGACATATCTATGCGCGAAACGACGAGGAAATCATTTCAGCGTCTTTGGCCGCGCGGTGACAGGGTTAGTCGCGTATCGCAATACCATCTTATGAGGTGGACTGCTGCGTAAATCCCGAATATCGTAGTGAACGTCGTCCTTAGCTATGCCACTAAGAATTCTCCTTACCGGCGCTGTAGTTAGCCTTTTGGCTGTCGTTTCACTTGAGGCGATCCGTTCCGGTGGTGTCATGTCGCAGGAACTGATTCACCAGACCGTTTCAGCTCCATCAACTGATTCAGCGTGGCAGCGAGACTTTTTCGATCAGTACTGCATTACATGTCATAACGATAGAGTTCGAACGGCTGGGCTGTCCCTTGAGACCGTCCGCCTTGATCGCATTGGCCAAGTGCCAGCGGAATTGGCCATATGGGAGAAGGTTGTCAGAAAGTTACGCTCGGAGGCGATGCCACCGGCGGGTCAGCGACGCCCGGACTCAAGCTCTTATGACCGTGTCGCGTCGTGGCTGGAAGGCGAACTGGATACCGCGTTTTCGGTGGCGCCAAACCCTGGTCGTCGGATTGTTCACCGTCTGAATCGCGCCGAATACACCAACGCCATCCGAGACCTGTTGGGACTTGAGATTGACGGACGTGAGATGTTACCGGCGGATGATTCTGGTTATGGTTTCGACAACATCGCAGACGTACTGGCACTATCACCCAGTCTACTTGAGCGGTACATGATTGCATCGGCGCGGGTTGCTCAACTGGCGGTGGCCGATCCCAGGATGCTACCTACTTTGAAGACGTATCGGGTGCGGCCAACCTTGCTGCAGTACCAACGCATGAGTGAAAAGTTGTCTTTTGGTACACGTGGTGGGATGGCGGCCAGCCATTACTTCCCTCTGGATGGTGAATATCGGCTTAAGATCCGTCTCCAGCGCACCCATGCTAGCCAGATTCGTGGTTTGTCTGAACCAAATACCATCGAGGTACGGTTTGATCGCAAGTGGGTGACGGACTTCACCGTTGGAGGAGACGGTGTGATTAACCCATGGTCTGCGGTGATGGACGCGTCGGCGTACGAACAGACTGCCGATGAGGGGCTTGAGCTGACGCTATCCGTAAAAGCGGGAACACATACGGTGGGCGTTTCTTTTCCAGAGCGGCGAGGTTTACCAGAAGGACCTCTCGAACCTCGATTGTCGGTAGCATCCTACGAATTTGCGGGCGATCGAGATGCGCCGATGAGTCTCGAGAGTCTTTCGATCAGTGGACCCTATGATGCTTCAAAACCTGAGACGACGCCTGTTCGATCAAGAGTATTCGTGTGCACGCCGGACCCGGCTGCCTCTCTGGATGCTCAAGAGCGTTGTGCGACCGAAATACTGTCAACCCTTGCGCGACGGGCCTTCCGTCGACCGGTGACTGAAAACGATGTCGCTATCCTACTCAACTTTTATCGGGAGGGGCACCGTGTATCTGGTAGCTTTGATGACGGGATTAAACGTGCACTTCGGGCCGTGCTGGTCGATCCGGAATTCTTGTTCAGGATTGAACGTGAACCGGATGAGGTTGAACCCGGTTCCGCTTACCGACTGAGTCCGGTTGAACTAGCTTCACGGCTGTCTTTTTTCTTGTGGAGCAGCATTCCAGATGATGCGCTACTGGCGGCTGCTGTCGCCGCTGATCCCAATAACTCACAGTGGCTCAGGCCTCAGGTTGATCGGATGTTACGTGATCCCAGGGCGCATGCACTGGTAGAGAACTTCGCAGGTCAGTGGCTCTATTTGCGCAATTTGCCATCAGTGGCACCTGACCCTGATGCCTATCCTGAATTTGATGAAAATCTCCGAGATGCATTCCAGACAGAAACGGAATTGTTTGTTGAGAGTCAATTGCGGAATGACCGAAGCTTACTGGAATTACTGACCGCCGATTACACTTTTGTGAATGAGCGACTCGCGCGTCACTACGGCATTCCGAATATTCATGGCAACTATTTTCGACGCGTCAGTCTGCAGGACAGGACGCGCTTCGGCTTGCTGGGGCAAGGCAGTATTTTGACGGCGACGTCGTATCCTAATCGCACCTCACCTACACTGCGTGGTAAATGGGTGCTTGAGAATCTATTAGGTGCACCCCCCCCAGCGCCTCCGGCGAATGTACCAGATCTTGCTGAGTCCAGTGCCAATGCTCCTCGGTCGGTTCGGGAACGCCTTGAGGTGCACCGGGCAAACCCGGTGTGTGCAAGTTGTCACGCACCAATGGACCCCTTGGGGCTTGCGCTCGAGCCGTTTGACGCAATCGGGCGGCTTCGTACGCATGACAATGGTGGAGTCATTGACCCGTCTGCTGAACTTCCGAATGGCGTGGAATTACGTGGACCGGCAAGTGTGGGAGAACATGTGCTTGCGCAGGGTGACCAGTTCGTAACTGCGTTCACAGAGAAACTACTTACTTATGCGCTGGGTCGGGGACTTGAGCCGTACGACGGACCGACAGTGCGGCAGATTGTCCGGCAGTCACAGCCGGATCAATATCGTTGGTCATCGGTTGTGTTGAGGGTGGTTGAGAGTGTGCCGTTCCAAATGAGGAGGTCGCGAGAGCCATGATCATTACTAAGAAACACTTGGCACGTCGGACATTTCTCCGGGGGGTCGGGGCCAGTTTGGCACTGCCTTTACTGGATGGGATGGTGCCGGCATTGTCGGCGATGCGTTCAACTGCGGCTTCCGGAGTAAGACGTTTGGGTGTGGTCTACGTTCCAAATGGGGTCTACATGGATTCGTGGACGCCGACTGGTGTAGGAAACGGTTTCGACCTGACACCGACACTTAAACCATTGGAAGCGTATCAGCAGCGTATGCTGGTACTCAGTGGCTTGGCCAATAAAGAAGGTGATGCATGGCCTGGTGAAGGAGCTGGGGATCATGCGCGTGCTTCGGCTGCTTATCTCACAGGTGTTCACCCCAAGAAGACCGAAGGCGCTGATCTTCGAGCGGGTGTGTCTATGGATCAAATTGCTGCTCGCAGCTTGGGGCAACATACCCAGTTGGCGTCCCTTGAACTTTCTCTTGAGTCGAAGGAAGCAATCGGTTCGTGTGATCCTGGTTATAGCTGTGCATATGCAAACACGCTGTCTTGGCGCAGTCCGACGACGCCGCTTCCAATGGAAAATAACCCCCGTGTAATTTTTGAGCGGCTTTTTGCTGGCAATGAGAGTACCGATCCCGCTGTTTGGCGTGCGAGGCGTGAGGAGGACAGCAGTATTCTAGATGCGGTAACAGAGAAGGTGACAAAACTTCAGCAGGATCTAGGTCCGCGTGATCGTCTGAAACTTGAAGAATATCTCGAGGCAATTCGAGACATGGAACGGCGGATTCAACTGGCCGAAAGACAAAGTGATCTGAGTTTGCCGGTGATGGAACAGCCAGCCGGAGTCCCGGGTACGTTTGAACAGCATGCCAAGATGATGTTCGACCTCCAGGTTCTGGCCTACCAAGCTGACCTTACGCGGGTTATCACTTTCATGGTGGGACACGAGACGAGTCAGCGGGCGTATCCGGAAATTGGTGTTCCCGACGCTCATCATCCGCTGTCGCATCATGGTGGTGACGGAGGAAAGATCAATAAGCTGATTAGGGTAAATGAGTATCACGCGAGGATCTTTGCTTACTATCTTGACCGTCTCGCATCAACAGCGGACGGTGATGGTTCATTGCTTGACTCGTCCATGATTATTTACGGCAGTGGGATGAGTGATGGAAATGGGCACAATCATCACAATTTGCCAGCATTGGTGGTTGGTGGCGGTGGGGGAACGATTACTGGAGGTCGTCACCTGCAATTTGCATCGGACACGCCTGTTACTAACTTGTTCCTAACGATCTTGGATCGGTTGGGTGTCCCGATGGAATCGTTTGGTGATAGCACCGGACAGATTAAACAGCTCTCTGAGGTGTAACCGAGAGTTGTGTTTTAGAGATTGCATGCAAGTCCAACGAATAGTCATAAACCGTGAGGTGTTTCGGGTGGTGGTGTTAGTCGCGACACTGACGGTTGCAGCCACTGGGTTCACAGCTGAGGACAATCGGGTGGCGGATGCGGCTGAGCGTAACGAATCGGATGTGGTCAGGGCGTTGATTGAAGAGGGTGTTGATGTTAAGAGCACCCAACCGGATGGTGCTACAGCACTGCACTGGGCTGCCTACTGGGATCAGGTGCAGATGGCTCAGCGCCTGATCACAGCCGGTGCTGAAGTAGATGCCAAGAATGATCTTGCTATCACCCCACTAGTGTTGGCCTGTCGCAACGGGAGTGATGCGATGGTTCAAGTGTTATTGCGAGCTGGTGCGGATGCACGGTCTGTTGGACAAGCCGGTGAGACAGTTCTGATGACGTGTGCTCGTACGGGACCGGTTTCATCTGTTATGAAACTGTTGGCTGGAGGGGCGGACCCCGATGCGACAGAACACGATCGCGGCCAGACGGCGTTGATGTGGGCGGCGGCGGGGAACCATGTAGCTGTGGTTAAAGCGCTAGTGGAAGCTGGTGCGGACCTGACGGCTCGCTCACAAGATGGATTTACGCCACTGTTATTTGCCGCTCGAGCGGGCGCCATCGAGGTTGCGCGCCTACTGGTGGAGGCTGGTGCCGATGTCGACCAGGTGACACCAGATGGGTATAGTCCGTTACTGGTGGCTGCTGCGAGTATCGACGCTGTCACCGGTAGTGACTATCGATTGGTCGTCAGCCAAAGTCCGCATGAAGAACTCGCTCGCTATTTTCTTGACCACGGGGCCGATCGGAATAAATCCGATCAGTTTGGCATGACAGCGCTTCACTTCGCTGTCGACACAGAGAAGATGACTCTCCTCAAAGCGTTGCTCGAGACTGGAGCCGAGCCTAACGCCGTTTTAACTAGACCGCTACCATTTCGACGCGGAGATTATGTGTCCCGTAATGCCTATGACGGGGCGAGTCCGTTCTGGCTAGCCACGCGTGACGCAAATTTGGAAATGATGCGTGTATTGCTGAATGCTGGCGCTGACCCATTTTTGGCAAATGCGGCTGGCGTCACGCCGCTAATGGTGGCGTCTGGATTGGGTGAAAATGACGCGCGGCGACCGCCGGACGATCTTGTTCTGCAGGCGGTTCGCTTGCTTTTGGATCATGGGGCCAATGTCTCCGCGACCAATCGTGGTGGTCAGACTGCATTACATGGTGCTGCTGCTATGTGGGAGGACCAGGTAATTCAGCTTTTGGTAGATCGCGGCGCCGATGTGAACGTTGAGGATAAACGAGGTCGGACACCACTTTATCTCGTAGAGCGTAGCAACGCGAACGCCCCTTCTGAGAGTACGGCGGCTTTGCTCCGCCGCCTTGGTTCAAGGGAGCCAGTGGCTCTCCAGTAAGTCGAAAGACGTTCGACTGTTTCACTGCGGTTTTGGTCTTTTTGTAATTGGATAATCCTATTTTCATCCGCTGCAAACGGGGTTGTCGTGCCCGCATGTTTAATTCTCTACAGACAGCGTTAGAACTTGCGCATAGAATGACTTTGTCCAACTCTGCCGCTGAGTAATATGTGCTTCACAATTATTTGGATGAAAAATGTGGTCTAGCGGTAGCTCTGAAGAGTAAATGTCGTTTTAATAAGGCCGGATTCTGATCTGTTGACCACCAGGTGGTCTGGAGGGACGTTATGTCTAGAACAAGGGTCTGTGTGTCGATTTTGCTCGTTCTTACAATATTTACGGTGCTCCATGGGACTGCGCAGCAGGACATGTCACCTGCCGATAGTCTGGTAGCGATGGGCGTAGTTGGGTATGCCGATCGCTTAAGCGTCCAACCGGGTGAAACTATTCAATTTATGGTGAGTAGCCAGTTGCCGCAATATCGCGCTGACATTGTTCGTCTGGTTCATGGTGATCCGAATCCATTGGGTCCTGGCATGAAAGAAGAGGTGATTGAGGCGCCAGTCAATCGAACTTATC
>CAZWIL010000020.1:0-7759 GCA_964634175.1 uncultured Vicinamibacteraceae bacterium
CGGGGTATTTAGTCTGCAAAGCGAGTCCGACGACGGGGAGGACGCCACCATCACCGAAGGATTCCACCAATTCTCCTGTTTTGGCGTCGGCCGCAACGAGGTTGGCACCGTTGTATGAGTAGATTTTCCCTTCTGCATAAGTGGGGCCACGCACCCGATTTCGTTCGGCAACATCAAGTTCTAGCGTCCAGATTGATTCGCCTGTCGCTGCGTTAATTCCAAAGACCATGTTCGCGGCGTGAAAATACATCATGCCGTCGACGACAAGAGGTGTTACTTGACTAACGTCGACGCCGGCAGGCACGTCGAAAGACCATTCCGAGCGGAGTCGGTTCGCGTTAGTTGTATTGATTTGGTCAAGTTCTGCATAGCGACGGTTATGCAGGTCTAGATTGTGGCTGCCCCAGTCGGTGCGTCCGCCAGCTGAAATCGTAGGTGGTGTGCCTTGGCGGGTTGTTGTGCCTTGCCCCGCTTCAGTTGCAACAGTTCCTGTCAGAAGCGTGGTCAGTGTTCCCACAGCTGTCAGCATCGTTACAGCTCGACCGGTTCTCGTCATCGTGTGTCCTCGCTAAAGCTGTTTGTCTAATTATTCAATTAGTTGCACGTGTGTCGCGAGTAGGCGATTATGCAGCCTATGGGTAAAACAAATCGTTTGCCAATGTTTCCTAGAGGTTGCTGCGCTTAATTTGGCTAATGCGGTGGTGACGTTTAGTCTACCCTAGGCCGATTGTGTCGTCAGCGGTGACACGGTGCGGCTGATTTTGAAGCATTTCTGTTGTTTACACGTGGTATTTTGAACGGAGGGTATTCCATGAAGTCCAGTGCGCTAGTGTTCTGTTTTCTCTTGATAGCATCGTTGTTTGTACGAGCTCAATCCTCTGATGAAGAGATTGCACGGGCTGTGATGGCCTCCCCTGCTGCGATGGCAGCAGACGCTATGGTGATCCGATTTGCCGAGGATGGCAGCCATGAAACACTGCGAGAAGGTTCGAACGGGCTTGTTTGCTATGACCGATCCAATGAGCCCGGTAGGGGATTCAGCGCTCAATGCACGAGTACAGGAAATCTGGCCCGCGCAGCGCAGAATCATAAGGTGCGTATGGCGTCTAACAATGCGGACGAAGTTCAATCGATGTTCCAGTCCCAGGAATCTGACGGGAGTCGTGAAGTCCCGGAGTTCGGTAGCGTTTGGTACTCTGTCAATGGGCAAGATCGAGAGTCTGCGAACGCTAACCGGCCACACATTACGATCGCGGTCCCTTTTGCGACGGGTGAAACCTTGGGTCTTCCCATCGAAGGTGGCTATAGCCAAAGCGGTTCGTGGATTATGGAGTCTGGCACTTCCGCTGCACATATCATGATTCCAGGGAGCTAGAGGCGTCTGAGTATGGTGGGCGTTCCACTGAACCTTTGTTGGTCTGTCTAGGTTGAATTCTCTTATGTTGATGGAGTGGGCTGAATTTGTTGGTTTCATCTGGGCGAGAGTTCTTGAACTCGCTGAGACGGAATTTGACCAGGTGCGCTACGGCGACGTCGAATTATCTCTTGCGTTATCAATTCTCTTAGTTCTGGTTCTGATGGCGACCGTCGCTCGTGTGACATTTACCGCCAGAAGGCATTCACGGCATCACTCTGGATATCTTGTTGGTCGCAAGCATCGCAGGGGTATGTTCGCAATGTTTTTATACAACACGCCCAAGTTACTGCTGGCACTTGCCATTGTTGGTGTTGCGATTGCACTCTCAGACCCGTTCCTGACCGCCACCGAAGAAATTACCGGTGACGTCGAGTCGAGAGTCCGAATCGATTTGGTCGACACTTCGTTGTCTATGGCGTGGGAATTTCCGCAGACTGGACAATCGAGGGCGGAGGTTGCCAGGGAGGCGCACCTGAGATTTCTTGAAATGCGTCGCGAGAAAAACGATCGTGTGTCGTTGTGGTTATTTTCGTCGTTTCCCTACATGGTCGACGATTTTGTCTTAGATGATGAGTTGTATTACTTCCAAGTGATGGAAGCGCCGTACGCCACCGTGAAAATCTTGGCTCCAGAGCCAGGTTCAGCTCTAGATAGGTTCTTTATTCCTGCCGACAAAGTTCGGATCATTCCAACTGAAGGAAGTACCGATATCGTAGAAGCCCTTCGGGCTGTGATGAAGCATTTTGATCAAGATGAAGCTAGTGGAGGGGCAGCGGTTGGCCAGCACCGAGCTCTCTTGATTGTGACCGATGCTGATGTTGACGAAATTCCTGGCGTTGAGTTAGCACAGCTTAAACGGCGGAATATCGTTCCGTATGTGATCTACATCAACGCTGAGAATCCAGCGACGGATACGCCTGAGGCTCCCACGGTGCCGCCATTCATCACGTTAATTCGAGACTTCGGAGGCGACTACTTCGATGTGACCGATCAAGATAGCCTTAACCGCGCGTATGAGGCGATCGACCGACAGGAAGCGGTGAGCAGAGTTGTATCTCAGCGTGTTCAGAGAATACCGATATATACGAGATTTTTGGTAATTAGTATGGCTTTACTGGTAGTAGGAATCCCCGCTGGATTTCTTGCGGAACTGTTTTGGGGGACGGCTCCCTAAGGGAGTTTTTGTGTAGAAGTTAAAGTTATAATAACTTAAGTTATATAACATTGACTTCTATTGCCTATAGCGGAGTACAATGTATCTTCTTACGTGTTTGGCTGAAAGTAAGCCAATAGGGCATTGGGAATAGTTATGGGTCTATGTGTGATTGTGGCTGTCGCCGTTCGTGTCGTCGGCGTTGTTGCGCCGACGGTGACGAGCGTAAACAGTGGATGATTTGGCCGAAAGAAAATTAGAAAGTAAGTTAAGGCCATCATCTCATGGGTGATGGCCCTTTTTTTTGTAATTTAGCGTAGCCGTGGCAAATATGACGACAAAAAGACGAAGTGCAGCGATCACAGAAGGACCCAGTCGAGCGCCGGCGCGGGCAATGCTGAAGGCGGTCGGATTTACGGACGATGACTTAAGGCGACCAATTATCGGTATTGCCAATACTTGGACTGAGATCGGCCCGTGTAATTACCACCTTCGTGGTCTGGCTGATGAGGTGAAGAAAGGTGTCAGGAATGCCGGAGGAACGCCGATGGAGTTCAATACGGTGTCAATCTCTGACGGTATCACCATGGGGAGTGAAGGGATGCGGGCGTCACTGGTGAGTCGGGAGGTTGTAGCCGACTCGATTGAGCTTGTTGCTCGGGGAAACTTGTTCGACGGTTTGGTGGTTCTTGTTGGGTGCGATAAGACCATTCCTGGAGGGGTCATGGCCTTGGTGCGACTCAATATTCCAGGGCTGCTACTTTACGGAGGTTCGATTGCACCAGGTCACTGGGAAGGTCAGGATGTCACGATTCAGGATGTGTTTGAGGCAGTAGGAGCCCATGCGGCTGGGCAAATGACAGACGCACGATTATGTGCTCTCGAGGAAACCGCCTGTCCTGGGCCAGGCGCATGCGGTGGCCAGTTCACGGCTAACACAATGGCGACTGTGTGCGAACTGCTTGGTATCTCGCCGATGAGTACTAACGCAGTGCCTGCGATGGATGCTTCCAAAGCTGTGGTGTCTAGGAAGGCAGGAGAGACGCTCATGGAACTAGTTGAGAGGGACTTGAAGCCTCGTGAGATCGTCACAAGGCAGTCGCTTGAGAATGCCATTGCATCGGTGGCAGCCACCGGCGGTTCGACCAATGCGGTGCTCCATCTATTGGCGATTGCCAGTGAAGCAGGGGTCCCACTCGATTTGGACGATTTTGACCGGATAAACAGAAATGTTCCGCTTTTAGCTGATTTAAAGCCAGGTGGACAGTTTGTTGCGACTGATCTTTTTCAGGCTGGCGGTATCCGTCTAGTCGCCAATAGACTCAAGGAACTCGGGGTTCTCCACGAGGATGCGATTACGGTAACTGGGCGGACGGTTGGCGAAGAAGCCTCTAGTTCTGAGGAAACACTGGGTCAAAAGGTAGTCCATAGCGTTGTTGATCCGATAAAGACTACAGGGGGGCTCGTTGTGTTGAGAGGCAATCTTGCTCCCGACGGCTGTGTTGTGAAGGTTGCTGGGCACGCCATGACGCAGCATACGGGTCCTGCTCGTGTCTTCGATAGCGAAGAGGACGCATTTGAGGCTGTTGAAAAGGGGCGAATTCAAGGCGGAGATGTGGTGGTCATTCGTTACGAAGGGCCGCGGGGCGGGCCCGGTATGCGAGAGATGTTAGCGGTGACAGCAGCGATTATGGGTGCCGGTCTTGGAGAGTCGGTTGCACTTTTGACTGACGGACGTTTTTCCGGCGCCACTCGTGGGCTTATGGCGGGTCATGTTGCACCGGAAGCCGCCAACGGAGGTCCGATCGCGGCTATTCAAGAAGGTGATACGGTAGAGTTCGATTTGAACCGTCGCACGCTGAATGTTGCGCTGACTGATGCTCAATTGGCCGACCGGATGGCCGGTTGGACTCCACCCAGCGCCCGTTACGATTCTGGGGTGATGGGGAAATATGCACGGTTGGTGTCATCGGCGGCAACTGGGGCAGTCACGAGCTGAATCGAGGGCATAAGGTTGCCTTCATTGGAACGTCGACGACATAGGAAATGACGTTTACACAGGGAAGAGCCTGACGTCGAGGAATAATTCATGTCACGAATAAGAAGCGGCGCGCAAATTATTTGGGAGGCGCTCGTTAACGAGGGAGTTACAACTGTTTTTGGCTACCCTGGCGGAGCAATTCTTCCGGCCTATGATGCATTGTTGGACTATCCGATTCGCCATGTCTTAGTTCGACACGAACAGGGTGCAACGCATATGGCGGATGGATATGCTCGTGCTAGTGGCAAGGTCGGCGTAGCGATAGCAACTTCAGGTCCTGGTGCGACCAATATGGTTACCGGGATCGCGACTGCAATGTTGGATTCATCACCGCTCGTATGTATCACTGGGCAGGTTGGCAGTAAAGTGGTCGGAACAGATGCGTTCCAGGAGACCGATGTCACGGGCGTCACATTGCCTATCACGAAACATAACTATCTTGTTTCCAGTGCCGAAGAGATCGCGCCGACGATTCATGAAGCAATGTATGTTGCGCGCAGTGGAAGGCCCGGCCCGGTGCTCGTGGATATTACGAAGGATGCTCAGCAACTATCGACAGAATTACAGTGGGATCCGAGTGACGTAAAACTACCAGGTTATCGTCCCGATCTCAGTCCAACAGCAGACGAATACAAACGGGCGGCTGAGTTAATTAATAGCGCAAAGCGACCAGTGATTCTGGCTGGGCATGGTGTGTTGCTTTCGGGCGCCATGACTGTGGTTCGCCAGCTCGCCGAGAAGGCACAAAGTCCGGTTGCGATGACTTTGTTGGGTATTGGTGGGTTACCGGCATTACACCCGCTCAATCTAGGAATGATGGGCATGCACGGTGAGGCATGGGTGAATCAGGCTATTCAGGAAGCTGACCTTTTGGTGGCCTTAGGAATGCGGTTTGATGATCGGGTCACCGGCAACCTCAAGACCTACGCACCTAACGCTCTTAAGATTCATGTGGATATTGATCCGGCTGAGTTCAACAAGAATGTGAAGGTTGATTTGGCGCTCGCTGGTGACCTGTTAGAAGTATTGCAGTCTCTGTTGCCTCATGTGGAAACGGGTCACCGGAAGAGTTGGTTGTCCGCAATCGACGAAATGAAGGGTGACGTGGCGGTGCGTGACATTCAGAATCTTCCCGATAGCGGTCATCTGTATGCCGCGCATGTTATCAACGATATCTGGCGGCTTACTGAAGGGAATGCAGTTGTCGTAACCGATGTTGGACAGCATCAGATGTGGGAAGCGCAGTACTACCATCATGAGCAGCCCCGCTCTTTGATTACATCAGGCGGATTGGGAACTATGGGCTTTGCGCTGCCGGCTGCGATTGGGGCCAAATTGGCGTGTCCGGAGAAGGAAGTGTGGGTGGTGGCTGGCGATGGTGGGTTCCAGATGACCATGGCAGAATTGGCGACCATCGCCCAAGAGAAGCTCAAAATCAATATTGCGATTATCAATAATGGATATCTTGGAATGGTCCGCCAATGGCAGGAGTTTTTCTACGAGCGTCGGTACGCTGCAACTCCCTTGTTGAGTCCAGATTTCGCCAAATTGGCAGAATGCTTCGGCCTTAAAGGAGTTACGGTGGACACCCGGAACGGGGTTGTTCCGGCAGTGGAGGAGGCTCGTTCTTGTGAAGGTACTGTGGTAATTAATTTCAAAGTTGAGCAGGAGGACACAGTATATCCAATGGTTCCGGCTGGAGCTGACTTGCACGACATGATTCGTCGACCGAGCGAGGCTCCTATTGTTGAGACTGCGGACGATGATTAGAACGAATAGCACCTACGGTTCATTCACTTTTTGAGAAAGCCAGAGGGAGCGAACCGGTAGTGTCATTTTTGGATTTGTAATCATGAAACACACCCTAGTCATCTACGTTGAGGACAAGCCTGGTGTTTTGAATCGTGTGGCTTCGTTGTTTCGACGACGAGCCTTCAATATTGAATCACTTACGGTTGGCCACACTGAAAAACCAGGTGTGTCACGCATGACGGTTTTGGTTGAAAGTGATACCCATGGTGCCCGTCGACTGGAGGCAAATCTCTACAAACTTGTCAACGTGCTTCGGGTGCATGACATCACAGCTGAAGCGGCGGTGTATAGGGAACTTGCCATGGTTAAAGTGGCCACTGCCACCCCGGAGGTTCGCAGTCATGTGATGCAATTGGTTGATGTCTTTCGCGCGCGTGTTGTTGATGTGGCGCCGGATGCTGTAATTATTGAAACCACCGGAACCGAAGCAAAGATTAACGGTTTGCTGGAGGTTTTGCAGCCCTATGGAATTCTTGAACTCGTGCGCACCGGTCGTGTCGGTATGGTACGTGGGTCGCAGAGTGTCATGGTCGAACCTCCCGAACCGCCTCGTGTTACTGCGAAAACAAGCCCAGACGACGAGAACATTTCCTATTCGGTATAGTACGGAACTGCGTTTGACCCACAACGTGAGACTGCATCCAGTTGTGGATGCGGGAACCTAGAAAACGAGGACTGTCTTCAATGGCCACGATCTATTACGACGATGCTTCAAACCTGTCACTGATTCAGAACAAGAAGGTTGCCATCTTTGGCTACGGTTCGCAGGGACATGCTCACGCCCTTAATCTAAAAGATAGCGGTATCGATGTGCGAGTTGCGTTGCACGAAGGGAGTCGGTCGAAATCAAAGGCCGAGGCCGAAGGCTTAACGGTTTTGCCAGGATCAGAGGCGTCAGCTTGGGCGGACGTGGTCATGTTGCTTACTCCGGACACAACGCAGGCTGGTATTTATCAGACGCAAGTCGCTCCACACTTGACCGCCGGAAAAATGTTGATGTTTGCCCATGGATTTAATATTCGCTTCAAGACAATCCAGCCTCCTCCAGATGTGGATGTGACATTGATTGCTCCGAAAGCTCCCGGTCACCGGGTGCGCGAGGTATTTCTTGAAGGGGGAGGCACACCCGCATTGATTGCTGTCGAACAAGACGCGACGGGGGGTGCCCAGGCGCTAGCGTTGTCGTATGCCAAAGGTCTGGGTGTAACTCGTGCGGGAGTCATCCAAACCACGTTTGCCGAAGAGACCGAGACAGACCTCTTTGGAGAGCAGACGGTTCTTTGCGGTGGAGTAAGCGCACTCGTCAAAGCGGGATTCGAGACGCTTGTTGAGGCTG
>CAZWIL010000020.1:7769-21465 GCA_964634175.1 uncultured Vicinamibacteraceae bacterium
GATATCAACCTGAAGTCGCTTATTTCGAGTGTATGCACGAATTGAAACTGATCGTCGATTTGTTTTATCGAGGTGGATTGAACTACATGCGGTACTCGGTCAGCGACACTGCCGAGCATGGAGATTACACGGGCGGTCCGCGGGTGGTGACTGAGGAAACCAAACAGGCGATGAAAAAGATTCTGGCGGAAATTCAAGACGGCACTTATGCAAATAATTGGATTAACGAAGACAAGACCGGTCGAGAGTGGTTTATGGCGACACGGAAGACAGAGCAGGCGCATCCGATCGAAGAAGTTGGCTCTCGTCTACGTGGGATGATGCCATTCCTTGACGCGGTGAACTTGAAGGAGTCTGTTTAAAGTGTTTCAATCCACCGGCCGATCACGTCTTGAACGGAATCGTACACCGCGCAGGGCGTAAGGTTCATCTTGTTCGGCAATTTGAGGGAATGATCTCCGCCCTCAACAACGTGGAGGCTGCCGTGTTGGCAGGCATCAACGACTGGTCGCATCTCATCTTTGTTCCCGAACGGGTCACGACCTCCTTGTACAAAAAGCATGGGAGCTGTGATCGAGGCGAGATGCTCATCTCGTCTTCGTTCGGGGCGGCCAGGAGGATGCAAGGGGTAGCCTAAAAATACTAACCCCGTTAGCTTCATTTCGAGACTTGGGTCGGCAGCAAGTTGAGACGCAATTCGTCCACCCATGGACTTGCCTCCGATGACAAGACGGGATGTCATGGACGGCAGAGTCTGCTGTGTTTCTTTGATCACCGCCAGGTAGGTGGCTTCGAGCTTCGACTTGGAGTCCGGGGCTCGACGGCCTTGCGCCATGTAAAGAAAATCAAACGTGACTGTATCAATGCCGCGGGCCGCCATGCCGAGAGCAAAGCAGCGCATGAACTCGCTGTCTTGTGAGGCGCCTGCGCCATGCGCCAAAATCAGAAGTGTCTGGTCGGCACAATGTTGCTCAGCAGGATAATGCAGACCCGACACGGTCCCCGACAGTCCTGTATCAATTGCGAACCGTTTTGGCATTAAACCTGGGTGGCTTTTAGAAACCGCGCCGCAGCCTGACGGAAGTCGTCGTGCCATTCGTGGCCACCGTCGAACACGACAGTTTCGAGGGAGGTATTTACCGACCGAAGAAACGTGACGTCTTTGCTCATCTGGTCCTCGGTATACCAGGAGTCAGTGGTTCCGCGCCCCAGGAGGACCTTGGGCCAAGTCGCGTCTTTGCGGGCCTGGAGTTCGGGCGGGATATCGCCCGCGAGAACCATGATCCCGGCTGTTGGGCTGGTTCCTCGCAGACCCGCGCGATACGCCATCGCAGTACCCTGGGAAAAGCCACTGTAGACGACTCTTCCGTTTGTGGAGTGTGTCCTCGATACACTGTCAACGACGGCGTCGACATATCGCAGGTTATCCAAGATCAAGTGCTCACGGTCTTCCGAGGTCATCCAGCTGCCGACGACAGTGCCAGTTTTTCGTTTATAGAACCGATGGAGGGCAGAGACTGACACCAAAATCCAGTTCTCTAGGCCCGGAATTGACAAGAGTTCGTCGAGGTGATGCTTCGGATTCTCGCCGTAACCGTGGAAGCCAACGAGTATCGGGGCCGGGTTGGTGCAACGAGCTGGTCGTACAAGATAACGCCCAGTGATTTGCGTGCGAATTGTCTCGACCTTCAGTTCTTGAGCCACGAGATGTATTCTAGTCTTCTATGCCACGAATTGACTTTGCACAACTTCCGGCGGATTCGCGGGTTTGGATTTTTTCTGCGGACCGTGTTCTCTCAAATGATCAACAAACGCAATTGTTAGCGAGTGTTGATGGATTTCTTGCTCAATGGGGCGCCCACGACATGCCTCTTACGGCAGGACGTGAAATCAGGTATGACCGATTTTTGTTTATAGCGGTCGATCAGCAACGGGTCGGACCATCTGGTTGTTCCGTTGACGCGTTGGTCAGACAAATGAAGACGCTGCAGCAGGAACTGGGTGTGGAGTTGGTAGACCATGCCCCAGTGCTATTTCGTCGAGGAGACGAAATAGCTCGTGTAGCCCGGGAAGAGTTTTCGGCCTTAGTGGCTGATGGCGAAGTAAGTCTCGACACCACGGTGTTTGATAACACGCTCACTCGTCTCGGCGACGTGAGGGATGGTCGTTGGGAGACGAATGCGGAACGAACGTGGCATGGGCGCGCGTTTTTTTAATCAGACACGTGCAGTTGATTAGGTTGAATCTTTTAGTACAAAAGTAAAAACGTGTCGTCGGATTGTACCGTGACGGCCGGACCGCTTCCACTTGGAATGGTGTCTTGGTTTGGTCCCATCTCCGAGATGGCCCGGTTGTTACTGTCAAACAGTTGCCAGTTCAGCGTTCCTCCAGCTCGATATCCCGGCGCATCGCCCCAGGCGAGTAGGGTCTCACCGCGGTTGTTCGTGGCGATGGTCGCGTTTTTTCGCCTGAATTTGGCTTCTCCGTCTGGGGAGACAACATCAGCTAGGTTGTTAACTTCAGCGAAGTAGATTTCTCCCGCCGTTTCCCAAGCCACACGGACTCTATCCGGCGCCTTGGCGAATGTTGTCGTGGTTACAGGACATGCACCGAGAGACCAAGGTTGAATCAATTCGTCTGCAAACATCTGATCCGGACCAGTTGATCGCAAGAGACGTTGCCCGCGGCCGACATTGTCTTCGGCTCCACGATACGATACCCAGACGGTCCCCTCGTCAAAAAATAGCTCGAGACTACAACAGCCACACGCACCTTCTTCGGGGGGACTGATGACACGCGGTGGTCCAAAGGTTTCGCCTCCGTCCTCAGAGGTCATAAGAAAGACTGCGCGGTTGGCGTCGTCGGTTTTGTTAGTTGGTGCACCATGCCACGCGATAAATATCTGGTCTCGTCCGTCAGTTGCTATGCTGGGTCTGGCTTCAATGATTTGGCCTTCGATCTCGATCAGTGTTCGTTGTGGCTCGAAATTGTCCCCGCCCTCGGTACTCCGCGTATAGAACAGCCTCAATGGGTTGTTCTGGAACCATACGGCATGTATGTGAGGAGTCGCCGTGTTACCTGTAGTAAGCGCCATGTCACCCCCATCCATGGGGCCCATTCCGATCGATGTACGAGGTTCGCTGTTGATTCGGATTGGTGCTGTCCAGGTTGGCTCTTCCGTGTTCCAGCGTGAGTAATAAAGGTCGCCGCCGGACATAGCTCCACGGAAATACATCAGATGCGTAAGGCCATTTTTATCGTTTACCGCCTGGGGCATCCGTCCTTCTTCGGGAATCCGCAGAACTCGGACGGGTTCTGGCGCCGCCCCGCAGGCTGAAAATAAGATCGCTACTGATGCGATCAATATTGATATTGCGATTCCCAAATAACTGGTTCTATTTTTCACTAGACGGCCTCAGCCATTATCAGTTCGTATCAGAAGGGTACCATCGTATAATTCCTTAACCAACACCGGAGGTTGATGTGACCACGAAAGCGGGTCGTATGTTGGCGTCTATTGCCGCGGGACTGCTTGTGGCGTTTCTATCGTCTGCTCATGCCGAAGCTCAAGGCGTGGTTCAGTCAGAGGTTGAAACTGTGCCCTCCAGTGGCCAAGCAGAGTTCATTAGGACCTACTGCGTTCAGTGTCATAACGGTCGAGCTCTAGTTGGTGGTGTCGCGCTGGACACTGCCGACCTGAGTAATCTTGCTGCAGATATTGAACTCTGGGAACGGGCACTTCGGAAGTTACGGGCTAGGGCGATGCCCCCGATTGGGATGCCACGTCCAGGCGAAGATGCCTACGCCAATATGGTCTCGCATTTGGAGACTGAATTAGATCGTTTGGCGGCGGAATATCTGAATCCTGGTCGCACCGATACTTTCCGGCGGCTTACTCGTACAGAGTATCGCAATGCCATCAGAGACCTGTTGGCATTAGATGTCGACGTGACCGCTCTATTACCTCGAGACGATGCCAGTTTTGGGTTCGATAATGTTGGAGCAGTAGGTTTGTCGCCACTTCTTATGGAACGGTATCTGTCGGCGGCCCAAAAAATTAGTCGGTTAGCAGTTGGTCCGGTTGGTCTCGGCTTGGACAGTCATGTGGTTGTTCTTCCAGTTGACCTGACCCAAGAAAATCATTTTGACGGTCTTTCTTTTGGCACACGCGGTGGCGCAGCAGTTACCTACCAGTTTCCACTTGACGGTGAGTACGACATCCAGGTGTGGCTCTCACGAAATCGCAACGAAAACGTTGAAGGCCTGACTGAACCCCATGACATTGAAATTACTCTGAATGACGAACAACTTGGCGTGTTTACCATTACTCCGAATCGCAACCGGTTCGGAGACTACTACGCTGATGAGGATGTTGATAAGGGGTTGGTGGTTCGAGTGTTGGTGGAGGCTGGACCGCACAAGGTTGGTGCAAGTTTTATCAAGAAGAACTCGGCGTTGATCGAAACTGAACGTCAACCCTACCAGGCTCATTTCAACATGAATCGACATCCCCGTGTTCAGCCGGCTGTACGTTCAGTATCGATTACGGGACCCTATGAGTCGACTGGGGCGGGACGAACACCCAGCCGAGAACGGATTTTTTCCTGTCGCCCAGATGAGGTTGCGCAGGAGCGAGAGTGTGCAAAAACGATTGTGTCGAATCTTGCACGACTCGCCTATCGGCGACCGGTCACCGATCGAGACCTCGATCCGCTACTAGATTTCTACGACGCTGGTTATGAACAGGGTGACTTTGAGGGGGGCATCGAAACAGCTCTTCGTGCTCTTTTGGCAAGTCCGGAGTTCTTGTTTCGTGTTGAGCGGGATCCTCATCGTCTAGCATCGGGTGAAGCGTATCGGTTGAGTGATATCGAGCTTGCTACTCGCCTGTCATTTTTTCTATGGAGTAGTCTGCCCGATAACGAATTATTGACTGTAGCTGAGCGAGAGGAGTTGAGCGATCCACGGGTGCTGGAAGCGCAAGTTTTGCGGATGCTGCGGGATCCCAGAGCCGAGTCCCTCAGTACGAACTTTGCGTCTCAGTGGCTTCACCTTAGAAATCTAGATGCTGCCAAGCCTAATTTGCGAACCTTTCCTGATTTTGACGAGAACTTGCGCCGAGGATTTCGTCGCGAGACGGAGATGTTCTTTGGCCACATCGTCGAACAGGACAGAAGCGTATTGCAGTTGTTGTCGGCTGATTTCACGTTTGTGAATGAGCGTGTGGCTAAGCACTATAGCCTTCCGCATGTGTACGGAGACCAATTCAGGTTAGTCGAATTAGACCCGGCTGGTGAACGAATCGGACTGTTGAGCCATGGAAGTATCCTGACGGTTACTTCGTATGCCACCCGAACCTCTCCGGTGCTTCGCGGCAAATGGGTGTTAGAGAATTTGCTTGGCATGCCGCCACCACCGCCACCGCCAAATGTGCCTCCATTAGCAGAGAGTGGCTCTAGTGGGCAGCCACTATCAATGCGTGAGCGTATGGCACAACACCGCGAGAACCCGACGTGCGCGGCTTGCCACCAACTGATGGATCCTGCCGGTTTGTCGATGGAGAATTTCGACGCGATTGGACGGTGGCGAAGTTTGGGAGAGGGTAGGAGCGAGATCGATGCATCCGGTAGTCTTCCGGGCGGGCTGACGTTCAGTGGGGTGTCCGGACTGCGTGAGGCAGTGTTATCGAGACCCGAGTTGTTTGTCGGTACGCTGACGGAAAAGCTGCTGACTTATGCTCTTGGTCGTGGCATAGATTATCGGGATGCTTCGGCTGTGCGAACAATTTTGCGGGACGTCGAGGAGGCCGAGTATCGTTTTTCTTCGCTGATACTTGGTATTGTCAGGAGCGTACCGTTTCAGATGCGGAGGACACAATGATCGTCACAAAAATGGCGTTGCCCAGACGAACCTTTTTGAGAGGGCTAGGTTCGACACTAGCTCTTCCGTTACTGGATGCGATGATTCCCGCAGTGTCTGCCAAGGCGGCACAGGTGGCTGGATCTGTTCGTCGTCTTGGATACGTGTACATCCCAATGGGGATGAATCCGGTGCCTTGGACTCCGAAAGCCGAGGGGCGCATCACAGAACTTTCCCCGTCGTTAGCTTCACTCACACCGTATCTTGATGATTTGACAGTCGTCACGAATCTTGAGCTCCGGAACGCGTATACGACGGGCAACCATGCTTCTTCGAACTGTGCTTTCTTAAGCTGCATGCGCGCTAAGCGGACGGAAGGCAGTGACTATGAATTGGGAACGACTGTTGACCAAATCGCAGCGCAGGAAATTGGACAGGAGACGCCAATTCCATCGCTTGAACTTGGCACTGATCTGATTGCGCAGGTCGGCAATTGTGACAATGGCTACGCGTGTGTCTATCAAAACAGCCTGGCGTGGTCTTCTCCGACCACACCGCTGCCGACGGAGGCTGATCCGCGCGCGGTGTTTGAACGTTTGTTTGGTGATGGAGGTACGATTGAACAACGGCAAGCACAACGACATACGAACGCCAGTATTTTGGACTGGGTCCTAGATGATATGTCCCGCCTCCAGAGTCAATTGGGCATGAGTGATAAGGTGCGTGTCAATGAGTATTTGGACACGGTGCGGGAGGTGGAACGGCGGATTCAGCGCGCTGAGCAACATGCCGCAGAATCTCCGCAGACCGACCTCAACCGACCGACTAGTATCCCGGAATCTTGGGAGGAACACGTCAAACTTATGTTTGATTTACAGGTGCTTGCCTTACAGGCAGACATGACACGGGTAATCACGTTCCAATTGGCTCGGGAGGCAAGCACCCGGGCTTATCCACAGATCGGGGTCCCTGAACCACACCACCCGGTGTCTCACCATGTGAATGACCCAGTTAAGCTAGCGAAGCTAGCCAAGATCAATGCGTATCAAGTTTCATTGTTTGCATATTTTCTTGAGCAGCTGCGAGCAACGCCTGATGGCGACGGCACTCTTTTGGACCACAGTACTTACATGCTGGGAAGCGGCATGGGGAACCCTGACGTTCACGACCATTCCAATCTTCCGATTGTGGTCGCGCGTGGTGGCGCTGGACAGGTTAAGGGCGGGTGGCATATCAAGTTCGACCGTGACACTCCGTTATCTAATCTGCATCTGACGCTACTGGACCACGTGGGCGTTCATCTGGATAGTTTCGTTGACAGCACGGGCCGTGCCGACCGAGTTGTTGAACCTGTGACTCTCTAACGAATTGGTACGGGCGACGGAAATGACACGATTACTTCGTTTTGTGATGCTGGGTTGGGTCGTTTGTGGCGGTAGTGTTGTCAGCGGTTCAGCTGCGTCATTGCACGATGCGGTCAAGCAGGGAGACCTTTCGGTCGTTCGATCACTGCTTGATAACGGTGCGGACGTGAATGCCATAGAACCGGATGGAGCGACGGCACTGCACTGGGCTGCCTACCGAGACAACCTGCCGATGGTTGTTGCTTTGGTGGAGGCAGGTGCCGATGCCACGACTGCGAACCGCTATGGAGTTATGCCCCTCGCTTTAGCAGCCGCCAATGGCAACGCTGAAATTCTTGAATTGTTACTTGGCGCTGGAGCGAATCCAAATATACCGCTCGCCGAGGGTGAAACCGTTCTGATGATTGCCGCTAGAACCGGTCGTGTGGACGCGGTGAACACTCTTTTGGTGCGCGGAGCCGATGTGAATGCCGTAGAGACTTGGCGTGGACAGACTGCGTTAATGTGGGCTTCGGCCGAAGGCCATGTGGATGTCGTTCGAGCGTTGTTCGATCACGGTGCTGACGTGCACGCCAGATCTGTAAAGGCGTTTACTGCCCTACTGTTCGCGGCACGTGAGGGGCGACTTGAAGTGGCGGAGTTCCTGCTCGACTCAGGTGCGGACCTTGAGGAGCACTTACAGGTGATTCCTCGTCAGACGGTGGGCGGTTTCACCAGAGAGGTGTTGCCCGAACCTGGTTTAAACCCATTATTGTTGGCCGCTGGGAATGCACACTACGAATTGGCGGCCCGCTTTCTCGAGCGGGGTGCTGACCCCAATGCGTCCCCGCGGGGTTGGACGGCGTTGCACCAAGTGTCGTGGGTTCGCAAGGCCGGGATTGCCGGGAGCAACAACCCCGCGCCTCAAGGTTCTGGTGAGGTTGGCAGTCTCGAATTTGTGCAGATGCTTGTCGATCAGGGTGCCGACCTTGATGCCAGGATTACAAAACGTCCACCTGCTGGGATTACTGCGTTAAATATGGTTGGAGGCACGCCCTTTCTTGTGGCTTCGCGAACCGCTGATATCGAACTGATGCGTTTGTTGGCCGAACTTGGCGCCAACCCTTTGTTATCGAACGAAGATAACGCGACACCACTGATGGTGGCTGCTGGGTTGGGCACCTCATCGCCTGGCGAAGACCCTGGTACAGAGCCTGAAGTGATCGAGGCGGTCTTATTGGCTATGGGTCTTGGTGGCGACATCAACCATGTCGACAATAACGGTGAGACGGCGATGCACGGTGCGGCCTATAAGCACCTTCCATCAGTCGTTCGCTTGCTGGTCGATCATGGTGCCGACATTGAGACTTGGAATCAGAGAAACGCCAAGGGCTGGACGCCTCTTAACATTGCGGAAGGCGTTCATCGGGGCATGAATATCTTGAGTTCGCCGGTGACCGCTGAGGTGCTTCGGGCAGTCATGCTTGAAGCGGGTGTTGAACCGGTCTTTCGACCTTAAACGGGCCGGAGTTGTGACGGGTTTCACTGGCAGTCCGGGCTAAGGCTCTGTATTGCTGTCACATTAAGCTGGTCCTGTTCGCCTCTAATTAGAAACCCTTTTGTTTCCACCCGGTGGCCTTCAAAGTCGTCAGGTCGAGGGTAGACGTATAAAAGTTCAAAAGAGGCATCGCCGAGTTGGATGGACGTAGCTACCGTACGGGCATCGTCAGCGGACTGATCCGGATCTCTTGTTCTGAGTGGTTCGCTTGCGTCCGTGACGAACCAATTATCGTTGGCTGTTCTGGAGAGACAGCCGACCACTTGGACGAGTGCAAATTCTACCGCTGGCTGCGGTCCGTCCTTTCCTTCGATCATGACGTCCGCGAGTATATCGAGGCCGAGTGGTTCTGTTCCCGTCGGTAAATCGTTTGCTGAGAGGACATAGGCTAAGAGCTCGATGTAGGTGGCCTCATCGAGGCGGGTCATGTCGCCAGGGGGCATCGATTGGAGTCGTGAAAACATATGGTCAAGCGTGAGTCCCATCCAGAATTTTAGAAATTCTTCTCCGGCAAGCGCACGGGCATTGGCGCCCGTTAGGTTAACGCCGTGGCAAGTTTGACAGTGTCTTTCGTAGTGCTCTGCACCCTTTTCTGCTTGTAATGACGTGTAGACTCCGTTTTGAACGGTCGTATAGGAGTCGTCTTGCGAGGCCGCAGCTAGAAACGTCGTCAGGATGACGGTTAGTCCGAGTGCCAACGCCGTCTTGAGCAGTAGTGACATACCGGAGGCGGGAGGCAAATGGTCGGGGCGCCCGGATTCGAACCGAGGACTTCCTGCTCCCAAAGCAGGCGCGCTACCGGGCTGCGCCACGCCCCGAAACAACATGCAAAACGACTTGAGTGCGCCAAGAGATCTCCGCAGGCTGCCTATTCGCTTGGCCACGCTTTCTCACCACTAGGGTAAAAGCTTCTAGATGATCCTACAAGAATTTTGTGCAGCTGTTACAAAACGCTGTTGCCTGATTATTTTCAGAGCCGGTACGATTGAGCCGACAGTTCTCATTTGTTCCACCAACGGTTGTTTCGTCACTTATTATGGTGAGCCGGCTTCATAGACTGACCTGGTGAGTTTGAGCTGTGCATCATATACTGACGACTGTCACACAAGGTTTGTGTTAACTATCAAGGAGAGTCCCATGACGAAAAACATTCGATTCATTGGTTTTGCAGTTGTAGTCTTCATCGCAGGCTTTGCCGCCGGTCAACTGGTTGATGCTACAGCGACTGTGAGTGCGGCTGCCAACCCGGTGTTTGAGTTGCGGACTTACACAACACCAGCCGGGAAGCTTCCAAACTTAATGGCGCGTTTCAGAGATCACACAATGCGGATTTTTGAAAAACATGGCATGACAAATGTTGGCTACTGGGTTCCACAAGATTCCCCAGGTTCTGACGATACGCTTATTTATATTCTTTCTCACGAAAGCCGTGAGGCGGCCGAGCAAAGCTGGTCTGATTTTGGTGCTGACCCCGAATGGGACCGCGTAGCAGAGGAATCTCAGGTCAATGGGCGCATATTGACCAGCGTTGAGCGTGTGTTTATGGACTCAACTGATTTTTCTCCAATGAAGTGACAGTCGTAGAGTAGGGCTCTCTTTAGCGTAGAAGGCGTCATGTTGCTTGTATGGAGCTAGCATGGTCTTGAATTGACCTAGACACGATACATAGGCAGTTATGGCTCGGAGGAGAGTATGAACATGACGTCGAAAAGTCGAGTGTTACAAATTATTGGTATCACGGCTTGGCTGGTCGCGGCGCTCTTCGTTTCTTCGCATTGGATTGTTAGCGCGGAGAATCAAGCGAACGATGATCCGAGGTTTACCGGTCTCAGTTCGTCTATGGATGCTGAGAGTCTCAGAGTGTCTCGTCGCCGCTTTGAGGCAGGAGCACGTTCCGCGTGGCATAGCCACACATTCGGTCAACTTCTCTATGTTGAGGAGGGAAGTGCCCGTACGCAAAAACGTGGGCAAGCGCTCAGGGAAATGGGGCCGGGTGAGAGTGACTACACTGGGCCGGATGTGGAGCACTGGCATGGCGCGGCACCGAGTGAGCATTTCATTCAGGTTGCCGTGGGTTTTGGTTCAGGGATCGAATGGCTCGACAAGACAACTGATGCTGAATATGGGGGGCGCTGAGTTTGCTCCCGGTTTTGGTGGGCCGAGGAAGTGTGAGGATTCAATCGGCCGGTTGTAACCATTGCCTATCGAATGTGTTCGAACCGATGTGTGATCTCAATTGCTTTCATTCCGCCTAGGTCTGTGACGTTTCCACCCGTGAGGTGCTCGCCAAAGGATCCATAACGGGCGTTAACGATCTCAGGTTGCGGCGGTAGTGGAAATTGGACCAGCACTTCAACTTCTCCAGTGGGCCAATTCAGTGTGTTGATGCGAGCCCAATAGTGACCGCCTTGAACCGTAGCTCGGCCCGAATCGATCAAGTTTGTGGCTGGCCAGTCTTCCGTCGGCGCGGTTCGTGCCAATTCATGAGTAGCTCGATAATTGACCATAGCCCCGTCAGGAAGGTCGGTGTCTCCTTCGATCCACAGTACGCGCCATTCCGATCGCGGCTCGACGACGAGCATGACCGATTCTGTTTCGGTATCTAGGGATTCGGGTCCGCCTGCCGAAGGTGAGGGAGTACAACCCGCCACAACTAGACAGAATAGCGGTGCCAACATTCGGGTCATCATCCGGTTCGGATTATAACCGCCGGACGGTTTTCAAGCTGGGTGCATCCGTGAAACTGCTCGCCAGATACAATCTCGACCATGGTCAGGTCACCGTTGTCGCTCACTAGAGCCCGTCGACCGATTGTCGGTGTGATGGGGTCACACGTTGAAGGTCACCCAGAACGGTCACGTCCACTCGGGCAATGGATAGCGAGTCAAGGCTATCACCTGCTTACTGGAGCGGGTGAAGGAGTAATGAGTGCCGTATCGCAGGCATTCGCCGGAGTTGACGGCCGCTTAGGTTGTGTCATCGGTATCGTTCCAACGGGGTCTACAGCTACGGCTGAGTCCATCAGGACGCCTCTTTCCGGATACTTTAATGCCTGGGTTGGCATTCCTGTTATCACGCATCTTGGGGTTGGAGACGTTTCCGGTGATGAGCCTATGTCCAGGAATCACATCAATATCCTGACGTCGTCGGTGGTGGTCTTGCTTCCCGGTGGTGTCGGCACTGCTGGCGAGGCTCGTTTGGCTGTTCGCTACGGCACCCCAGCTGTAGCCTTTCTCAACAGCCGTGACGAGATTCCTTCGTTGCCGACCGAGGTTGCCGTTAGCAGTGACTTTGACGCTGTCACTGACTTCATTCAGCAATGTATTTCAAAATCAGCGTAAGGTAGGTGCAATTTCCTTACGAGCGCGCACGGCACTGACGTGCGAAAGCCAGTTTGGCGGCTGTCACAAAAACCGGCATTGCTTGGTGGATTTCCTCGAGGGTTGGATATGTTGGGGCTAACCGGATGTTCGAGTCGTCCGGGTCCTTTCCGTAAGGAAACGTTGAACCTGCTGGGGTTAACTTCACACCCGCCTCTCCGGCGAGTTTGACTACTGTGGCCGCGGTTCCCCGAGGCACCTCCACAGAAATAAAGTAACCGCCGTTCGGTTGGGTCCAAGTGGCGATACCGTCGAGGCCGCCAGCAAGGTGTTCGAGTACTGCTTCGAACTTTGGCCTGACGATTTCAGCATGGCGTTGCATATGAGCGTCAATACCTTGATGGTCCCGCAGAAACCGAACGTGCCGCAATTGGTTGACCTTGTCCGGACCAATCGTTTGTACGGCAAGGCGTTGCTTAAAGTGACTCAGGTTGGCTGATGAACACGCGAGGAAGGCGATGCCGCTTCCAGCCCGGGTAATCTTCGAGGTTGAGCCGAGGATGACGACAGAATCTGCTGTGCCTGCGTTCTGACATGCATCCATCAGATTAGCAAGTGAGTCCCCCTGACCGTGTAGGGTGTGTACGACATAGGCGTTGTCCCACATGATCCTGAAGTGTGGTCCGGCAATTTTTCCAAGTTCAGCAAATCTGTGTACTACGTCCTCTGAAAAAGTGTGCCCCGTGGGATTTTGATACTTGGGCACACACCAAATCCCTTTGATCAGTGGGTCTTCGCGAACATGTTGTTCAACGGCATCCATATCAGGACCCGTATTTTGCATGGGAACGTTGACCATCTCGAAACCGAGTGATTCCGTGATCGTAAAATGCCGGTCGTAACCCGGAACGACGCAGAGGAACCGGAGTGGGCTGCCTTCGTCTTGCCACGCCGTGCCTTGGCCAAGAGGACCGTAGACCAGAGCGTTCGAAAGGTATTGATACATCAACGTCAAGCTCGCGTTGCCGCCCGCAATCACCAGATCCTCGTGCACTCCTAATAGTTCGCCGCCTAAACGGCGGGCCTCGCGAATCCCAAACAGACCACCGTAGTTTCTGACGTCCGTCCCATCGTCAACCACATACTGACCATCGCAAGTCGCATCGAGTTCATCAGAGAGACTGAGTTGTTCTGGACTCGGTTTGCCCCTAGTCAGGTCCAATTGCAGACCAGTGGCCTTGAGCTGTTCAAACTCGTTGGCGAGGTGGCGTTCGTGCGACACCAAGTCGTCAGGACTGAGAGAGTCGAATGTCATCGGGTCATTATATGGGGCATGGTTGGTAACCAACGATGATCATGGAATCAAAGTGAAATCTGATGACCGCACCGGGAGTCAGAATATAGATCAGTGGATCCAATGGGATGAACTCATAGGCAGTAGGTGTTACGTCTTGGTTTCCAATGATGTTCAAGACGTGCTGTGACGTGGCGACAGGTCTTACCGTGCACACGTGTCGTCTCCTGGGCTTCACATGAGATCGGTGCTATATTCCGAATTCTTAAACCTTAACCTTCGGAGAGACGAGATGTGGCTAGCAGGTCGATGCTGGGTTGTG
>CAZWIL010000021.1:0-15305 GCA_964634175.1 uncultured Vicinamibacteraceae bacterium
TTGCGGCTACCGATATCAGGTTGCGTCTCGGAAATACCAACACTCTGGATACCGTGGTGACCCGGTCAGTGACTCGTGATGAGGATGGCGTGGAGAGATCGGGTGGTGCCTTGGGGAGTATGTTCCGCCATAACGACCGCAATCTCAGTTTGACAGCTTATCAGTGGCACATTGGTCCTGATTTTCGGAACCAATCTGGCTTTGTCCGACGAACTGATGAACGACGAGGATCGCTCAACATTGCTTATCGTTGGTGGCCAGAAAACTGGATCGTTAATTGGGGACCTCGCGTGAATTACGAGCGAAACTACGATTTTTCAGGCACGTTGCAAGACGAGGTGGCTGGGGGAGGGTTCGATTTTACGTTCGCTCGAAGTATCAGCGTCGGTCTGGGAACTGAGCGTAACATGGAGCGTTTCGGTGGCATTGATTTCTGGAAATCAATTCACGCGACGTCGTTTACCTTAAATTCAAGTCGTCGAATTTCTCTGGAAGGTAACTTTGAATGGGGTGATGGGATCTTCTTTTCGAATACGCCTTTTCTTGGTCAGTCAAGTGGCGGGCGGATTCTTTCAAGTATTCGGCCTTTCTCGAGATTACAGGCGGACGTGAGCGTTGATTTCAGTCAGTTACGGGACCCACGAATTGATACCGAGGTCTTCGACGTTAAGATTTTTCGAACCTTTACCACGTATCAATTTACTGAGCGGTTTCTCCTCCGTAACATCATGGAGTACAACTCGTTCGACAAGAAACTTGATGCAAATATTTTGTTTACCTATCGACTGAACTCGGGAACGGTTCTGTTTGTGGGCTACGACGATCACTATCAGCAGGGTGACTTCATTGACTTTGGTGAGACCTTGGCTGAGCGGTTTCTTGTGACCAATCGCTTGCAGCGAACCAATCGCGCCTTTTTTACAAAGTTTTCATACCTGTTCCGATATTAATGATCGTCCGGCGAGCAAGATTCTGAAACGCACCGATGGTTTCATGAGGTCGGTCTTACATGTGTAGGAGTGGGAGTGCGTGATCTCAGGATGCGTTGCGCGATTCGAGGTTAGCCTGAGGACCGCATGAGTGCGAGCTTGGAACGAATGTCGTCCGGTGAAAGTCCGAGGATTTCTGAAGCTGAGACTATAGTGTCGAAGTCGGTCGGGTAGAGGCTTTGACGTTTTGAGTCAGCTAACCCTGCTACATTGCGCCTTGAAATCAACCGCCGAATTGTTTCTAACTTTGAGCTTGGTGAGTCATGTTGTAGGACTTGGCCTGCTCGCTCGACAATCTCTCTTAGAATCGGGTCACTGGCACCCAGGAATCCGAACCACGCCCATTGACCGTTGAGTTCGTTTGGAGGGGCACACAACCGCTGGATGGTTTCGCAATAGCTCGCGGCTGCGAAATACACTTGGGAAAATGCTTTGACGGAATCGAAGTCATGGCGGTTTTTGTAGGCTCCTTCAAGTAGTTGCTGCAGATGAGTAGCCTCGTGGTTCAGGATGTCGCCGTACCGTTGAAAGCCAGCTGTAACATGGTTGGGTTGCTCATGATGTTCAAGTACCAAGCCGAGTCGTTCCACGCCAATGAGGCTCCACGCAATTCCGGTGGAGAACAATGGACTCAAAAACATGTAAGTGTGTGGGAGAACTACCCAGCGCCGACCATTTGGTTGAACAAGTTTTCGCTGAAGAGTGTGAATCATTTGGATTGGTCGAACTGATTGTGCGTCTTTGAACTGTCTATCTAATGTCGGGTACCGCCGGAGAAGATTCTGGAACACCTTGGGTGGACTTCCACGCAAATCTTCAGGTAACGCGTCTACGCTACTGCTCTTGGCGGTTTGGTGTTCGATTACGAATCCTGCGCTGACAACATCGTCGTCAAAACGGAGTTCGTACATCCAGCCTTCATCGAGAAGGTGGTGAACCGCTGCCCGTTCATCCGGGAACGGACCTTGGAGCAGCGGTGTACCGGACGGAAGTGTTGAACCGAGTGTTTGGACTCTTTCGAAGTGTCCGTAGATGAGACTCGTTCGTAGATTGATATCGGAGGCATTTGATTTTACGCCCAAGTGTGTGGCGATGACCGCGCTGGGTCCAGAAGCATCGATGACCACATCTGCGTCAAGTGTGAGCGTGCGATCCGATCGTTGAATAGTTAGGCAAAATCCGTTGAGTTCCTCCTTTATCGCGCTCAGCGTGGTTTCGGCGAAATAAGTAACGCCTTCTGCTTTTGCGCGACAAACGAGAAACTCGTCTACGTCTTGGCGAAACCAATGGGTATCCGCTATGAAGTCATCCGGGCTCGCTGCAACGAGTAGTCGATTTGAGTTCTTGCTGTCGCTCTCGAACGAGGTGTCTTTCTTATGTTGGTAGAAAGTGAATCCCCTTTTTAACCCGCAGCGCAGATCCGAGAGATGTTTTTGCCATCGTCCATAGGCGGCCAGATGATGTAGATCATCTAGTCCGTAGCGATCTGCCAGCCGTTCCAAGACAAGCGCCGCTAGCGGTGTAGATGATTCGCCGAGTGCAAATCTAGGATGTTTTCCACGGTCGAGAAGGCTGACGCGATGTCCTATGGCATTTGCTACCCTGGCAGCAATTGCGCCCGCAAATCCGGCGCCGACGATTACGACATGCATGCCGGACAATGAATACGGGTGACTTGATGGCCGGTGAGATTCATCGTGCGCAGACGGTCGATTCGTGACGGCCCGCAAGTTGAACACGTTGCCAACTCTTTAATGTCCCAGAGGTCAACGGATACTACTGCGTCTGCAGTGACTAGGCACTGGTCGAATACTTCTTCGATGATACTGAGGCAGGGTTTGTCGACTTCTGTGGCCTCCTGAAGATTAGTGGCATGCATATATCTTGTCCGAGTCGGAATGAGGGAGATATGTGTCGCCCCGAGTTCAGTCGCGTAGGTAACGGATCGCCTGATCGATGCCGCGACCCCATTGAGACTTACATACGGCGGTGGCACTAGAAGAAAGATCCGTATGTCGATGTTGGCGGCGCGCAGCTCGGTGGCACGATCTTCAATCAACGCGAGGGTCATCTGTTTATTAAGTCGAGACAGGATGTCAGGATCAGCTGTTTCGAGACCGATCGCAACTTCCAGTGATCCATGCAGGCGGTCGGCAAACTCAAAGCAGCGCTTGTTGATAAACCGTGGATGGGATTCAACGGTCACCTTCGTAAAAGACCTGAGTAGGTCAGCGATTTCCGGGTCATCCTCAGGCGGCACTGCGACGGGGTCAAAGAAATTACTGGCGTTATATAACTTGATTCCCGGTGGTAACGGTTTTCCGAGCTTCTTGAGTCCGTTCGTCAGTTGGTGCGGGATCGCGCCTGGAGGCGTTGGTCCGTCAAGTGTCTGCCGCCATAGGTCACAAAAAATGCATTTGAAAGGACATTCTGCGCCGGTCAGGAAGATAGTGAGACTAGGAATCCGTTTTCCATCCAGTCCGCGCTCTTCTTCTCGCAGCCAACCGTTAGCTTGCCACGGATCGACAGATAATTTATTTGCTCGACCCCGATCGCTATTAGGTGCCGGCTTAGTTGGATGCGTACTGGTCAAGGAAGTATTGTCGGTAGCTATCACCTTGGGCGTCGAAGACTTGAGCGAACGTTTGCGGTGCCATGGCACCTTCCTGAAAACGCCGTTTGGTGAAGGCGGGAAGCGTTCGACCCAAGACTAGTTGAATGCCCCGCGTGAGCACCTCTCCTTTAAGTTCGTACAGCCGTTGGTTTGACCCCTCGGTCAACGCATCGAATGGAATCCCTTCGGCGACTGCAACCACCCGCGGAGATGTGAATGGGCTTACGACTTCAAATCCGTACCGTCGGGCTGGCGCGTAACCACGAACGCATCCGCGACTAAGTCCTCCCGAATATGTTTGAGAGTGTTTGATCGCGTCGACACCCCAGCCTTCCTGATACAGCATCCGATTCGATACGACACTACGGATAGTTAGTTCAGTATTCTGTTCAATCTCGTAGTCTTTAAGATTTTCGTCCCCGCCGTCTCCATCGATGAGCCATTTCCAGTCCGGATACCGTGCATCAATACCCTGCAATAAAGCCAAACTAGCCGCTGCACATTCCACATCGAGTGGTTTGTAGTCTTCGATGACTCGACAGGCTTCGAGAGGGTCGATCTTGTCGACGGAAGTCACAATCTCCTCGGCCAGAAACTCCAGGCCGGTTTGTTTGAGAAAACTGCGGGCCTGCTGCATGTCATCGCCACCAGTTCCGATTGATAAGGTGAACGCCTTGAGTCGGGCCGGGCTTTGACCAAGTTGACGCAGGGCGTCATGCAGGCAGAGTAACACTGCGCCGCTATCGAGACCACCCGAGAAGAGCACCCCTAGTGGCTGGGTGTCTGGAACCTTCGTCAGCCATTCTCGGAGTTCATCAAGTAGTGCCTCAATGTATCGCTGGCCGATGATGTCCAGGTCTGGCGGCAACGTAGCTAGGGGTGGTGCGAAGAATCGTTTGTAGATCGGGTTGGGGTCGGGACAGCCAATCAGCTGCAATTCTGTGACGTGATGTGCCGGGACCATTCGTGTGTAGGTCGGGTGAAACTGATGTCCATAGCCTTCTTCGACAAGAAAGCGGTGGATGACGTCGATGCGGTCAGCAACTACCAGCATCGGTCCCGCGGGTTCCTTCGCAAGAAAATATCGCAATGGTCGGTTCAAGCTGCGAGCTAGGCAGACTCGTTCACCGTCACGTGCCATGAGTGCAAAGGCCCCGTGAATATCTAAGACCAACTCGGTATTCCCAGAGAGAATTCGGTCGCGAGCTTCGTCGGCGGTCATGTTGAGAATCACTTGATCCGCATCTGGAATCAGGTTCACAACACGATGGATTGGGCGATCGGTCGGGTGTGGTGATGTCATGGTAGTTCGAATACCCAGACAGACGCATTGCGGTCCGGTGGGTTTTGAATTTCTGGAACGAGCATGTTGTACGCTCGTGACTGATAGCCGCCGGCACCCACTACCATTGCTACGTAATCCTTACCGTCGACAGAATAACTGATGGGAGAAGAACTCGGTACATCGTTTAAACGCGTTTGCCAAAGTTTGGTGCCCGTCTGAGCGTCGTATGCACTGAAGCTCCGGTCGAGTGCGCCGGCAAACACGAGACCACCTGCTGTGGCCAGTGTGCCGGAAGTAATCGGTGCTCGCTGACGTTCTATCCACACCGTTTCTTGAGTTTCGAGGTTAACAACCTCAAGGCGGCCGTAGTTTCCGTCACTTTCTGGTCGCGGCCGTACTGTCCAGTTGACGCCAGTCGACAAATTCCCGCGTTCACCCTCTGGGACTGGTACGAGGTCCATGCACGCTTCCGTGATCGGGATGTACAGCATCTTAGTATCTGAGTCATATGATGTTGGCAACCAACCTCGCCCGCCGCCCACATGAGGGCAGATCATTTTTGTTTCTCCATCGCCGGGGACAAGTGTCTCATCCACTATCTTCGCACCAGTGATCGGGTCGATCGCTGTCACAATATTCTGAAGTCCGAGGTCGATGGACGATACGTATTTACCGTTGTCGGCAGTGACAATGTCGAAGATTGATTGTTTGCCTCCGGTGACGACGACACGGGTCATCTCTCCGTCGACGGGTAATTCCATAACCTGCCGCTCGAATGCCCAGTCTAGGTCCCATTGGCCATTTGCTTGGTGCTGGAAGTGCCAAACCAATTCACCCGTGTCGGGGTTCAGGGCAAGGGTGGCGTCTAGGTAGAGTGCATCATTGGTGATACCTTCTTGATCGACAAGGTCGCGAAGTGGCCCAGTATCGTAAGTGTTTCCTGGTCCGAAAAACGCCAAGTTGTTCACAGCGTCGTAACTACCGGGAATCCACACGGAGCCTCCATTGCGCTCTTCTAGTGGTAATCCATTCCAACTGTTTCCGCCTGGCTCACCGGGTCGGGCGATCGTGTAAAAACGCCATGCTGGTTCTCCGGTTTCCGCGTCAAGGGCCTGGATGTAGGGACCGCCGTCAATGCGTCCCACGGTTCCGATCATGACTTTCCCCTTCGCAACAAGAGGTCCACCCGTCATACGGGTTCGTTGGTTTGGGTCACCGACTTCAGTGTCCCAGACAACCTCACCTGTTTTGACGTCGAGCGCGACAATATGAACATCTGACGTCGGAACGTAGAGTCGATTTCCGTAGATGGAGAAGCCTTTTTTCTGACTTGGTGTGACGCCGCGAGGTAAACGCCGGGAGTATTGCCATAAGAGGTCGCCCGTTGCGGCATTGAGTGCTTGAACGTGGTCACCGTATCCGTGGATGAACATGACCCCATCGTGAATTATGGGTGTTGACTCATTGGGACCGGGAGCTAGTGACCAGGTCCAGGCAACGCGAAGGTCGTCAACGTTCGTTGTATTAATTTGCTTGAGCGGACTATAGCCAAACGCATCGTATGTTCGTCGCCAGAGCAACCACTCGCCGTCGGCCGGATCGAGCAACATGGTATCGGTAACTGGTCGCAGTCGGTCAAGCGGGTTCGGTCGACCAGGTGCTGGCGGAAGTACGACTCCTGGTGCCAAGCCGCCTCCTGGTGCCGCCCGCCAATTCGGTGGTGCCAGTGCGAGAAGTGCCTCGGGATCAGAAGGAAGTTCCGAGCTTCCCGCGTCGGTTCCATTCTCTTGCAAAATGTAAGCTAGGATGTCGGCATAGGTTTCGTCACCTAATCTCCCCGGTCTGTCTTGGGGCATGGTGACACTTGTTACCGTGAAAAGCTGTTCCAGTGACCTTACACGCCACTGTTGGCGAAAATCGACCCCTTTAAGTGGAATTGCGAACTCACCATCGTCCATATTTTCGCCGTGGCACGCGGCACAATTTTCTAGATATGCCGTCTGGCCTCGCTCGGCCTGTGCGATGGTGTAGCTGAGGGGTGGCAGGTCTTGTTGTGCCGCCACGTTTCCAGAGCGGTTCGGTGAGCTAAACCACAATGCAATCCCTAGAAACAAACCGACGACCAGACGGCCCGCCGGACGTAACTGAACAAACCCAGTCATAATTGCCTCATCGGTGCTATATCTGGTTGTCTGCTGTCTCTCAACGACCACCATTGTTGTTTAAAATGGACGGGTCGACCACTAGCAGTCCCTTTGGGAGAGGGTGGTTCGACCAATACCGAATACCTTAGCGCATCTCCCTTGAAAAGGGCGTGTTTTTCTTCTGGTCCGTCGGTGTAATTCGGGATTGGCTCCGAGGTAAGTTCGGTCGGGGAATCATAATCTGACGGTTCGACTGAGGCATGATTTTTCACGTCAATGGAACTCAATTCTCTCCTAACGTTTTGACTTTCTTCGGAAGTGTCTGCGCGGCGGTTAAGTAAGGCGTGCGACTGGTGCTGGCTGAGCGTAGAATGACGGAACTCTCGGTATCAACGAGCCCGCTTCGAGCGTGGCGTTGAACGAATGAGATTGCACCCAGTTACTTTAAGGAGGTCGCGGATGAGTCGCGGAATGGTTGCTTCACGAGGTGTATTGGTAGCGGGCATCTTTGTGGCGTTCCTCACGCCTGCGTCAACCGCTGGTCAGGGAACCGAGGAGAATCTGGCTCCGCTCCGCACAGCGTGGGGCGACCCAGATCTCCAGGGTGTGTGGAACAACGCAACTACCACACCGCTCCAACGTCCGCCTGAGCTTGCTGGCAAAGATACGCTGACGGATGAAGAGGTGGCCCAGCGCGATGTCCAGTTTGCTGAAGCTCGAAGCCTCGATCGACGTGACGACGAGGCCCCGGGACTTGGGACCGAACCGGGAGGCCGCCTGACCGTTGCCGATGTGTCCCGTGCGTACAACGAGTTTTGGGTGGAACGGGGCAAGACAATCGCGAATAACAGAACGTCGATTATCGTGGATCCGGGCGATGGCAGGTTGCCTCCGTTAACATCGGATGGCCAACGACGAACGGAGGCACGGGTCGAGTTTCGACGTGGACGCGGGCCATCAGATTCCTGGGAAGATCGACGTTTGGCTGAGCGGTGCATTATTTATCGTGGTATACCGGCGATGCCGACTTTGTACAACAACAACTACCAGATCGCGCAGACACCGGAATACGTGGCGATTTTTCAGGAGCACATCCACGAAGTGCGAGTCATTCCAATCGATGGCCGCTCGCATCTTGACGATGGCGTTCGTCAGTGGCTTGGTGATTCGCGGGGACACTGGGAGGGTGAGACGCTTGTTGTTGAAACGACCAATTTTCATGATCAGGCCTTGATTCGAGGTTTCAATGGCGGCCTCGGAGAGAGTCTACGGGTGGTTGAGCGCTTTACGCGAGTCAACGCGGATAGCATTGACTATCAGTTCACTGTAATCGACCCGACCACGTGGACGCGGCCTTGGTCCGGGTCGCTGCCGATGACCAGAAGTGAAGGGTTGGTCTATGAGTATGCGTGTCACGAAGGAAATCGGGGTATGTTTAATTTACTGGCCGGTGCTCGGGTCGAAGAACTTGGGGTACAACCAGGTTCAAGATGAGAGCAACGTCCCTGCGTAGACTTGTTTCATTAGCGAGGATGCGCGATCGAGAAGTAGCCAATCAAGAGATCGGCTGCATGTGTGACTTGTGGTCAGAGTGTTCCTAGTCACCTGACGCCACAACCATCGTTGAGCGGAGTGCTGCAGTTTTCCAAGGCTTGACGTTCAAATATCCAACTGAGCGGTGAACCCGTGTCTACAATCGAAGGACTTCCAGCCAGACTCGTTGAGGGCTTGCAGAGTTTACAGGCATACCCAAACGAAACAGGTGGTGTCAGTGAGGTGGCACCTATTCAGACGCACATCTCTTGGTTGTTCTTCAGTGCGACACGAGTCTACAAGATACGCAAGGCCGTAAATTTTGGGTTCGTTGACTTTGCCACCCGTCAACAACGCAATCGAGATTGCCTGCGTGAGGTCACGTTTAATCGGAGGTTGGCTCCGGACGTGTATTTAGGCGTTGCTCCTGTCTCGGTGACCGATCAAGGTGTTCGTGTGGGTGTGGTGACCCAGTCGATTGTGGAGCCAGACCAAGAGCATTGCGTTGTCATGCGACGGCTTCCGAAGGGATGTGCTGCGGCCAATCTCATTATGCAGGACAAGTTGACTGCTCACCATGTGGATGGGATGGTTCGAGCCATTGTCAGTTTCCACAGGCGGCATCGCTTGGGTCAACCGGCTCCCTTCACTCCCGCGGAGTGGCTTAGTAGGCTCAGTGAGCCGGTCGAAGACAACTTTAAGCCAATCGCCGGTTTATTGAACGACGAACAAGTAGGGTCTGTTGCGCAAGCCAGTCGAAATTTTCTCAACACTCATTGCCAGCGGTTTGAAATACGCCGCCGCTTAGGGTGTGCAGTGGACGGCCATGGTGACCTGCATCTAGAACATGTCTGGTTTGAGGCTGACGGATGCGACCCTCTTTTTATCGATTGCATCGAGTTCAGTGATCGCCTCAGACAGATTGACGTGGCGTCAGAGGTCGCCTTTGTGGCGATGGATCTTACGTATCGTGGCCGGTCGGATCTCGCAGATCGTTTTCTCCGCCAGTATGCAACTGAGTCTGACGACTTTCATTTGTACTCGGTCGTTGACTACTTTGTCAGTTATCGTGCGACGGTGCGAGCAAAGGTGACTGCACTTACGGCAGTTGCAACCGAATCTGCAAGAGCTGAGCAGGTTAGTGCCAGAGATACGGCCAGTCGGTATCTTGACCTCGCAATCGAGGCTTTGTGTACTCGGCGGCGGGGCGCCGTCGTGACCATGACGGGACTGGTGGGGACAGGAAAGAGTACGGCTGCTAGAGTTCTGGCCGATGCGGTTGGAAGAGCAGTGGTGATTTCATCTGATCGGGTGCGCAAAACCGGAAAGAGGCTGCGTCTATCCGATCGAGCCGGAGATAAAGGAGGCCTCTATTCAGAGGATTCGCGTCGTCAGGTCTACCGCGAACTAATTATTCGAGCTGAACCAGTGGTTGCTTCTGGCCGGATAGTAATACTAGATGCGACGTTTTCACAGGCAGATCAGCGTCAATTGGCGATAGCCTTGGCAGATAAGTATGACTTGCCGTTGCTTTTTGTTGAAACGCGCTGCCGGCCAGAGCGTGTGGTCGAGCGTCTTGGAGAACGGCAGCGGCGGGGTGTCGACCTATCGGATGCTGGACCCGCTTTTTAAGAGGAAAGTGCGAGGCGGTTTCTGCCGGTTGATATACAAGACGATGGAACGCATATTATCGTGGATACTGGAACAGAATCGTGGCAAGCCGATCTTCGTGAACGTGTGAAATTGTGGCAACGGAAACCCGTTGGCGATAATCCCACCGATAGGTAGAAACAGTCCCCTAAAACCAGCGCTAGATGCATCTAGTGAGGATTGAGTGGCGCGATTTGTCTGTTTTTATGCGATGATGAACCGAATTTGCTGGACCAACCTGACAAGTAGGAGGTTTGTATGAGTTGTCGATACTTCACTTCGCTGGCGAGATTGGCAATCGTGGTGATGTGTGTTTCATTACTTACGGTGCCCGTTGTTGGGCAATCAGTGCCTGGAACCGAATCGTGGGTTGCACCCAGGACCGTCGATGGGCACCCGGATCTCCAGGGCGTCTGGGCTAATAACAACGCTACGCCACTCGAGCGTCCAGCCGAATGGGCGGATAAAGAGCGATTGACAGACGAGGAACTGGCCGAGTTACAGCGTGCGGCAGCGGATGTGGTCTCAAGTGGCAACGATGCCCAGTTTGGTGACCAACTGGTACTCGCCGCACTGGCGCAGATCAAGGACGCGGATTCGTATGACACAACTGGTAACTACAACCAGTTCTGGATGGTTGATCGAGATTTTACTCACCAGACGTCGTTGGTAGTCGATCCCGCCAACGGGCAAATTCCAGAATTGACGGCAGCTGCCGTCAGTCGGTCGGAAGTTCGTCAGGCCTATCGTCGTGATCACCCGGCCGATGGTCCTGAGGATCGGCCTCTGGGTGAGCGCTGTGCGAATTTTGGAGTGCCTCGAATTGGTGCTGGCTACAATAGCTATTTTCAGATTTTTCAGGCGCGCGACAACGTTGTTGTGTTGAAAGAGATGGCTCACGATGCCAAGGTGATTGCACTTGATGGAACACCGCATATGATTGACGGTATTCGGCAGTGGAATGGCGATTCCAGAGGACGTTGGGACGGTGACACTTTGGTTGTTGAAACCACGAACTTCTCACCGAAGAGTCGTTTCCGCGAGTCAGCAGAGAATTTGCATCTAGTGGAACGATACACCTTGGTTGGCCCGGACACTCTCAATTACGAAGTGACTTTTAATGACCCGACCACGTGGACTAGTCCGTGGACGGTGCATATTCCGCTTCGCCGGAGTCAGGATGCAGTTTTTGAATATGCCTGCCATGAAGGTAACTATGGCATGGAGGGGATCCTGTCTGGACATCGTGCGGATGAAGCTGCGGCCGAGGCGAACGATACGAACTTACCGTAGGTGGTGGAATCAGACACGCCCGACGTTGAAAGGCGTCGGGCGTGTGACGACTGATCAGCCAGCTTAGAACTTGACCAGTAATCTTTCCGCGCGTTAGCTCATTCCTAAAATTTGCTTTGCAATAGTTTGTAACTGCATGTTTGAGGTGCCTTCGTAGATTTGGCCAATCTTTGCATCCCGGTAGAGCTTTTCAACTGGGTAGTCTTTGGTATATCCAGCGCCACCGAGCAATTGGACAGCCAATGATGTGACTCGTTCAGCCACTTGAGACGAAAAGAGTTTGGCCATTGCTGCTTCCGTCAGAAATGGTCGGCCTGAATCCCGTAGTCGAGCGGCGTTATAGACGCCCACGCGAGCCATTTCGAGCTCCGTAGCTGCCTGGGCAAGTTGGAACTGGACCGCTTGGAACTCGCCAATAAGTTTTCCAAACTGTTTCCGTTCTTTGACGTATGTCAGTGCATGGTCTAGGGCTCCCTGCGCAATCCCGATCATCTGTGCACCGATGCCGATCCGACCTTCGTTCAACGTTTGAATTGCTACTTTGTAGCCCTGCCCGACTTCGCCGAGCACATTGGCGCTCGGAATATGGCAGTCATCAAGCAGAAGTTCACACGTGCTACTTGCCCGGATCCCAAGCTTGTCTTCTTTTTTCCCGACTTGAAATCCTGGGCGATCATGTTCAACTAGAAATGCTGTAATTCCTCGGTAGCCCGCGTCGGGGTCGACTGTTGCCATAACGATAAAGAGACCCGCCTCATTACCATTTGTAATCCACAGCTTTCGGCCGTTGAGTACGTATTCATCTCCATGTGGAACCGCGCGGGTGGTCAGTGCAAAAGCGTCACTTCCCGATCCGGCTTCTGACAGGGCGTAGGCTCCAACGGTATCTTTAGCGAGTCTAGGCAAGAACTCCTGCTGGACGGTGTCAGACCCCCATCGCAGCAGCGCGTTAATTACGAGGGTGTTCTGCACATCGACGAGAACAGCTACTGACGGATCAATGCGTGAAAGTTCTTCCACTGTGATCACGGAAAGGAAAAAATGGCCGCCCGTGCCACCAAACCGGTCGGGAATTTCGATCGCCATGATCCCGAGGTCAAATAGCTGGTCGATGAGTTCACGGGAGATGACCCCTTGTTCTTCCATTTCTCGAACACGCGGGGCAATTTCTCCGGTCGCGAATGAGCGAACAGTTGACCGGAGGAGCTCCTCGTCTTCCGATAGTTGACTGACCGGGGGCGTTTTTTCCGCAACCGTTGTCATGAAGGCGGCTCCTGCTTATAGCATTGGTGTTTCTTCATATTCACCCCAAACTTCTCGTAAGGCGTCACACATTTCGCCGACGGTTGCATACACCTGAACCGCTTCAACCAATAGAGGCATGAGATTATCGGTGCCACCTGCAGCATTACGTAATTTGTCCAAGGCTCGGGTGACTGCCTGGGTGTTTCGTGTCTCTCGTAGTTGTTTCAGCCGTTCGACTTGTTGAATTTCGACATCCCCATGGATTGATAACGTTTCAACAGGCGTGTCCAGTTCGTCGGTATATTGATTGACTCCTACGATCGTCTTGTCACCGGTTTCGACCGCTTGTTGAAACTGGTAAGCACTTTCGGCAATCTCGCGCTGGGGAAATCCCTGTTCGATGGCTTGCACCATGCCGCCCAGTTCGTCGATCCGTGCAAAATAATCACGGGCGCCGTCTTCGAGGTCCTGGGTGAGACGTTCAACAAAGTAAGACCCGCCGAAGGGGTCTACCGTATTCGCCACACCACTTTCGTGAGCGATGAGCTGTTGAGTGCGTAAAGCCAGCAGCGCGGCTTCGCGAGTTGGTAGCGCCAAAGCTTCGTCAAGTGAGTTCGTGTGCAGAGAGTTTGTTCCACCCAAAACCGCAGCGAGGGCCTGAACAGCCGTTCGGACTACATTGTTGTGCGGTTGTTGCGATGTCAAAGAGACGCCAGCGGTTTGCGCATGAAACCGTAGTTTCCACGATCGCTCGTCAACCGCGCCAAATTGGTCTCGCATTGCAGAGGCCCAGAGTTTTCTGGCGGCACGATATTTCGCAATTTCCTCAAAGAAATCGTTGTGGGCGTTGAAGAAGAAAGATATGCGTGGCACAAATTCATCGACTTGAAGGCCGGCATCGATTCCGTATTGTACGTACTCAATGCCGTCTCGAAGTGTGAAGGCGAGTTCTTGGAGGGCAGTCGCTCCAGCCTCGCGAATGTGATACCCACTTACGGATATCGTGTTCCACTTTGGTGCGTGTTCCTTACAGAACGCGAACACGTCGGTCACAAGTCTCATCGACGGTCGCGGCGGATAAATGTATTCCTTTTGTGCGATGTACTCTTTAAGAATGTCGTTCTGCAGGGTGCCCGATAGCTTCGACCAATCGGCACCTTGTTTTTGGGCGACGACAAGGTACATTGCAAAGATCACCGCTGCCGGTGAGTTGATCGTCATCGAGGTGGTGATGTCACGGAGTGAAATTCCGTCGAAGAGGGTCTCCATGTCGGACAGCGACGCGACGCTGACGCCGCACTTTCCTACTTCTCCGAGAGAAAGAGGATGGTCTGGGTCGCGTCCCATTAGCGTCGGAAGGTCGAACGCCACACTGAGACCGTTGCCGCCAGCCGCGAGCAGTTCTTGATATCGTTGATTGGTTTCTTCAGGTGTCCCAAAACCTGCGAACTGCCGCATAGTCCACATTTTTCCAGTGTACCCACTCGCATGAATACCTCTGGTGTAGGGAAATGTTCCAGCCGTTTCGTCGGCGGTCGAGCTACTAATGTCGTCGGCTGTGTAGAGAGGGTGGATAGTTCGCCCAGAGTTGTTGGTTACTTTGGGTTTGGTCACCGTGGCGGACGATGTCTCTGTCGTCTTCGTCATGACAGCACCTCAATTGAGTATACAGGTGTGTTTGGGCCCCATATTGTCAATGTCGCCAATTCATCGTGCGGTATGGGTAGGCGCGATCGAAGAAAAGGTGGCTCAATTACCTGACCGGAGCTTCCTGACAATTTGGACGAACGGTGACCGGCGTCACGGTAAGGAAGTCTCGATAAACGAAGAAGTCATTGGATATGACGTCGGACTTAATCACAGTACAGACTACATTTATTCACTCGGTGATTTTCCAATTCTGTACAACTTCGAGGCCGTGCGAAAAATGATACTGCCGTTTGCGATTGCTGGTGTGGCGAGGGTCATCTCATCCAGTGAGTTTCGACCGAGTACTTCAAATTCAGGACCCGCCTTGATGACAAACGTGTCTCCGTCTTCACTCAGTGCGAAAATCTTGCCGTTGTATGCCCAGGGCGACGCAGTAAACAGTGTGCCAGCCGTGATGCGTTGCCGACGATAGACCTCATTTCCCGTTTTCGCGTCGTAACAAGCTAGGATACCTCGATCCAGTAAGGTGTAGTGGTAGTCGCCATAGACGATAGACGATGGGTTATACGAACCCAGTTGCGGATGTGACCACACAATATAGTCATTACTAGTCGTTCCTTCCGCAAGCGTGATATCTCCGGTCGCCCCTGGGCGGATTGCGTAAACCGGTCGCGTTGAATCGGCCACGTAACCAGAATTGATGTAGAGGAAGCCGTGTTTGGAGAACGGGGTTGGGATGACTAGCGACGACATGCCAGTGAGTGACCACAAAAGATCGCCATTCAGCCCATACGACCGAACGCCGCCCGTGCCAGATGTGACGAGTTCGGTTCGAATCTCATTCTCCCACACGAACGGTGTTGCCCAGTTGGATCTTTCTTCCCGGTCTGTTCGCCATAATT